>URVA01000171.1 GCA_900551155.1 uncultured Eggerthella sp. | reverse complement strand
GATGAAGTTCGCGAAGGTTCACTCCATGTTTCTCTTGATAGACTGCTCACAGAAACCGATAGTCCTTACATGACCCCTGAGCCTATGCGTGGCATGGAGTGTGGTCCAGAGCACACTATTTTCACCGCAAATAAAATGCTCGAAGTTCGAGGCTGCGAAACAGACGAAGAAAAGAGAGCACTCCTTCAACAACTGTATTCAAATGCGCGAAAACTTTTGGATCGTAAACCTACAACGTGGCAGTTAAATTCTGTAACGCGTGATGATCAATCTAGTCAAGAATAACGTTGGGGGTAGCGCATCTAATGAGCAAATGGGTTCTTATACAGGGGTCTCCTCGGGTTAATGGCAAAAGTGCGCGCATTTGCCGCATGATTTCGATGCATTTAGCAAATGTTGCACCTGAAGTTGAACTCTTCACTTTTGATGTTGCTCAAAGAGATGTTATGGGCTGCAACGGATGTGAATACTGTCGTACTAATGATACCTGCATTATCGACGATGACATGAATAGCCTTATCGAAGAGCTTGATTCTGCGGATAGGGTAATTTTGGTTACGCCAATTTACTTTGCGAGTTTGCCTTCCCAAACAAAAGCATTAATTGATCGTTTGCAGCCGTTTTTCTGGGACTATGTAGCACGCCGAAATAACAGTGGTGAACAATCCGCTGCAGAAAATAAAGGTACGCAGCCTTTGGCATCGCAGGGCGTAGTTTCACTCGCTGAAGTTTCATCTGCCTGTATTTCACCTAAACGACCTTTAATGCTTTATGTGGTTGGTGATGGAGGGGATCCTCACGGCTATGAACCTTTGTATACTTCAGTAAAGGCTGCTTTTGCACTTGCAGGTTTTTCCATTGATCATTGTGTAGAGATTATTGGAAAGAAGCGCATCACGGCAAAAGATGCTGACTTAGAGTATTTGGAAAGGGCAGCACAATGACAAAGCTCTCCTATTTAGCGTCTGTTTCTGAAACGAGAGCGGTTTTAGAACAGCACGGACTGATGACCAAAAAGGCTTTGGGACAGCATTTTCTTATCAATGACGGTGTAGTTCAGCGAATATGTGATCTTGCGGAACTAGGTGCTGAAGATAGGGTAGTAGAAGTAGGTCCTGGTATCGGCACTCTTTCTGTAGCGTTATTGCAACGAGCAGGCGCTGTTGTTGCCATCGAGCGCGATACTGATTTGCCTGATGTTTTAGCTCAAACCTGTAAACCATGGCAAGATTCTTTTACGCTTATCAGTGGCGATGCGCTTGAAGTTGCTCCTGAAGACTTGCCTTTTGCTCCTAATAAACTTGTTGCTAATTTACCGTATGCCGTTGCTGCAACCATAGTGTTGGATTATTTTGAGCGATTTGAATCAATCGAAAGTCAAACCATTATGGTACAGGCAGAAGTAGCTGACAGAATGTGCGCTAAAGTAGGTACGAAAAACTATGGAGCGTATACGGTAAAGCTTGGGCTTTTTGCAGATTATGGTGGACGCTTTTCTGTTTCTGAAGGTAATTTTTTCCCTCCACCACGTGTTAAAAGTTCCGTTATTCGTTTAAATCGCATGCAAAATCCTCTTGCTGAAGATCTTCGCAATGCAACGATGGTTATGGCAGATGCAGCATTTGCAACACGCCGTAAAACCATAGCGAATTCTATGAAAACGTATTTTGAGAATCCGCAAACTGCTAATGATGAAATGAAGAAACATATTCCAGAGTTATTGGAAACGGCAGGCATTCCTTCAAATGCTCGTGGCGAATCACTTTCTCAAGAACAGTTTATTGAACTTGGGAAAGCTTACTTATCGCTTATTTAGTATTTTTCTTTGTCTGATTGCTGATAGCGCTAAAGACAGACCACTGAGGGTTGTAAGAACAAGCAAAGTAGCTAAAGGTATATGTTTCAGCGTCTTCCGATATCAGATTTACCTCACTATAGCCAACGCGTTGACCTGCTATATCCATCAGTTCGGAATTAATCGCAGTAACTTTATCAGCGGTAGCTTCATCCATTTCTGCAAAATCTTCATAGGAAGATCGGAAGAGCG
>URVA01000170.1 GCA_900551155.1 uncultured Eggerthella sp. | reverse complement strand
GTTGCAAGTTCACAAAATACGACCCTGCCGCAAGTGATAAACTCGCTTACTTTTGTAAATCTCGCTTAGATGCTCAAGTATTGGGATGCTGCAGTAAAGATTTCAATACGCCTAGACCTGGCGATACGGTATTGTATGTCTGCCCCACCTGTGCACTAATCATGAAAGAATCCAACTCGAGTGTCACATTAAAAAGTATTCATGAAGCTATTCTCGAATACGATGAAACACTCTGTTCTAGTGACAATCCGTATAACACTCAAAACAAAACTTGTATTCAGTGGGTGGATTTACAAAAGAAGGAAATCACAGTACAGGACTGCTGGCGATCAAGGGAAGACCCCGCCCTTCAACTAGCCATTCGCAAAGCTCTATCCAAGATGAACGCAACCATTAGAGAATTAGATAACAATTTCAATAAAGCTGACTACTGTGGGCTAAGCCTTCTAAAAGAGCCTTCTCCGCGTTATGAGTGGCTTGCGCCCAAGCTCTTTCAAGATCCAATATTCAAACCACATAGCCCCGAAGAACAGATTCGATCACTTAGCAATCATGTACAGCAATACACAACTTCTGCCATAGGATGCTACTGTACTGGCTGCGTTGAAGGCATTGAAAGAGTAAATGCTCTCTTTTCTTCTAATGAAGCCAGTGGAACCAACACCAAAAGATTTGAGCCTATTCATATAGCAAGTCTCCTGGCGCAGTCAATTAAACTTTCATAGGCTGATGCAAGATTAATCCAAATGAAGTTTGCTTATTATTGCGATCGTTTTTGGATGAAATAGCGCGTTTGTTACCAAATATTGAGATGATTACAGCACATTTCTTCCAGATTTGAGAAGTTAATTGATTTAAGTCTGATTTATTACCAATAATTTCGGTTTAATTACCTTTGTTATTTCTGTCCAGTAACAATCGTACATTTTCATCCAAAAACATACCAAAAAATCGACAAAACAGAAAAAGTGCTGGCCAAATAATGACCAGCACTTCCATTCAACAAATCAGACGTTACGAATCGCTATGAAACGTTGAAAACCTGACGAAAACTACTTGTCAGCCAATGCAGCCTGAGCAGCAGCCAAACGTGCCAAAGGTACACGATAAGGAGAGCAGCTTACATAGTCCAGACCGATGCCGTAGAAGGTCTTAACGGAATCAGGATCGCCACCATGTTCACCACAAACACCACAAACGATGTCGGGGTTACCCTGGTGACCAAGCTCAACGCCCATCTTAACCAACTTAGCAACACCAGGATCAACAGTTGCGAAGGGGTTGTAAGGCAAGATGCGCTCTGCCAAGTACTGAGGAATGAATTCAGCCTCAACGTCGTCACGAGAGAAGCCAAACGTAGTCTGGGTAAGGTCGTTAGTACCGAAGCTGAAGAAATCTGCCTGAGTTGCAATTTCGTCAGCAGTTACCGCAGCACGAGGAAGCTCGATCATGGTGCCTACTGGAATCTCGAGTTCAACACCCTGCTCTTCTGCTACCTCAGCAATAATCTTTTCCGCAAGCTCACGAAGCTTAGCAAGCTCTGGAACAACAGAAACCAAAGGAATCATAATTTCAGGCTTAGGATCAAGACCTTCCTTCTTCAACTGAGCTGCAGCAGTTGCAATAGCACGAACCTGCATTTCAGGAAGGATTGGGAACTTGATAGCCAAACGGCAGCCACGAAGACCGAGCATTGGGTTAGCCTCGGAGAAGCCGTCGATCTGTTCCATAAGCTGGCGCTTCTTTTCAATAACATCAGGATCGCCACCAGATGCCTCCATGCGAGCGATTTCGACATCAAGAGTACGAGCGCTTTCCAAGAACTCGTGCAGTGGTGGGTCAAGCAAACGAACGATAACAGGATAACCGTCCATAGCCTTGAACATGCCCAAGAAGTCGCCCGTCTGAGCCTTGAACAAATCATCAACAGCCTTTTCGCGAACTGCTTCATCTTCATTAAGAATGAAGGTTTGAATGATCTGCTTACGATCGCCCAAGAACATATGCTCGGTACGGCAAAGACCAATACCCTCAGCGCCCAGCTCTCTTGCTTTTCTTGCATCAGCCGGAGTATCTGCGTTGGTTCTTACTTTCAGTCTTCTGTACTGATCAGCCCATCCCATAATTCTGCCAAACTCACCAGCAATGGTAGCGTCTACAGTCGGGATAATGCCAT
>URVA01000169.1 GCA_900551155.1 uncultured Eggerthella sp. | reverse complement strand
TGGTCTTGCAAAACGCGATGAAGAACTATTTGTTCCTTGGCAAGAAAGCGGTCCTGTGGTGCTTCCGGGAGGAAGTCCAAGCTTATATTTAGTCAAGCAAGTTCGCGATGAGGCGCATCGTTTTGCAATTACGTTCCATCGGGAATTACGCGGTAAAGCAATGACCACAAGTATTCTCGATGAAGTGGTTGGAATGGGCCCAAAACGAAAGAAGGCCTTACTAAAGGTATTCGGCTCATTTACTGCTTTGCGCAAGGCCTCCTTAGAGGAAATAAAACAATCAGGTGTTGTGCCTAATCAAGTAGCCGAAGATGTGTATGCTGTTCTTAAGCAATATAATGGTAAAAAGGATGCTAAAACTGGTGAAAACTAGTTAAACAACCTTCGTGCTACTGGATAATTACACTACGATATAACGCTTTTGTAGTAAGCGAATTTGATAGGTTACTTATCGGGATCCTAGGGAGTACTTATGACAGATATTCAGCAGGTTGAAACAGTTGATAACAACCAAGAAGTACCAACCAATCAAGGACCAGATGTTGTCATTATTACAGGTATGAGTGGTGCGGGTCGCACCGAGGCCATGCATACCTTTGAAGATTTGGGTTATTTCTGCATCGATAATCTGCCTCCTTCGCTCATTATGAACATGATTAGCCTTGCAAGCTTGCCAGGCCAAAATGAAATTGGTAGAAAACTTGCCATTGTTTGCGATGCGCGTAACAGGGAATACTTCAAGCAGCTGGTAGGGGAGTTAGCCAACGTCAAGGCTGCAGGTATCACGTTCAAGATTATCTTTTTGGACGCACGCGACGAAGTGCTTATAGCGCGCTATAAGGCATCACGTCGTCGCCATCCTTTGTGCGTGAACAATTCTCGTTCGATTGCTCAGGCAATTGCCTACGAGCGTAAACTAACGCAAGAATTGCGCGAGGTTGCTCATTCATATATCGACACAAGCGATATGAAGCCTCGTCAGCTTCGAGAAGTTTTGCGTTCTATTTATTCTAAAGAAACCGACAAAGATGGCATGAATGTCGTGGTGTATTCGTTTGGTTTTAAACATGGAGCACCTTCAGATGCTGATATCGTTATTGACGTTCGTTTTTTGCCTAACCCCTTCTACATTCCAGAACTGCGTGGTCTTACTGGCTTAGACAAACCAGTTAGTGATTACGTATTGGGTCGCGAAGAAACTCATAAGTTTTTGGATGCGTGGGACAACTTGCTTCGTTGTGTAATGCCAGGCTACGTTGCGGAAGGTAAGCAGCATCTTGCTATTGGCGTTGGTTGCACGGGTGGTCAACACAGAAGTGTAGTGCTTGCAGAAAAGACCGCAGCGCTCCTTGGCGATTTAGGGTATAACGTTCGCGTGTATCATCGCGATATTGCTCTTGCTGATACCAGCAAGGAGGCAACAAAATGAGTGCTTTATCACGCGGTGGCCATTCTGAAAATGGCTTTAGTATCGACCCTTCTTCAACGCAGGCTTTTAAAGCGATAGGTTCTATCAAAGAACATTTAGTGCATCGCAGAGATGCGGTAGATCCTACAAAGTTAAAAGCGGTCGTCATCGGCGGTGGTACGGGTGCACCTATGTCAATTCGTACCTTGCTTGCACTTGGAGTTCAAACATCAGCTGTTGTAGCAATGGCAGACGATGGTGGCTCTACGGGAATTTTGCGCGAAGAGGCACACGTAACTCCACCAGGTGATATTCGAAAGTGCCTGGCAGCATTTGCTGCAAATCCCGATGATCCACTAACAAAGGCATTCAAATATCGTTTTGACTTTGCAAGAAATCATACCCTTGGAAACTTGATGCTTTCTGCATTGGAAAATGCTACAGGATCGTTTCCTGAAGCGATTAAGATTTGCGGGCAGCTTCTAGGTGCAAGAGGGCGCGTGTATCCTTCGACGCTGAATAATGTAACGCTTTGCGCACGTACGCTTGATGGTCGTGTGTTGCACGGACAGGCACTTGCCTCTCATTCTTCTACAGCACTTGAACAGGTTTGGTTGGAATCTCCCGAAGAATGCTTGCCTTATATGGAGGCAATTCGTGCTATCCGTCAGGCCGATATTATTGTTTTGGGTCCTGGTTCTCTCTTTACTTCTATCATTCCAAACTTGTTGGTGCCAGGTATCGTGGATGCTATTGCACAATCTAAAGCCCATACCGTGTTTGTGTGTAGCTTGGCAGATCAGCAGGGTGAAACTTGGGGGCTTTCTGCGCGCGAACATGTAG
>URVA01000168.1 GCA_900551155.1 uncultured Eggerthella sp. | reverse complement strand
CCGCAGTTCCAATTGTGCGGGCCAACTCTCCCACACAAACCAGAAAGTCAATATTAGCATGAGCCGCAAATCTACCAACCGATTCGTGAGCGGCTGCAGCAAAAGTTCCAAGCTCGCCCATATCGCCCAACACGGCAAAACGACGGCCTTTAACTGCCATAGATTTCAGCAAAGAAAGAGAAGCACGCATGGAATCGGGGTTGGCATTATAAGCATCATTAATTACCGTAAATCCCTGCTCAGCATGAAGAATTTCTTGTCTGCCACTTTCGGGTTGAGATGCTTCAAGAGCGCCTACGATCTCTTTAAGATTCATACCCGCCATACATCCCACTGCCGCAGCAGAGCAAGCATTAGAAACGTTATGGACGCCTCGCAACGAAAGCTTACATTCCATACGATCTACATCCGTTGAAGTGAATCCGCTCGCGCACAACACAAAGGAAGGATAACCTTCTGCGTCAAGCGAAACTTCTTCTGCCCAAACACTTGGACAAGAAGGATCTTGTTTGTTATAGCTTACGCGCACAACCGAAGTATCAGCTTTGCCTGATTGATCCCATACAAAAGGCGTCATATCGTCAGCACTATTAAGAAAAGCAACGCCTTTTTCATTTGGCAAGGCGCAGATCAATTCTGCTTTAGCGCGAGCAATATTTTCTCGACTTCCTAAAAGCTCAATATGGCTTTCACCTACATTGGTAATCAGGGCCCAGTCAGGTTTAACAAAAGAACATAGCTGTTCGATTTGACCTAAACCACGCATTCCCATTTCCACCACTACCATTTCGGTATAAGGATCAGCATTAAGGAGCGTACGTGGAACGCCTAATTCATTGTTTTGATTTGCCTTTGTGGCAACACAGGAAAACTTCGCGGATAGAACATCGCGCACTAAGTTTTTCGTAGTGGTTTTACCTGTAGATCCCGTTATTCCAATAACGCGGCCTTTGAGCAGGGTGCGATAGCCCTTGGCAAGTTGAGTAAAGGCATCATGCGTGGAAGAAACGCGCAATACCGCAGTTGCGCACTCTTGCGCACAATGAAGAGCATCTTCGGACAAATCCTGCATGACAAGCACTGCAACTGCACCCGCTTTACAAGCAGCAGGCACAAAGCTATGACCGTCCACCCTTTCTCCTGGCAAGGCAACGTAAACAAAACCAGGCACTACCTCACGCGAGTCCCAAGTAATACCGCAGGCTTCACGTTCTAAATCACACGGAGCGCCCACAATTTGAGCATCCGCAAACTGAGCAATAGTGTTAATGGTGAGCAGCATAACGCTATCCAAACACCTTCTTCAATTCTTCGGCAGCAACTTCTCGGTCATCAAAATGATGTTTTTCCGTACCGATTATCTGGTAATCTTCATGACCTTTGCCTGCAATTAAAATGGCATCGCCAGATTTTGCAACCGCAATAGCACGAGCAATAGCCTCACGACGATCGGGAACTACCTCGAAGTGGTCAGTTCCCTCGCCCATACCAGCCACGATATCTTCGATGATGGCATTTGGGTCTTCAGTGCGAGGATTATCTGAGGTAACCACTGCATAATCCGCCGCTAAAGCAGCACGTCCCATAATAGGACGCTTACCTGAATCGCGATCGCCACCGCAGCCAAAGACTACGATGGTCTTACCTTCGGTTTCCAATGCCGATACCGAAGCGATAGCTTTTTCTAGCGCATCAGGAGTATGAGCATAATCAACAAAAATACTATTTGTTCCATATTTAAGCAATTCCATTCTTCCTGCTGGTGCCTTTAATTTATCGTTTAAAGCAAGTATATCTTCGATTTTTACACCTAACTTGTTTACTAATAATAGAGCAATTAAATAATTATAAATATTATATCGCCCCACCATATTTAATCTAGCTTGATATTCATGATTTAAATATTCAAATTTAAATATTGTTCCTAAATGTGAAAAGCTCATTTCTAAAATTTTAACATCACTATCATGTTGACCAATAATGATATTATTGTTTGATTCTAAAACAAAATGCTGGTAATGCTCATCATCACCATTAATAATAGCAATCTTATCATTTCTAGTCTTAGTAAATAGAATCCTTTTAGCATTAGCATAATTTTCTAATGTTTTATGATAGTCCAGATGATCTTGAGTTAAATTTGTAAAAGCCACCTCATCAAATTCTAAACCATGAATCCGATCTTTATCAAGGGCATGAGAACTTACTTCCATGACAAAATACTCTACACCATTTTCCTTAGCTTCTAATAACATATTATAAAGCACATCGACATCAGGAGTAGTATTTACCAT
>URVA01000167.1 GCA_900551155.1 uncultured Eggerthella sp. | reverse complement strand
GTATCTCCTGCCTCTCCCTCCTCAGTATCTTCTACTTCTCCCTCTTCAGTCTCATCGACAATTGTTACCCGAGGATCTGCTTCAGAGGGTTGCTCTTCCTGAGATTGATTAAGCGACGTAACAATAAGCACAACAGCAACAATTATTGCAATAACTGCAACACCAATACCTACCCCAATACCAGTCTTTGCATTTTTGGAAAGTGGCTTTTTCTGAGAAGTATTCATCTCAGCAGTGCCTTGAGATGGCTGCAAGGATGATGCAGGCGACGCCAAAGGCTCGGTGGATTGATTTTGGGGCATAGCAACGGTAGGCTGCTCTGCAGAAGTATCGGTTAGATATTCTTGCTCAACAGGGGCACCACAATGCGTACAATACTTGGCGGATTCCTCTATTTCTTTACCACAAGAGGTGCAATACATCGTGTTCTCCTAGCTCCAAACCGCAAATAGATATTACCTAATACTTATCTTTGAGTTTCATCCATGAATATAGTGTTTAATATCTTTATTTTAATTTGATTCGCTCTCTGGCAATTCGCTATTTTCTTCTGAGTCATCTTTTAAGGTGAACTCCCACGAACAAGAGCATGTTTCATCGGTTACATCGGGATAACAGCTTAAACAGCGACACTCAATACGATCATCTATCGCAGAAGCAAAGCAGCTATATTCATAGATTGCCGCATACTTACAAGGATGAAATTCCATACCTTTACGAGATCGGGCCGATTGAACACGACAGTCAATCACACGATTAATGACACGGCCTTCTTCTTCAATCACTTCGCATTTGTTAGCACGATCAACAATATGCAGCGGCAAAGCCTTAGCAAGACCTTCCAAACCTGGATGTTCACCCAATCCTAAAAACTTCTTTAATCGACGAGCTTCAACAGGAGAAAATCGCTTCCAGGCCTCTTCGTCATGATACATAGCCTCATCCATGCCAAACTTCCGTTCAACCGACTGAAACCATACCCCATCAAGCGCAACACTATCCTTTGCGTCAATTTCCATCAACTCAAGCAGTTGCTCTTTAGTCATAGAACGAATGGTTTCGTTAAGCATGAAATCCTCCTGTATTCATTCGCCAATCCCCTGCAAAAGTATGTTTCCATGATAGTCATTTATCAAAGGTAAAACCGAATCACGTTCGCCAACGGCTTTGCTTATCCTTTTATCTTTTTTATTAATCAGCAACACGATCAACTGGAAGATATTTCTACAAACCCTTGTTTATACCTACAGAAACAAACAAAGAACTCGGCATACTACATACGCCGAGTTCTTTGTTTGTGAAGAGTAAGTTCTTCTATCTATACGTTAAGCAAAAGCTAGTTGCATGCGATTTCGTGCAAACAAAATGCCTGCTAATGCCAAGGCGGAACCGAGACCCGTATAAAAAATAGCAATAAACACCGAAGGAACAATCCCTGATACACGCAGCGCAATTCCGCCAGTCATCATAATTGCCATAATAATGAACGATTTCAAATCAAAGAAATGCCAGAAGTACTGATGCTGTTCCTCGTAGTTCGTAATTCGCTGAGTATGCTTTTTGGTCAGCTTATAAAATGTACCGAACCAAAATACTAGTCCTACCGCTACTGAAAGCACTTCATTGAGCGTGGTGACATATCCCTCTGCATATGCTTCAAGACCAATGTGCAGAATATTAACTCCAGCAGCAACCCACACTAGTGCCGCAATAATAAGGAGGTTTTGTTTCTTAACCTGAAAAGGCTTTCTTTTAGAAGCGCTCTTAGAATTTTGAAGCATCATAATTCGCTCCTTGCCTTACAATGAACAGTGTTCACCTGAACACTGTTCATTGTAGAAAGAAAGCACCTCTAAATGTTTCACATCTCAGAAGTAGTAGCTTTTAGAAGGAATTCTCCCTGAACACTCCACTGCTATGTTCAGATACTAGAAATGCGAAGGAAGCACTATGGTTAAAGGACCCGCTGCAATGCGAAACACCATAATTGATACCGCTTATACACATGCCTGCGCTGAAGGATTAGCAGCATTAAGTATTCGCAACATTGCAAAAGAATGCAATATAGCCGTTGGAACCATCTATAACTACTTCCCCGACAAAGCAGCCCTGGTAATCGAGGTTATAACTAAATTCTGGCGAACGATCGCATTTTCAGAAGAAACAAAAAGCTGTCTTGATTACCGCCAAGGAGAAAATTTACTAGTATTTTGCGAACGTCTCTACACCACC
Source organism: uncultured Eggerthella sp. (assembly GCA_900551155.1). GTDB lineage: Bacteria > Actinomycetota > Coriobacteriia > Coriobacteriales > Eggerthellaceae > Anaerotardibacter. Next base: position 116 of record URVA01000167.1, on the reverse strand, counting down.
ATGCAACAAGCTCTTCATCAGTTCAAGATAAACTGGCTAGGAGAAGTGTCATCACTTGATGGTCGAACTCGCCAAAAATGTCGCCAGGCAGAAAATGCCTGTTTTGAGCACATTTA
>URVA01000166.1 GCA_900551155.1 uncultured Eggerthella sp. | reverse complement strand
ACCACATCTCCGTTGCCTATAACGGGAATAGAGAGTGCCTTTTTCAGGGATTTAATAATGTTCCAATCTGCCTTACCACGGTAGAATTGCTGCGCATAACGACCATGAATAGCCACAGCACTGGCACCTGAATCTTCCATACGCTTACCAAAATCCAAGGCAGTTTCATTATCCAGTTCATATCCTCGTCTAAATTTGACGGTAACGGGACAACTGACGGTTTTATAGAGAGCTTTTACGATAGAACTTGCAAGTTCAGGATCACGCATCAGAGCAGAACCATCGCCTTTTCCTGCAATTTTTCGTGCTGGGCAACCCATATTGATATCGATTGCAAAAAGCCTCTCACCTAGGGAATCTTCAACCCAAGCAGCCTGTTCAGCCATGGTGTTCGGCTCGTGTCCGAATAATTGAACACTTACCTTATCTTCTAAGTCGGACAAGGTAAGTAAATTTGCAGTCTTTTGATTAGCGTAACTTAAAGCTTTTGCGGAAACCATTTCGGTATACGTAAGTTGAGCGCCCTGTTCACGACAAAGTTCACGAAATACTTCATCTCCTACCCCTGCCATAGGAGCAAGAATAATGCGTCTATTATCAAACAACGATGAAGTCATATCTGAAAGCCTTAGGCACTATAACGAAGTACTTAATCCAGCAACCGAAAAGGCAAAATACACCGCGATGCCGATTGCAATTACTAACGCAATAAAGCAGCCACATCCAATGCCAACTTTTCCACCAGTTGACATACGAGACTCTTCGCGTTCTTTGGCAAGTTTTTTGTCATCGAATGGATCATTGAGCCAATCGTATTCTTCTTTTGGATGTTTCGCCATAAGGATTTCCTATTCGTCAACCTTCAAGATAGCCATGAAAGCTTCTTGAGGAACCTCAACATTACCAATACTCTTCATTCGCTTCTTGCCCTTTTTCTGTTTCTCCAACAGCTTACGCTTTCGGGAAATGTCACCGCCGTAACACTTAGCTAAAACGTCTTTACGAAGGGCACGAACGGTTTGCCTGGATAAAACACGAGATCCAACCGCTGCCTGAATAGGAACCTCGAACATTTGACGAGGAATAATTTCTTTAAGTTTTTCCGTCAGAACACGACCACGATCGTATGCTTTATCACTATGAACAATAAACGATAAAGCATCAATTGGCTTACCTGCTAACAAAATGTCAAGTTTAACCAGTTTCGATGGCTTATATTCATCGAAATCATAATCAAGAGAGGCGTATCCCTTAGTTCGGCTTTTAAGTTGATCAAAGTAATCCATAATGAGCTCAGAGAGCGGTATTTCCCAAAGCATTTCTACCGTTGTAGTATTGAGGTAATTCATGGTTTTGAATTCACCGCGACGAGAAACAGTAAGCTCCATTACGGCACCTACGTAATCAGGAGGAATAAGAATTTTTGCCTTAAGATACGGCTCTTCGATGTGCTCAATTTCACTAGCATCAGGCATATCCTGTGGTGAATGAAGAGAAATCATAGTTCCATCAGTTTTAAATACATGATATTCAACGGAGGGAGCCGTAGCGAGAAGATCAAGTCCGAATTCGCGTTCGAGACGTTCTTTGATTACTTCCATATGCAAAAGTCCCAAGAACCCAACACGGAAACCGAACCCAAGTGCATGACTATTTTCTGCTTCATAAATTAATGCAGGGTCATTAAGAGCAAGCTTTTCTAGCGCGTCCTTAAGGTCTTCGTATTGATCGCCTTCAATAGGGAAAAGACCGGTATATACCATAGGTTTTACATCACGATATCCAGGGAGGGGCTCTGAGCAGCCTCCCTTGGCAAGAGTAATGGTGTCACCCACTTTTACCTGAGAAGGATCCTTAAGACCGGTGACTAAATATCCAACTTCGCCAACTCCTAGTTCGTCAGCAGGAACCTCGGTTGGACGACGAACACCAACTTCTTCTACTAACGCTGTAGTGTCGGTAGCCATCATGCGAATGGACTGGCCTTTTCGCATGCATCCATTAACAATACGAACAAGAGCAACAACACCGCGATACGCATCAAAATATGAGTCGAAAATAAGAGCAGAGAGCGGAGCGTTAGGATCTCCTTCAGGATGTGGAATGTTATAGACGATTGATTCTAACAGGTCATGTACCCCAACACCTGTTTTACCACTTGCTAAAATTGCATCGTCAGCAGGAATAGCAAGGCCCTCTTCTATTTCTTCACGAACACGCTCAGGTTCAGCTGCAGGAAGATCGATCTTGTTAATAAGTGAAACAATTTCCAAATTGGCATTCATCGCCATCATGGCATTGGCAACTGTTTGAGCTTCAATGCCCTGTGTAGCATCAACTACTAAAACGGCTCCTTCG
>URVA01000165.1 GCA_900551155.1 uncultured Eggerthella sp. | reverse complement strand
TCATACAAAAGAGGGACCCCATAACAGAAGTCCCTCTTAATATGATCGGTGAATATCTAACTAAGCCAGTGCGCTTGCAAGAGTTTGCTTAGGCTGAACGCCTACAAACTGCTGAACGGGCTGACCGTTTTTAAAAACAATCATGGTTGGAACACTCATGATATTAAACTGCTGAGCCAATGACATTTCCTGGTCTACATCAACCTTATATACTGCTGCAGAGCCAGCCATATCCTGACCAAGTTCATCTAAAACGGGTGCCATCATTTTGCAAGGTCCGCACCAGGTTGCGAAAAAATCAACCAAAACAGGAGTTGAAGCATTAAGAACTTTCTCCTGAAATTCACTCGCGGTAATTTGGGTTGCCATTTCTATCTCCTCTTCACATGCTTGCTAACGCCTCTCGTTTTTCAGGATTCGTTGCAATCTCCATGCTCTTACAACCAGCCTGCAAAACAAACGTTGTGCGCTTCGCGCTTTATTTGACACCTAAAAGGTATCATTTAGAAAAGGAGACGTAAACCACGAATGTGACTTAGTCACTAAAACGTTACTGACTACAAGGCAGCTTCACGAATAATGTCGAGTAGCTTTTCTTCGCTCCAGATACCTAAATCGCCTTCATGACGTTCTCGAATAGAAACACCACCCTGTTCCAACTCCTTATCACCAATAACGCCCATGTAAGGAATCTTTTCAGACTGGGCCTTAGCAATTTTTACACGCATTGGTTCATTTTGGGTATATACCTCAACACGACCACCAGCAGCAGTAATTTTTGCAGCCAGCGCCTTGCAGGCATCCACATGACGATCAGCAAGAGGCAACAACGCAACCTGAACAGGAGCCAACCACAAAGGCAGTGCACCAGTGTAGTGCTCGATCAAAATGCCGAAGAAACGCTCAATTGAGCCAAAGATTGCACGGTGCAACATCCAAGGACGTTCCTCGGTATTTTCCGCCGTACGATACGTAAGCTCAAAACGCTCTGGCAAATTAAAGTCAACTTGAACCGTAGAGCACTGCCAGGTACGACCAATAGCATCCTTTACCTTGATGTCGATCTTAGGACCATAGAAAGCACCGTCGCCCTCATTGATTTCATAAGCAAGGTTATGACGCTCACAAGCTTGCTTCAAAGCGTTGGTGGCATGCTCCCACATATCATCAGAGCCGATGGACTTTTCTGGACGAGTAGAAATTTCTGCTTCATAGGTGAAGTCAAACGTCTTCATGATATGGTCAACCAAATCAAGGATAGCAACCACTTCATCTACTACCTGTTCGCGCGTGCAGAATACATGAGCGTCGTCTTGGGTAAATCCACGAGCACGTAAAAGACCATGAACAGCGCCTGACAATTCATGACGATAAACCGTACCGAATTCAAACAGACGCAGGGGTAAATCGCGATATGAATGAATATCGTTCTTATACAGCATTACATGGCCTGGGCAGTTCATTGGTTTTACGCCATATTCCTGCATACGAGGAGCATCATCGCTGCCTTCATTGATTTCGAAAAAGTACATATTTTCGTTATAGAAGTTATAGTGCCCAGAAGTCTTCCATACATCGGACTTGTAAATATGGGGCGTGATAACTTCTTCATAGCCGCGTGCGTACAAATCACGACGAAGCCACTCTTGAAGCAGACGAATTACACGGGCACCCTTTGGTGGATACAAAGGCAAACCAACACCTGCCTGCTCATCGAGCATAAACAGACCAAGTTCGCGGCCAATCTTGCGATGATCGCGCTTTTCTGCCTCTTCCAAATTATGCAAATACGTGGTCAGTTCCTTTTTCTTGAAGAAAGCGGTGCCATAAAGACGCTGCAGCATTTCGTTATTGGAATCACCCTTCCAATAAGCACCTGCCACTTTCATCAATTTGAACGCACCAATTTTTCCTGCACTTGGAATGTGAGGGCCGTGGCACAAATCAATAAAGGAACCATGGCGATATACACTAATTTCCTCATCAGCAGGTAAGTCGTCAATATGTTCTGCCTTGAAACGCTGATCTGCAAACATTTCTTTAGCCTGATCGCGCGTTACTACTTCGCGAACAAAAGGTTCATCGGCAGCAATAATTTCGGCCATTTTCTTTTCGATAGCTTCAAAATCGTCAGTTGAAATTGAACGCGAAAGTTCAAAGTCATAGAAGAAGCCATCTTCAGTTTCAGGACCAAAGGCAATTTGAGCTCCTGGGAATAACGTCTGCACTGCCTCTGCCATGATATGAGCACAGGAATGACGCATAATACCTAGAGCCTCAGGACTTTTATCGGTAATGATTTCAATAGCAGCACCATCGGTTACTGGCGTTGTTACATCAACGAGTTCACCATTGATCTTTCCTGCTAAAGCCGCCTTAGCAAGACCAGCACCAATACTTGCCGCTACATCTTGCACGGTTGCTCCGGCATCGAGGGTCTTAACTGATCCATCAGGGAGCTTAATTTCCATAGTTGTTTCCTTTCTTGTGCCGG
>URVA01000164.1 GCA_900551155.1 uncultured Eggerthella sp. | reverse complement strand
CATCCTTTTTATTTGTAGCTCCCCCACCAAGCAATAAAGCTATCCCGACGCTATACATAAGTGTGCTTGTTGCCATAATAAACACGCTGCATAACAGCGCAGCGCTTTCACCATAAAGCGCATCCGCAACAGGAATACCAATAAAGCTCGTATTGGAACACACGCTCATAAAGTAATACAAAGGACGCTGTTCTTTCGGAACACGAAAAACAACATTAAACAAAAGCGCTACCAAAACCCAAAGGAAAAACGCTAGAGCTCCCAACACCAAGCTTATGGGCACTTGAGTACCTAAGGTTGATGCATCGAGATTACCCGCTGACGCAATAATCATGCAGGGTAGCGTAATATTCAGTAAAAGCGCAGTAATTTTGTCCTTTACGCGCATATCCAGATAGTCTAATTTAGCAGCAAGATAACCAACAGCGGTAACTATCAGCAAAATCGCCATTTGAAATACCGCACTAGAAATATCTCCCATGCATCTGTCCTTGATTTTTCTGTACTCGTATAATTCTGTATTGAGTGTATATCGTAGAAAATCCCATGACTAATACCTATGATTAATACTCTACCATTCAGATCAGGCATAGTTGGAGTACCCCATGCGAACCTTTATTGCATTAGAGCTTCCCCGGGATTATTGTGATGAAGTTGCTTCTTTAGCGAATGCCCTCAAGCGCACAATTGAAGGCAGGTTTATGAAGCGAGAAACCTATCACCTTACGCTTGCTTTTCTTGGAGACATCAATGAATCAACCGCAGCAAAGGTAATTGAATCCATTGACGCTGTGCTTCCCTTAATACAGCCTATTCGCCTGAACGCAATCGGCCTTGGCAAGTTCGGAAAACCTCACGATGCAACACTTCATCTGCAAATTCAACCAACCGATGAACTAAAAAAACTTGCTGAGCTACTCCGAGAAGAATTACGTAATCGCGGCATATCGTTTGATGAAAAGAAGTTTCGACCCCATATTACGCTCGCACGGCGGGCGCGTATCCCTAAAGGGTCTCTGCCAGAGCTCCAGTTCCCACAGCCTGCCTCTGCACATACCGTAACGTTCTACAAAAGTACCTTAACTTCAGAAGGCGCCCTGTATAAACCTCTTTATTCGGTCGAATTAGGCTTAAATCATGCAATCTTGAAAGACTGCGTATACGGCTTAGCCGTTGGCGATGCGCTTGGTGTTCCCTTCGAATTCAAAGATCGCGATACGTTTTCTTGTACCGACATGATAGGCTTCGGCACACACAACCAGCCAGCTGGAACCTGGAGTGACGACACTTCCATGACGCTTGCTTTATGCGATAGCATCCGTGAGCTCGAGTACATTGATCCATCCGATATCCAAGCGCGCTTTATCGCCTGGTACGAAACGGGGGCTTATACTATTGACGGTTTATTCGATATTGGCATCGCAACGCAAAAGGCATTGTCACAAGGATTTGGATGCAGTGGCGAATTCGACAATGGCAATGGATCCTTAATGCGTACCGCTCCCTTAGCTTTCACGCAAGTAACTGATGATGAAATACGAGCGGTCTCTACCATTACTCACGCACATCAAATATCAACCGAAGCGTGCGTTGAATTCGTACATGTATGCCGCGCCTTGGCGTCTGGCATAGCCATCCAATCGGCACTTCCCCATTACGACACGCTTGTCAAAACCCCGCGCACAGAAATTCGCTCAGGCGGTTTTGTGTTAGATACCCTTAAGGCGGCTTACTGGTGTTTGGCAACTACCACTACCTACAAAGATTGTGTTCTGACGGCAGTGAATTTAGGAGACGGCACGGATACCACCGCTGCTGTTGCTGGTGCTCTTGCGGGAATAGTTTACGGAATACAAGGTATCCCTGATGAATGGCTGAATAAGCTTCGCGGTAAAGAGGTAATCGATGCTTGCTTGTTTTAGTTGGGACTAATCAATGCTAGCCCACTAAACGATAGTTACCCACCAATAAAAATGTGCCTTATGTAGTTTTACCGTTTAGAAATCAAACACTTCGCCTACCTTTGCCGATATGCAAAGGTCTGGCTTTCTGTCAGCTGCCGTTGGCTGAAGATTCACTATAGCAAGATGAGATCCTTTGAAGTATTGAAGCAAGCCTGCCGCAGGATAAACCACCAAAGACGTGCCCGCTACTACCATTAAAGCAGCTTCGCTAATTGCCTTTATGGCTCCTGTTAAAACATCTTCAGACAGTCCTTCTTCATACAGAACCACATCGGGACGAACAATACCGCCACACTCAGGGCACCGTGGCACTCCATTCAGGGCGGAATTAGATGTGCTGTCGTTTGTTTCTCTGATGAGTGCTTGTTTTCTTAGAGCAACAAATTCTTCGAACGTAAACTGCTTTCTGCAGGAGCAACAGTAGTTCTTTAATGAACTGCCATGTAATTCAAATACGTTTTTGGAGCCTGCTTTTTGATGAAGACCATCAACATTTTGCGTAATTACAGCAGACAGAATTCCCTCCTGCTCAAGTTCCGCGATTTTACGATGCGC
>URVA01000163.1 GCA_900551155.1 uncultured Eggerthella sp. | reverse complement strand
TCAAAAAACGACAGATACTTCTCGCGAATTTCGGCAGATGTCATATATTTCATGTGCAAAATCCTATTCGTTTCTAGCTCTTGCAAATAAATGTTTCATACACAAATGATCATCATATCATTTACGATGCTTACCCTGCGAAGGAGTTATTTCTGGTACATAAAATTCACCAGTTGCATCGGCGACAGGGTTAGCTTCAGAGCCTGACGGTTCTCCCTTAAAGATAACGCCATCCTCAGAAACAATAATGCGACCCGTTTTCTTCTCGAAGTAATAGACAAATAACGATTTCGCAGCAGCAACAGCAGGAATTGAAACCAACATACCAACAATGCTGCCCAAAAAGCCACGTACTGCAAAACCAAGCGCAGAGCCAGTCATCAAAGCAAGGATAACAAGAGCAGGATGAATATCTACTGAATTACCCATGATCTTAGGCGAAATGAAGGTATAGACCACTTGCTGAATAACGATGGTATACACCAAAGAAATAAGCGCAATTAGAGGACTTACAAACAAACTGATAAGCGCTGCTACGGCACCGCCAAGCCAAGGACCAATAACTGGAATAATGTTCAACAGACCGGTAATTACCCCTAAAGCAGCTGCACTGGGAATGCCCATAACTGCATAACCAACGCCGCAGCCAACACCAATTAGCAAGCATTGTAACAACGTGCCTTTTATGTAGCCACCCATTACTCGAGTACCAGTTAAATAGATAATGTTCAAATCATCATGATAACGAGGACCAAATAAACGCTTAATCTCACGGCCCAATGCTGGAAGCTCAATCAGAACCCAGAATGAAACTACCAAAGAAAAGCCCAATACCAGCGCGGTGTTTGCAACGCTTGAACCAGCAGACATAACGCCTTCAGCACTTACGCTGGCAATAGAAGAAAACCATCCACCGATAGACTTCAGCGTATCGTTAATCCAAGAATTAACACGATCATCTTGGAAAATATAGGAATACTGGTCATACATTTGGTTGAGCCAATGAGTTAAATCATTAATCTGGCCAGGAATAGTTTCAATCAATGAAGCAAACTGACCACCTAAACCAAGTGACGGCGAAAATAAAAGCCAAAACAGCAGAATAAGCGCCACGATTAAAAGAAGAAACGAAACGCATGAACCCCAAACACGCGAAATTCCTTTTTTCTCTAAGTTATTAACAGGGCCCTTAAGACAAAACACAATAATGGTGGTCCACACCACAATTGCAATCGGATTTGCCAAAATATTAAGGACTTGCCCTGCTAAATACAGCAATACCGCAAGAACAATAATGAATACACCTACGTAAAGCCTTCGCCTGGACTTAAGAGTTTTTATTTCTTCTTCACGTAATAGCGCGTCTTGATTATCTTGTTCGTTATAAGACATTGGCAAATGTATGCTCCTCGCCATAAAAAGTAGAAGTCCCGAATAACAATAAATCGTATAGGTGGCTCACCATCAGTAAAGCTACCTATACGATACGTTACTTTTCTTTAACAAATAACTTAGTAGATCGTTTCTGTATCATTGGAAATATGAGCAGAAAATGCATCTTTTAAGCTAGAAGACATGCGATTGGAATGATCTTGTGCAGCGCTACGATTCGCAACTGCTTCATCACGTTCTGCGCGCTTAATATCAGCACGAGCCTGAGCGTCTGCTACGCGATCTTCAACCGAATCAAGCTTTTGATCTACCGTATTTGCCACCGTTCCAACACAGTCCTCTTTCTGCATCAGGGGAGCAATCTTTTCGCGAATCTTGCCGGTTACCGTAGAAAGCGCATCAAGCGGAACCGAAGTAATCGTGTCAATAGATTCAGTAGCCTTAGAAACATTTCCCGTAATAGTATTCACATCTTCTAAGATTTGATCAACACGCATAATCTCAAGATTTGCTGCATCAACAGTTAACGTCAATCGCTCCATAAGAGGATCGATACGATCAAGAGCAGGCTTGGTTTTATCAAGCGCATCACGTACTTCGCTTAAGGTAACTTTAGCTTCACCAAGTACCTCTTTAGTTTCATCCATCAAAGGGTCAACTTTAGTCATCGTAGCCTTTATGGTTTTAATAAGCGAAACAAGAAAATACGTAAGCGCAATCAGCGCAATAATTCCTGCCAAGCACAATAAAACAACCCCTACAGGCACCAATGATTCAAAGAACTCCATCGATCCTCCTTTTTGCTAGGAATCGAATATTTTCCTTACTCGTCTATCCTATCACGCAAAGTGCTATCTATGCGATAACGCTCCCAACCTCGCTGCCCAGCTGTAAAAAATATTCCACGTTCGAGCCCATCTGGCAAATATTGTTGCTGAACATACCCAGCGGGAGAATCATGCGGATAAAGATAATCCCCATATTCTTCGGATCCAGGACGATGCCTATCCCGCAAATGAGAAGGAACAGCACGAAGTGGTCCTTTTTTAACTTCTTCCATTGCTTTAGCAAGTCCCATATACGAAGCATTAGACTTCGGCGCCAGCGCCATATAGACTGCCGCTTGCGCCAGATTAA
>URVA01000162.1 GCA_900551155.1 uncultured Eggerthella sp. | reverse complement strand
ATATGCGTTTTCCTAAAGGAGACCAGACAGACAATCCCGTAAGGGCAAAATACGAAGAGTTAGCACAGAGGGAAGGGAATCAAGCGGTATGGGATATACTTCACGAGCTAGATCCCAAGTCAGCTGAAATTCTTCATGTCAACAACACGCGCCGTGTTATTCGTGCACTCGAAATGTATGCGCAGGGAATTTCGTATGCTGACCAAGTAAAAAATATAAAGCAGTTGCCAGAAGTTGTTCCCTCACTGCGTTTTGGCCTTAAACGGGACCCGAAAATTCTTGCAAATCGCATCAATGAACGCGTCGATAAGATGGTAGAACAAGGACTGATTGAAGAAGTACAAACTCTGCTTAACAACGGGTTCAGAAGCGCTCTTACTGCGCCACAGGCAATTGGATACAAGGAAATAGTTTCATATCTTGATGGAGAAATTTCTCAAGACGAAGCAATAGAGCAAATTAAAACAGCTACTCGTCGTTATGCAAAGCGTCAAAGAACTTGGCTCAGGAGAGATAGTCGACTTACAATGCTTGATGCAGATACCTTAACTCGTGAACAAATTGTTTCGATTATTATAGATACCTATCGTACTCAGTGCATAAACCTTCGAAAGTAGTGTATATATGGCAGAATACGTTTTCGATGAAGTAAAGCAACATGGTCCTTCGACCATTATCGAAAAACCACGTGAACGTGCAATTTTAGTTGGCGTCGATCGCCCAAATCAAGAATGGAGCCTTGAATCTTCACTTGCTGAGCTGGAACGCCTTGCCTGGACCGCCGGTGCCGATATGGTTGCTAAAACTTCGCAAAAACTCGATTCGCCAAATCCCAGAACTTTTGTTGGTAGTGGTAAAGCTGAAGAAATTGCGTCACTATGCCGTACCTATGCCGCAGATGTTGTTATTTTCGACGATGAACTAACACCTTCACAACAATCCAACTTAGAAAAAGTGGTAGGCAAAGATGTTAAAGTAATCGATCGAACCGCGCTTATCTTGGATATTTTTGCTCTTCACGCAACCAGCAAAGAGGGCCGTCTTCAAGTTAAACTAGCGCAAAATCAATACCTTTATCCACGATTGCGAGGAATGTGGGCTCACTTAGCTTCCAATCGTATGGGCGGTGGTGTTGGTTCACGTTTCGGCGAAGGTGAAAGTCAGCTTGAAGTCGACCGAAGGTTGATCAGAAATCGCATTACCTCAATTAAACGTGAATTAGTAAACGTATCTAAAAAACGCGATCTTCAAAGAAAACGTCGTAAAGAATCTGGCGTCTTTAAGGTTGCGCTTGCCGGCTATACCAATGCGGGAAAATCGAGTCTACTTAATGCTATTACCGGCTCTGAAGTATTAAGCTACGACAAACTATTTGCCACCCTTGATTCAACTACCAGGCAATTAGTTTTACCTGAAGGCAGAGAAATTACCTTAACCGATACGGTTGGTTTTATTCAAAAACTTCCTACTACGTTGGTTGAGGCTTTTAAATCTACTCTTGATGAAATAAATGGTGCCGATTTAATTTTGCATGTAGTAGATGCTTCAGATCCTCAGCACATGCGTCAGATTGATACCGTAAATATGGTATTAGAGCAAATTGGCGCTCATGAAATAGGCAGAATTGAAGTATTCAATAAAAAAGATTTACTCGGAGATTTGCAATATAGTGCGCTTGCAACACGTTTTCCTCATGCAGTATTTACTTCTACTAAAACGGGAGAAGGACTTGACGAGCTAATTCATCGAATTGGTTTGGTCGCTTCTGCCCAAGATGAGCTCATAGAAGTGTTAATCCCTTATCAAAAAGGCGATATTGTTTCGTTCGCACATCAGCGATGCACCATCTTGCACGAAAGCTACGAAGAGCAGGGGACAAGACTTGTTCTACGTGCGGGAAAACAAGCCCTATCACGCCTTAACGAATTTAGAATTGAATCGGAATAACAATACTTCATTACATTTGCTAAGAGGCAATAAACTCCCTTGGTAAATGCACTAATACACTTTACGCAATACTGCTACAACCTTGCCGACAATTGCGCAGTCACGCGTAATAATAGGCTCCATTGAAGAATTTTCTGGCTGTAAGCGAATATGGTCTTCTTCCTTGTAAAAACGCTTAACCGTAGCACCATCTTCAATAAGAGCAACAACAATTTCACCATTGTTGGCTACATTTTGCTGTTTTACCACAACGTAATCACCATCATTGATACCGATTTCTATCATTGAATCACCATGAACAGCCAAAATAAATGAGGCTGCATCTCCTACTAATTCGGTAGGCAAAGTCATAGTAGTTTCAATGTTTTGTTCAGCCAAAATTGGTTCACCTGCAGCAACATTACCAACCAAAGGCAACGATAGCGTGTTATCAAACGCGTCAGAGCCATATGACATGTCAGATTCTTCACTATGAGGAAGCGCAATTGAACGTGATTTCAATGGGTCGCGAACAATGTATCCCTTTTCTTCAAGTGTTTTTAAATGAACATGAACAGTAGAAGGGGAGGAAAGGTTTACTGCTTCTGCAATTTC
>URVA01000161.1 GCA_900551155.1 uncultured Eggerthella sp. | reverse complement strand
CTCAATATCATGGAACAAAGCTTTTAGAAATACATTTATAAAAAAGCCAGTTTATTTCGTGAAGGCAAATTCTGAAGCGCCGCTTTGAAATAAAGCTTTTAAGGCACAGCCTTAGGTGTTCGAAGGTAATCTAAGGGATAGAATTATCTTTTATCGAATCTTTTCGCTGTGCCCTTTGCTTTATTTCAAAGCGATTAAGCGCGTAAGTTTGCCTGAAGGAAGTGAACTGGCTTTTATTATTGGTAATTCGAAATTTATATTTACAAATCCTCTTTCGCTTCATTTGCGGTATCTAAAGCGCGAATGTTTTTATTGAACCAAGCAATTGCGCAACAGATTGTTACCAATAATCCACACATGCTATACCAGGTAGTAATGCCAATTGCTTCGGCGATAAAACCTGAAAAACTTAAACCAAGTGGTGCTGCAAGGGAAGATCCGGCTAAGAATATGCCCATAACACGACCAAACTTTTCATCAGGCGCTTTGTTTTGCAGAATCGGCATAATGGGTGCATTGTAAAAACCAATTGCGGCTGCCGTTACCCCTACTAACACCGCAAAGAGAGGGAATTGATCTGATTGCAAGAAGCCGCAAGCGGCAAGCGCAAGACCGAGCACAATACCCGAAACAATAACGAGGGGTATGCGCTTTGTTCCGCCGCCCCACACAAGTATTACGGCAGATCCTATGAGCAATCCGATACCAAATACCGCTTCAACAAGTGAGGCCTGAAAACCATCGCCCTTGAAATGTTCATAAACCATAAGGGGGTCAAGGGATGCTACGGGCATAAACAAGAGCATGGTAAACATGATAAGAAGCATAAGGCTGCGAAGACCTTTGTCTTTATAGATAAAGGTTGCTCCTTCTCTTAGTTCAGCGAATACTGAATCGTGATTATTGTTGGGAGAGATATTGGCTTTTACTTTAACGCTAGCAAGGCATAAGCATGCGATTGCTGCACAAAAGGTATCGAGCAACATGACACCATGAAGACCCACATAAGTGTAGAGCAAGATTCCTAGCGCTGGCCCAACAATAGTGGATAAGCTCGTGATGCTCTGGTCCATGCTGTTGATACGCATAAGGTGTCGCTTAGGAACAAGGTGGGGCATCAATGCAGTCATTGCGGGACCATGAAATGCTTGACCTCCTGTACGGACAGCAAGCAAAAGTAACATTAAAGGGACGCTGAGATGTCCCGACATTACAACTAGGGCAAGAACAAGCGAAAAGAATCCAGCACTCCCATCGGCGAGAAGAATAATATGTTTTCGGTTGTAACGGTCAGCAGCAACACCGCCGAAAGGGCTAAGAATTGCAACGGGCAAAAGTGCTGCCATAGAAGCTAATGAGAGCCAAACTGCTGAAGAAGTGCTTTCGGTTATATACCAAATAGCAGCAAAGCTTGCCGCCACCGTTGCAAAAATAGAAATTGCTTGTCCACACCAAATAATCGCAATAGTGGCAAACCAGCTTGAAGGCAAGGGATTACCCGCTGCGTTTACTTCGGTAGCAGGCTTTTGGTTGGAAACCTTCTTTTTAGATGAGCCCATCTAAGTAACCCTTTCTTCTTTATGATGATTTATTTTGTTGTATCTACGATAAACTGTGGGGTAACAACATAGTCAAGGGGAAGCTAGTAACTTTTGGAGGGCGAATATGGAAACGCTGCTTAAGTCAGGAGAATTTGCTAGCCTTTGTCGCACTACCAAAGAAACGCTTCGTCATTATGCGAAAGTTGGGCTGCTGGTTCCTGTATTTCGGGCAGAAAACGGCTATAACTACTACGCTTTTACGCAATTCGCTGATTTTGCTCTTATATCTGCTCTTCAAAGTACTGGTTTGTCCCTGCGTGAAATTCGCGAGTATCTAGAGTCTCCTTCGAATTCTTCACTTAATGCGTTGCTGGAAGATCGTATTGAATCTATCGACAAGCAGATAGCTGATCTTGGACGAAAACAACAACTACTTAAAGGAGCTCTTAATCAGGCGCGGCGTCTTCATTCATGGTTTGATGATTCAGTTAAGGTAACGCCTGAGGGATATCGGTGGAGGATAGTTGAATGTCCCGAGGAATACTTTCTTGAAACACCTGTGTTTTATGCAGAGGGGAAAGAAGATGATTTTATTAATTCCTTGCTTGATCATGTGAACTATTGCGAATCCCAGGGTTGGACTGCAACCTTTCAAGAGGCTTATCGTGTCGATGAGATGCATGTGGTATCGGGAGAATATGCAGGTCCTATGACATCTGCACAGACGGCATAGTGGCGATCTGGTTTGGCATCTTTCGGCGGTTTTACCCGTGGTCGTCTTTCTGCAGCGTCAGTCGGGAGAACGTCAATCTTGGCTGCCGGGTGGTGACAGATGTGCTGTGCACGCAGATACCCCTTAAGCGCCAGCGCAACGGCATGGTTGACAAGGATTTTTTGGGGTGGCATCCCTTTCGTGTGCTGGATATCGACATGACAGAAGAACAGCTTTCAGAATTCAGCAAATACTATCCCATCCAGCTATAATTGACAACGCGGGCAGTGCAT
>URVA01000160.1 GCA_900551155.1 uncultured Eggerthella sp. | reverse complement strand
TTCACAGCCATTTTCTTTTGCGATCTCTTGGCAGGTTGCGACCAATTCAGAATCGGGCATAGAAGATTCAGGGGCACACGCAACATAATTAATGCCCATCTTTGCGCATCCTACCATCAATGAATTTGCAACGTTGTTTTTGGCGTCACCCATAAATACCAGCTTCAAACCTTTAAAAGATCCGAAGTTTTCTCGGATGGTAAGAAGATCGGCAATGGTTTGAGTGGGATGGCATTCGTTAGTAAGACCATTCCATACAGGAACACCTGCATACTCTGCCAGAGTGTCTACAATTTCCTGACCAAAACCACGATATTCAATACCATCAAACATACGGCCCAAAACACGAGCAGTATCTTCGATGGATTCTTTATTCCCCATCTGAGAACCCGCTGGATCAAGGTAGGTTACACCCATTCCTAAATCATGTCCTGCAACTTCAAATGAGCAACGAGTACGTGTGGAAGTTTTTTCAAAAAGCAAAACAATGTTCTTGCCTTCAAGTTCTTTATGAAGAATACCTGCATGCTTCTTTTCTTTTAATTCCTGAGCAAGATCAACCAATGAAAGAATCTCTTCAGAAGTGAAGTCGAGCAACTTCAAAAAATTACGGCCAGAAAGTGATGTTGTCATCGGTCCTCCTGATATGACAAGCAAAACAATACAAATAAAAAGCGCACCTCGTAATGGGTGCGCTTATATTATGACACAGCTTTTAACTTTTACTCAGCTGCATCCGCAATCGTCATGCCTTTATGGTTACCGGTAATGGAATATTTCACCCACTCAGCAATGTTGACCACGTGATCGCCAATGCGTTCAAGATATTTACCAATCATTAAAATGTCGAGTGCAGACGTTTCATCAGGCATGTGTTCAGTTATATGAGTAGCTATGTCGCGTTTGAGTTCGTCAAAAAGATCATTGATAACTTCATCGCGAGCGATGGTGGCATCTGTCTTTTCTAAATCGAGATACAAATATGCGTCAATCACATCATTAACCTGATCGTAGGCAGTTTTTGCCATTGCGGAAAGCGCAGGGAACTTAGAAAGATCCAAATCGCTTGGTAGCCCTGTAGCAATTTCGCAAATTTCTGCAGCCTGATCTCCAATACGCTCTAAATCCGTAATCATCTTAAGCGCTGAAGTAACCGTTCGAAGATCAGTTGCAACAGGCTGCTCTTTCAACAATAAACGCAAACATAAGCGTTCAATTTCGCGCTCTTTTTCATTGATGAGCGAATCATTTCGAGCAACGAGCATCGCCTTTGTAGGGTTAGTTTGCTTAACTGCCTCAAAAGAACCCTCAATAGCCTCTTTAACCAGTTCGCCCATACCTGCCATTTGCGCTTTAAGGGTATGGAGTTCATCGTCGAAAATAGGACGTGCAGCCATGTCTTAACCAAACCTTCCCGAAATATAATCTTCAGTACGCTTGTCTTTAGGAGTTGAAAACAAAACATCAGTTGGCGAAGCTTCAATCATTTCACCAAGCAAGAAAAACGCGGTTGTATCAGATATACGAGCAGCTTGCTGCATATTATGCGTAACAATAATGATGGTGTAATTACCTTTAAGCTCGCCAACCAATTCTTCAATTTTGTTAGTAGAAATTGGATCGAGAGCACTTGTAGGTTCGTCCATTAATAAAACTTCAGGATTTACCGCCAAAGCACGCGCAATGCACAAACGCTGCTGCTGGCCACCAGAAAGACCCAGCGCATTTTTCTTTAAACGATCTTTTAACTCGTCAAAAATAGCTGCCTTTCGCAAAGAATCTTCGACGATTTCATCCAATTCAGCCTTTTTCTTGATGCCATGAGTACGAGGGCCAAAGGCAATGTTGTCGTAAATCGACATTGGAAAAGGATTTGGCTTTTGGAATACCATACCAACTTTTTTACGGAGAACATTTACGTCATATTTATCGTAAATATCTTCCCCGTCTAGAGTAATACGTCCCGTAATCTTGCAACCTTCAACTAAATCGTTCATGCGATTGAGAGATTTTAATAAGGTAGACTTGCCACAACCAGAAGGACCAATTAAAGCAGTAACGTTATGCTCTAGAAACGAGAGATTAATATCGCGAAGCGCTTGGTAATCTCCGTAAAACAAGTCCATATGCGAAACGTCCATTTTGGCTTTATTCATCAGACATATTTCCTTTGCTGATCCTGTTAGCTACTGCGGAAGTAGCAAAGTTAATAAGTAATACAAATAAGAGAAGCAATACGGCAGTTGCATACGTTGCATCAATATGCAGACCTTCACTTGCAAGCAGATACATATGCACCGCTAGGGTACGTGTAGAACTAAATACCGTTTCTGGCACAGCAGCAATCGAACCAGCCGTATAAATGAGCGCTGCAGATTCGCCAACCGTACGGCCAATAGCCAAAATAATGCCGCCAAGAATACCAGGAATCGCCGCAGGCAGTACAATTTTAAATACCGTACGGAATCTACCTGCACCAAGACCAAAGGAGCCTTCACGATACAGATCGGGAACAGCAGCTAAGGCTTCTTGTGATGCACGCATAATGATAGGAAACGTCATAATAGCCATGGTGCAAACACCTG
>URVA01000159.1 GCA_900551155.1 uncultured Eggerthella sp. | reverse complement strand
CGACACCCCCACCAAGCGCGATTACGACACTATCACGAGATAAACCACAATCCGCCATCGCTTGCCAGACTTCAGAAATACAAGCAATAGATTTAGCTTCCTCACCTGAAGGAGTAGTTATAACATCCACCTGAAACGATGCTTGCTCAAGCGAATACTTAGCCTGAGGTAAATAACGACGAGATACCTCTGTATCAGTGACAATAAGCGCATGATGAGTTGAAAGTCCAAGGTTGCGAAGTTCGCTCCCCAAAGAAGAGAGCACCCCTTGCCCAATTACAACGTCATATGATTTTTCTCCTGGAATAGCAACTTCAATTCGAGACATAAGAGCATTAAGCTTTCGTCTGATCGGTCATAATGCCACGTTCAAGAAGAATAGCTACAACCTCTTCTGCTACATCGCGAATTGATCGATTTTCAGTTTCAACTTCAACATCGGCTGCCGCTTCGTACTGAGGTTGACGTTCGATGATAGTTTTACGCGCAGTATTTAGATCCTTAAACATCGGACGAGATTCGGTATTAGGAATACGAGCAGCTGCCGCATCTGCGGAAACTTTCAGATAAATCACAAAACCTGCGTCCTTCATGATTTCAGCATTTTCTGGACGCTTGGTTACAACTCCCCCGCCACAACCAATTAAACGAGGAGAACGGCGAGCCAAGTCACGCAAAACATCAGTTTCGATATCACGAAACGCTTCTTCACCATCTTCGGCAAAAATATCGGCAATAATACGATCTTCACGTAATTCTAAATACTCATCAGCATCAATTGACGCAACGCCGCACGTAACAGCAATTTGCTGAGAAACACTTGTTTTACCTGCCCCCATAAACCCAATAAAGAAAACAGGTTTATTTAATACATAACGGCCAGCATGATGATGGGTCATTAGAACTCCTCATTAGTTTCTTAATTTATCGTGACATTGTTTTAATGCGTTCCTTAAAGGCTGCAATGTTGGCTTTAATATCGGTCATGTTATCGCTACCGAACTTTTCTAGATACGCATTAGCTAACACCATAGCTATCTCGGATTCACCCACTACCGCAGCAGCAGGAACAGCGCAGGTATCACTTCGCTCTTTTGAAGCCTTAGCAACTTCAAGCGTATCAAGATTTACCGTATTTAACGGAATAGTAAGGGTAGGAATAGGTTTCATCGCAACGGTAATAATCAAAGGCATGCCAGTTGTCATGCCGCCTTCAAGACCACCAGCATTGTTGGTTGCACGAACAAAGCCCTTCTTTTCGTCTAAGGTAATTTCATCATGCACTTGACTGCCACGAAGATGAGCCGCTTCAAAACCTAAACCAAATTCAACGCCTTTCATTGCAGGAATTGAAAACAATGCAGCAGCTAGTCTAGAAGTTAAACGTTTCGATGGTGTTTCGTATCCCCCTAAGGTAGGTAAAAGACCAGTAACGACAATTCTAAACGTACCACCTAGAGAATCTCCCGCTTCCTTGGCGGCATCAATTGCGTCCATCATCTTTTGAGAAGCTTCTTCATCAGGACAGCGAACTTCGCTCATCTCAATATCGAGCGGACTGTAATAGAGCGCATCATTCATAGGGTCGTTTTCGTCCATACGGGCCTCTCCAATTGAGGTTACATAGGAATAAATTTCAACACCTAACTCAGCAAGCAATTCGCGAGCAATTCCCGCCGAAGCAACACGCATAGTAGTCTCGCGAGCACTTGATCGCTCCAGCACATTGCGACAATCATCAAAATCGTTTTTCAAAACACCCAAAAGATCCGCATGTCCAGGACGAGGAGTTACTTCACGTACCAAATCTTGAGGTGGCTCACCAAATACCGCCATGCGATCAGTCCAATTTTGCCAATCACGATTAGGAACACTAAGCGTTATAGGGCTACCCAGGGTATGACCAAAACGAACACCTGAATTAATCTGAACCGTGTCTTTTTCTATAGCTTGTCTGCCACCGCGTCCATAACCGCTCTGTCTACGTTCAAGGTCGGTATTGATGCTTTTTTCTGATATCGCCAACCCTGCAGGAACTCCAGTAACAATAGCACTAAGAACGGGTCCGTGACTTTCTCCAGCTGTGATGAATTCCATATAACTAACCTTAATCAAAGAGTTACAAAACGAAATAAATTGTAGCAAAGCATTGTATTACCCGAAACATCAAGCAATACCAGCATTACCAAATTCAATAAGCAACTTGGCGCATTCTCTACCCCAGTAATCCATGATCATCGAATAGGGAACAACATCGCATTCCTTGTCATAGGCTTGCCGTACTAAGGTATCTGAGCGTCCCCACGGATCACATACGATCTGTGAAGAATGAAGCACTTCTGAATAATCAGGAATTGAAACTGAACCAGGCAAGAAAGATATAACGATGTCAGCCTGTTCTGCCGAAGAAAACGCCTGAAGAGAACCGAACTTAAAATCACAGTGTTCATACGCACGCGTAGCGGATAAATGTCCCGTTCTTGATTGCTCAGTATCTAAAATTGACATCTTATTCTTCGCGTATGCAGCTAAGAAGGTGTCCAGGTTTTCTTGAGCACGATTTCGATCCGAATCAAGAAGCGTAATTAAGTCCACTCCGGCGCGTGAACACTCATAGGCCATATCAAGCGCACAACTACCCGATCCAAGAATAACAACGCGGGCAC
>URVA01000158.1 GCA_900551155.1 uncultured Eggerthella sp. | reverse complement strand
ACAAACGAACGCTTTCGTTAGCCGCAGAAGGAACATTCTTACCAACAAAATCTGCTCGGATGGGTAATTCCCTGTGACCACGGTCAATTAAAGTTGCAAGCTGTATGCGAGAAGGACGACCAAGATCCATAAGCGCATCAAGTGCCGCGCGAATAGTTCTTCCCGTGTAGAGAACATCATCGACGAGAACGATAGTTTTACCATCTATGGAAAACAAAATATCGGTGCCTTGCACCAAAGGAGAAAGACTCATGATGGAATCATCACGATAGAAACTAATATCAAGGGAACCTACGGGAAGCTTAGTTCCTTCAATATCTTCAATGAGGCGAGCAATACGTTTGGCAAGCACATCGCCACGCGTTACGATGCCAACAATAGCAAGATTGTTACATCCTTTGTTTTGCTCGAGAATCTGATGAGCCATTCTAACAAGGGTTCTGTCAATTTCAGACTCTTCCATAACAACAGATTCTTCAAATTCGTTTTCTTGCATGCACGCTCCTTTCATAAGTGAAGTGCGTACAGACAAAGCCGCATATCAGAAAACTCATAAGCATATGAGCCAAAAGCCTCCAAGCTTCTGGAAAGCACCGCTCACAAATCTTACTGATATCTCTATCCTGACAATAAAAAAGCCCCAGGACAGAGAGGGGCAATCAGTCTGGCTTATTTACTATGACTTACGTGACAAACTTCACATAAACACTAATAAATAAGCAATATGTTTGCACCTTATCGGTCTCTCTGTACCGCCATTAAAGGTTATGAATTGATTATAGAACTCGGAGAATACGGGGTCTAGTCAAAGTTCTTAATTGACCGCTTATGAAACACACTTGTTAAAAACACAGACGTAGTGACTATCGAAGAGTGGACTTGTTGTTTCCTTAGAGAAAAGGTCATTACATAATTTTCGCTTAACCACACGAAATAATGCACCTTCATTACTCTGCAAAAATGCATCAACTGCTTGATCGTTTTCCTGCGGAGTAACGGTACAGGTAGCATAGGTAAGCTGTCCTCCTACCTTCACTAAACGTGCAGCCTGTTTCAGCATTTCTGTATCGTTGCGCGCGAAGTCTTCAATATCTTTAGAAGTAATACGCCAGCGGATATCTGCATGACGACGTAATGTTCCCAGACCAGAACAGGGAGCATCGATAAATACCGCATCGTAGGATTGGGGTTCAAAATTAGAAAGATCACATGCCGATTGGCAATACACCTGACCTTGTTCAATCTCGGCTTGTTTTAATCGAGCAATACGTTCTTTGGTTCTCCGAACATCAAGATCAAGCGTATCGAGATTCATTTGTTTACCGAATCGCGCCAAAGCTACATTTTGCATGAGAACCGATTTGGTACCTCTTCCTGCCCCAATTTCAAGCATCTTTTCAGGAAAGGTAAGCGGTACCGCCATAGCAGCAATGCTTTGTGCTGCGCCGTCGCTAATAATCAACGTACCTTTTTTAAGCAACTCAACAACAAAAGGATGACCCACATCGCTTCGTTTTGCGAAAACAAAACAAGACAAACCCTGCTTGTTTTGCTGAATTCGCAGAATCGGGGCAACTTTAATTCCCTGATTAACCAATGCCTTAAGTGTTTGAGGTCCGTTGGCATGAGCTTGATTAATTACGAAAAAGAACGGAGCCGTCTCATTTGAGTTTTTCAAGAAACGATTTGCCGCTTCGATTCCATAAGTATCACGCAAGCTTAATACGAGCCACGAAGGATAACCAAATGCCAGGCTAGCAGCTTTTACTTCAGTATCAGGATCCCCAAAGGGAAAAGAAGGTTTTAGTTCACATGCGCGTCTGAGAACAAAATTTGCCACACCACTTGCTTTAGGAGAAACTGATCGTACCAGTTCCACACCTTCATTTACTACAACGTGGTCTTGCTTGCCCAAATAAAACAACTCAGAAAATGAAATACGCAACGCTTCACGAACGTCACTTTGTATATCATCGGGACTTTTAAGAATGAAATTAATGAGTTCATCTAAACTTCCCTTATGAGAAACTACTTGAGTTGCCAAGAGTCGAGCAAAAGCAATCTCTGCAGGAGGAAGACTACGATTTCGAACCTGCTTATTCCAAGCTTGCTCGAGAAATACCTTATGAATTCGTATTTCTGTCAACACATCGTAGGCAAGTTTTCTTGCAGGAGTAACTTTACTACTGAAAGTATTTTTTGGTTTTCTTGGCCTACCCATGTATTGAACCCCAACAAATACCGCCCTGTTTAATACCCTGAATACCTGCAGCAAAAGCTTTTGCATCCATATTTTTCTTGCCAGCAGGCTTAACACTAAGTAATTCCAAGGCGCCATCTTTAAAGCCCATATATAAGCGTTTCGCTAAAAATGCAACTTGTCCAGCCCCAACTGCAACATCAGAGCCTGCTAAAGAGGCGGATATAACCGTAAGTTCTTTGCCAGCTATCACGCAACGAGATGCATGATGCTCACTTGATGCCTGTACCTGGCGTAGAGCTTCCTGAACAGATAACTCTAAAGACAGATCAAGTTCGCCTTTAGCAAGCTTTTCAGCATACGTAATTCCCTCATTTGGCTGAGGACGCCATGCAAGAGGTTCTCCCGATTCAAGCACATCAAGGACCTGGACCAGAGCAGTGCCACCCTGAAGAGCAAGAATATGAGAGAGTTCTGTTGCTGGAATAGCATCGATATCTACAGTGCAGGTTTTTGCAACAGCACCAGTATCTAAGCCTTCTTCCATA
>URVA01000157.1 GCA_900551155.1 uncultured Eggerthella sp. | reverse complement strand
ACCCTTTTCTATTTACTACACAGAAAACGACAAGAAGACTTTAGTTGTTTTGTACCAGGTTGTTGGTTTTGGTAGTGCTCACATGACCACTCTTGGCAAGGGCGATCAAGTCAGTGTTATGGGACCTATAGGTCATGGATGGATTGCTCCTGAGTCTGCTTCACGTGCTCTATTAGTTGCAGGTGGAGTCGGAGGCGCACCTCTGTATTTATTTGCCGAATCTCTTGTCAAATTTGGTGTTGAGGTAGATGTAGTTTTGGGTGCGCAAACGGCAGAGGCTTTAGTTGTCGAACAGCGCTATGAAAAGCTTTTAGGAAAAGCAGTATCTATTGCTACCAATGATGGTTCTAAGGGTCATCATGGTTTTTGTACCGATTTGGTAAGTACGCATATAGCTGATAACGCCTATGATTTTGTTGCCTGTTGCGGTCCTGAACCTATGATGCATATTGTTTCCGATATTGCATTGCAGGCGGGTATTCAAACTTTTGTATCTTTAGAAAAGCGCATGGCATGCGGTATTGGCGCATGCCTGTCGTGTATTGTTGAAACCACTAATGGTCGAAAGCGTTCTTGTATCGATGGTCCAGTATTTAACGCTGCGGAGGTGATTTGGTAATGACTGTTCAGATGAGCGTAAATTTGGGTGGTTTATCCATGAAAAACCCCGTAACGACGGCTTCAGGGACGTTTGCTTCTGGTCGTGAATATGGCAATTTTATTGACGTGGGTGCTCTTGGAGCAGTAACTACGAAAGGCGTTTCGCTTAATGGCTGGGCTGGAAATGATGCGCCTCGTATTGCTGAAACTCCAAGCGGCATGTTGAATTCTATTGGTCTGCAAAATCCTGGTGTAAAGACTTTAATGGAACGTGATTTGCCTTGGCTGCGTGAACAAAATGCTACTACCATTGTTAACGTTTCTGGCCATAGCTTAGATGAATATGCTGCAGTAGTAGAAGCGCTCGAAGAATCCAATGATGTTGATGCTTATGAGCTTAATATCTCGTGTCCTAATGTTGACTGTGGTGGTATGACGTTTGGCACGGATCCTTCTATGGCCGCATCAGTGGTAAGCGAATGTCGTAAGCGCACCAATCGCCCTATGATTGTAAAACTTACACCAAACGTTACTGATATAACTGAAGTTGCTCGTGCCGTAGAAGCTGCGGGAGCTGATGC
The DNA here is from genome assembly GCA_900551155.1 of uncultured Eggerthella sp. GTDB lineage: Bacteria > Actinomycetota > Coriobacteriia > Coriobacteriales > Eggerthellaceae > Anaerotardibacter. The sequence goes on along the minus strand of URVA01000157.1, from coordinate 1,587 downwards.
GATATCACTAATTAACACGTTATTAGGCATGGCGATAGATGTAAATAAACGTAAACCTATTCTTGCTCGTGTGGTAGGGGGCCTTTCTGGTCCTGCTGTTAAACCCGTTGCCCTTCGTATGGTATGGCAGGTTCATCAAGCGGTTTCGGTACCTATTTTAGGTATGGGTGGCATTACTAATGGAACCGATGCGGTAGAGTTTATGCTGGCTGGTGCCAGCGCCGTTGCGGTAGGTACGGCAAATTTTGCAAACCCTCGTGCAACGATTGATGTCATCGAGGGTATTCAGCGCTATTGCGAACAACACCACATTGACGACGTCAATCAATTGATTGGAGCCCTAGAATGCTAGATTTTAATTCAGTCCCCCGAAAAGACCGTGTTATCGTTGCGCTTGATTGCGATCGTTCTCGCGCCTTGGAGTTAGCAGATTCTTTAGCAGGGAAAGCGAGCTGGGTAAAAATTGGAATGACCCTATTTTATCAAGAAGGACCTTTCTTTATTACTGCGTTACAAAAACGTGGTTTCAAGGTTTTTCTAGATTTGAAGTTTCACGACATTCCTCATCAGGTTAAAGGCGCTGCAAAGGCTGCTGCTGAAGCTGGTGCCGATATGATTACTATGCATGCAGTTGGCGGAATTAAGATGATGCAGGCTGCAAAAGAAGGGCTTGCTGAAGCTCGTTGGGTTGATACCGAACCTGTTTCTCTTGCGATTACTGTTCTTACCAGCATGAGTGCTGAAGACTTATCGAAAACAGGAGTCACTCGATCGGTTACCGATCAAGTTTTATCTCTTGCAACGCAAGCTAAAGAAGCTGGTTTATCGGGAGTTGTTGCTTCTCCTCAGGAAGCTGCTATGTTACGTGAAGTTCTTGGTCCTCATGCGTATATCGTTACGCCTGGCGTACGTCCTGCGGGCTCTGACCTTGGTGATCAAAGTCGTGTTGCAACACCAAAACAAGCGTTTGATAATGGAGCTTCACATATTGTTATAGGTCGTCCTATCACGGGACAGGCTGATCCCGGCGCTGCATTTGATGCTATCGTGAAGGAGCTGTAAATACATGGATAAACAAGAAGTACGTGACTTGTTAGATAAAATGGGAGCCCTCGAATCAGGCGATTCTGGTTTATCCATTAATGCGCAAGCATTAATGGCGGATCCTATTGTTTCGAATAAGTTAGCAGTTGAGTTGCTTCAAAAGATTGATCGAGAAGCAAAACCTGAACTTGTATTGTCTCTTCCAGGACTAGATTCTTATTTTGCTTACAACGTTGCGCTTTCTGCTTGGATGCGTTTTGGTATTTGCGAGACTCTTGATCAGGAACTGAGCACTTCTCTTTCTGTAAAGAAGAACGAAAAAGTAGTTATAGTTCTTGATACCTACAATGAAACAATTGCGCAAAAAATTATTTCATTTATTGAATCAAAACAGGCAAAGGTAGTTGCAGTTCTTTCTTTAGTAGGCTCTGATACCTCTCTAGGTAAAATTCCGTGTCATTGTCTTATTTAAACGTTTGCGCAGATAGGTGCTAAATCCACTATTTTTGGGAAATAATTGATACTTGAGGTGCTTTCTTTTGC
>URVA01000156.1 GCA_900551155.1 uncultured Eggerthella sp. | reverse complement strand
TATTCGTCAAAGCATTCCTGATATCACCCTTCGTACAACCCTTATTGTGGGATATCCAGGAGAAACTGATGAGCAATTTGAAGATCTTTGCGATTTCATTTCAGAAGCGCAGCTCGATTATGTTGGCGTCTTTGCTTATTCCCGCGAAGAAGGGACAAAAGCTGCTTCACTTCCTGATCAAATTGATGAGGACACCAAACAAGAGCGTCTTCAAACTATCCGAGACCTTGCAGATGCAGTTTCTGCGCAAAAAATCGCTCAGCGTATTGGCGAAAAGGTAAACATACTTGTACTTGGCGCTGAAGAAGATGGTCAGCTCTATGGTAGATGTCAGTCGCAAGCGCCCGAGGTTGACGGTGTAACGTATATAGAAAACGCATCCATAGGACAGTTTGTATCTGCCACTATTACCGATACGCTTTTGTATGAGATGGAGGCAACTTGTGACTGATCAAACACGATCAGAAAATGCCATATTAACTCCTGCGAATATAGTTACCATAATACGAATCCTTTTGGTTCCCGTGTTCGTAGTTGCTATTATTTCCCCTTGGCCTAGCTATATACCTTCATGGTCTGATGCTGATTTGTGGAAACCTTGGATCGCTGCTTTTATCTTTACCGTGCTCTCGTCCACAGATGCCGTAGATGGTTACTTAGCTCGAAGTAGGGGAGAAGTAACAAATTTTGGTAAATTCATTGATCCTCTCGCTGATAAGATCCTTGTTGCTGCTGCTTTGCTTGCTTTAGTTGAATTGCAGCTTCTTCCTTCATGGGTTGCCTTGGTAATCTTAGGCAGAGAGTTTATTGTTTCTGGGTTGCGTATGTTAGTCGCTACTCATGGCATTGTAATTGCTGCAAGTTGGTATGGAAAAGCAAAAACGGTATTTCAAATAATTGCGATTATTCTTTTTATCATTAAAGGATCACCAGTACTTCTTGATCTCCATACATCCATGGGCTTCATTATGTATGTCGTATCCTGGTTCTTTATGATAATTGCCGTGATTTTAACGATTGTTTCTATGTGCGACTACTTTATTAAATGTGCGCCAATTTTTAAGTTTAATCCTGACGATTCCTTCTCTAATTTTTCGCCAGAAGGTATTAAGAACGCAACTCCACTGCCCAAAGAAGCAGATGATGTAATCATTAAAAACGCCCTGAAAGAAAAGGCGCAACAGGTAATTGACCAAGCGCGAAACCTGAACAAACTTATTTCTACTGCTGAAAGCTGTACCGGAGGCCTTATTGGTGGAACTCTTACCGCAGTTGCAGGAAGCTCCGAAGCGGTAGAAGGCGGAGTAATTAGCTACTCCAATGATGTTAAGCAAAACGTACTTCAAGTAAAAGAATTTGATTTAACAACGGTAGGGGCGGTTAGCAGTGAAGTAGCCGCATCAATGGCTGATGGTTCAAGAGTTACTTGTAATTCCGATATCGCTGTTTCGGTAACAGGGATTGCAGGCCCTGGAGGTGCTGTACCCGGAAAACCAGTTGGTACCGTGTGGTTTGGCATTACTTATTTTGCTGACGAACATACTCATGAGACTAAAACATTCGTACGCCACTTTAGAGGCACCAGAGATGAAGTGCGTTCTCAGACGGTACACTTTGCACTCGATTTACTTTTGTGCGCGCTCAGTACTGATAAACGCTTTCCGAAGGTGTCTGACGAAGAATAACAGGACTCCTAATATCCCACTTCTCATAGGTTTTACTTATACGGCTCACATCGTTCTTAAAGGTGCAAGCGTTATCAGTTCACCATGTGAGAGTGGTATGAGACACCTTTAAGATTGATAGTGAAATTTTGTGCACAAAGTTTCTTAAAAAGTTTCTATTTTTGTGAAAAAACTTCTCTACTATTTTTATTAGATAAGATGAGTATTGCATGCGAACACCTGTTCGTGTATCCTCATAATCGTCAAATGCACTACACCTTTTTGGAGGAGCAAAATGAGCCAGGACAAAGAAAAAGCGTTAAAGATCACCACGGATCAAATTGAACAGAAGTTTGGCAAGGGCGCCATTATGAAACTGGGAGATTCTACCGAACTTCAAATTGGTGTTATTCCTACCGGAGCTCTTCCCTTAGATATCGCATTAGGCATTGGTGGTGTTCCTCGTGGTCGAATCGTAGAAATTTATGGTCCTGAATCAAGCGGTAAAACCACCATTGCGCTCCATATTATTGCTGAGGCGCAAGCAGCGGGAGGCGTCGTGGCGTTCATTGACGCTGAGCATGCACTTGATCCTGTATATGCAGCAAAGCTTGGTGTTGATGTTGATGAAATGCTCATTTCACAGCCTGATACCGGAGAACAAGCCTTAGAAATTTGCGACATGTTAGTTCGTTCTGGTGCAATTGATTGTGTAGTTATCGACTCGGTTGCTGCTCTTGTTCCTCGTGCTGAAATTGAAGGAGAAATTGGAGATACCACTGTTGGTCTTCAAGCTCGCCTTATGAGTCAAGCACTAAGAAAACTTGCGGGTTCTCTTTCTCGATCGAATACAACCTGTATATTCATCAATCAGCTCCGTGAAAAAATTGGCGTCATGTTCGGCAATCCCGAAACAACTACTGGTGGTCGTGCATTGAAGTTTTATTCAAGTGTTCGTATTGATGTGCGTCGCTTTGACTCGGTCAAGAAAGACGGAGAGTTTGTAGGCAACCGCGTTCGTGCCAAGGTTGTTAAAAACAAAGTCGCTCCTCCATTCCGCCAAGCTGAATTTGACATCATGTATGGTGAAGGTATTTCTAAAGAAGGCTGCATACTTGATA
>URVA01000155.1 GCA_900551155.1 uncultured Eggerthella sp. | reverse complement strand
GAATTCGTAGCTCGAAGCATTCGAGAATCCCAAAAGCAGACCACCAAAGCCAAGAGCGGATTGAACAAGCGACAACATATCTAAGCGCATGCCCGAATCCTCTGCGGGAGTTTTCCTAATAGTAGCTAGCGCAACCACCGTAAGAACAAGCGAGCAAATTGCCAGTACTACAAAGAAGCTTCTCCACCCCGTAGTTTCAATCATCCACCCGCCAATAGTCGGACCAATATTGGGTGCGAATCCCATCGCAATGCCAGAAATACCCATTGCCGTTGCTTGGCGCTCAGGAGGGACTGAAGTCATGATGAGGCTCATCATCATGGGCATGGTTATACCAGCAGAAATTGCCTGCAAAATTCGACCCGCAATGAGCATGGGGAAATTCAGTGCAGCAGCATCAACCACGCCACCAAGAATCAGAAGAATAAGAGAAGCAATAATGACGTTTTTCAATACGAAACGACGCATAAGGTACGTTACCGCTGGCACAGTAATACCAAGAACAAGCATGTAGAGCGTTGTTACCCACTGCCCAACACCCGCATCAACACCAAAGTCTTTTGCCATACCAGCAAACATGGAATTGAGTGCCGTCTGAGACAAATTGCCAAAGCATGAACCCAGCATAACAATGGATACTAGCAAGACAACATATTTCATGCTTGGTTTTTGGATATGTGAATCGCTTGCCATGCGTACCTCGCTTAGATGCGAACTTAGTCAGCTTTTCGTTACTACCACTGCTATTTTCGCTACCACTTTAAAACAACTCGCAAACAACTTACGGTTTGTCAGTGGTCACTTATTTTTTCTCGTAATATTCTTTTATACCAGTCCTCTGCCAATACAAGTAGTACTTCCTCATAAAGATTTTGAAGGTATTGTTTCGCACGTGAATAGTAGCAACAAACATAGCATCGGCAAAGAAGTTGCCAAGGAAACCTCAACGCGCACCATCGTTTTAAGCTGGCTTGCGGTCGTAATAATGGCTGGCGTCATTTTCTGGATGTCCGCTAATACTGGTACCAGCATCAACCAAGGATTAGGAATCATATCCACCCTGAAGGCATTTTTATCTTCTGTTGCCTTTTCCTTGGTGGGTCATGAGGTAGATGTTTCTCCTATTGGACATTTTGTTGAGTATTTTATTTTTGGCATTCTTTTACTGAATGCGCTTCGCTTCCACATGCCTTTGTCTCGCGCAGTGCTCTTTGCGATCATTATTGGCAGCGCCTATGGAGTAACAGACGAGATCCATCAATATTTCGTTCCAGAGAGAAGCTGCGATCCAATGGACTGGCTTGTTGACAGTATTGCTGTTGCGCTAGGCGCACTGCTGTGTCGTTTAGCTGCCCGAAAGCAACTTTTCTCGAGAAAGACCAAAGATCGGCATCATTAAGACAGGTGCAGTTTGAGGCATCCACGATTTATTCCGCCGACTATATAAAGCTCCCTTTGCAATTAAGCACAGCGAGCGTCCGCTTGAGAGCGACGATATTCACCCTTAAGAAACTTATCAATATCCAATTCATCAAGTTCGCGAAGGACAACATTACACACGGAACGTAATTCCTCAATTGTGCCCGCTTCGTCAGTATCATAAATGCCCACTGCACCAAATTGCTGGCTGGCCAAAACCTGTGCTGCATACAGAGAATCTTCAAAGCCCCACGTTTCTTCTGCTTCGGTGTGCATTATTGCCTGAGCATGACGAATAGCCAAAGGGCCTCGCTTAGAGATGCCCATATCGCAACTAGAAATTATTTCTTCGAAGCAAGAATAAATCCCTGCCCGCTCTAAACCGAGACGAAGCAGCTGTCCAGGACTGGAGGACACAATGGTCATATGAATTTTGCGACGTTTCAACTCCTCGACAAGCTCAACCGCCCCCTGGCGAGGCTGAACTTCATAGCGGTAAAACCCTGTAAGAACATCGTCCATATAGGAAAGAATTTCTTCAGAATTGTTACCTATGCCATAATGATCGTGGAAATAACGAGCAGTTTGAACTGGCGTATTGGCATTAAGCATAATGCGCTCTTTGTCAGAAAGAGCAATGCCCGCATCCTGAGCAATTTTGATTTCGAGGCCCTGCCAAATTCCCATAGAATCAAGTAGTGTCCCATCACAATCAAAAATAACCCCTTTAACGTTCACGATTACCTTCTTTCAAATAGCCAGCCAATAAAAACGTGCAATCGAACCATGTCCTACTCATTGCTAAACCGCATGAGGCAGAAACGACAAAACTGCACCACTAAAACTTTTAAATAGTGCTGATGCACATTAAAAGACTCTTCCACTTTTGTACCGAATGAAGCGAACTCAAACAATCACGACTGCGTTAAATTATGCGTTCATATGTTGAGTATTTATTAAATAGAAGAGAAGGCGCTCATCAAACGATGAGCGCCTCGTCGTTCACTCTCTTGCTAGGACAAGAGGATTTCGAGGGACAAAGTGCTCAAAACGAAAAGGACAAGACGATTGGCGTCATCTCCAAAGAGCCCGAACAAGAGATGCGCCGGCGAAGAGGTGCAGAGGATTTCGCAGTAGCACTTTGTTCCCTCTAAGTTAACCATGGATAACTTATAATGAAAACAGCACTAAGTCAACACTATTTTTCAGTTTTTCATTGTTTAAGTTGATGAGTGCCGTACACCCATCCAAATTAAGCCGTTCGCCCCTTGCAAGCATTTCAAAAGCTTATCCGAACAGTGCCGTCTATCTCAGACATAACTACCCGCCCCAGACAGGACCACTCACTTATCAGAGCAAAACAGACTTAGAGCTCCAGACCCAGAAGCGCCGACGCAAGAGGGGTATCACGTCG
>URVA01000154.1 GCA_900551155.1 uncultured Eggerthella sp. | reverse complement strand
ATCGTTGATGAATTCCCCCGTACTTGCAGTCTCAAGATTGAAAAGAAGTTACTTAAGTAACTTCACGTGCCTTTTGTAACTCTTCTTATCTTTTCGAGAACGCATTCGCAGAGGAAAGGTTACGTTATGACGATCAAAACAGATATTGTGGGCAAAGAATTTGGTCCGTTTGTGCGCGATTGTACCTTTAAGGATTTAGAGATTTGCGCACTTGGCTGCAATGCTGGCTATGACGGTGAAACTGATTTGCAATACATCAATGAAAGCGATGCCAAAGATCCACAGCTAAAAGTGTTGCCGATTTTTGGTGTACCCCTAACGGTTAATGAAGAAATGACTCGTACCTTGGATTATGGCTACGATTATTCAGGTTCTCTTCATTATGGTTTTGAGATTCGTCTTCATGCGCCCTTTAAGATGAACGATCATATTGAGACTTTTGTAACTCAAGATGCACTTTACGATCGTGGTGAAGGTCGCGGATGTCTTTCTAAGCAAACGGGCAGAAGTTTTAGTGCAGATGGTACGCATCTTTGTACCGTAGAGACATGGGATGTGTGCATCTACGATGGTGGTTGGGGAGGTCCAAAGCCCCCACGTGATATAGTAGAGATACCTGATCGTGCACCAGACAAGCTAGTTACGGAAACTATGCCGTATAACATGCCTTTGATCTATCGATTGATGGGTGACTGGCATCAGCAGCATATCGATTGGTCGTATACCAAGCAAACAGGTCTTGATCGACCCATTGCACACGGGGTTAGTCTTGGCGGATTCACCATGCGTCATATTATTTCTTGCTGGTTCCCAGGCGAACCTGAGCGCATGACCCGCTTCAAAACGCGTATTACTTCTCCAGTGATACCTGGACAAACCTTAACCACTCGTATGTGGCAAGTTGGCGAAAAAGAAATCCGTTTCCAGTTGATTGATTCTGATGCCGATCAAACAGGAGCAAAACCACATCTGAATAACGGCATATGCGAATGGGACTAGGACTAGGTGAGATTTATGAGGCAGCATCTTAAAACATTAGCTAAGACGGTTACTACTCCTAAGGTTGTAGTAGAAGCCGTTAGCGATGGGAGCGTGACGCGTTCCATTAAGCATGCTGCCCGTAAAACTATTGATGATGTGGCAATGACGCCATTTCTTCGCAAGATCACCTTCTTTTCTAGTGGTGGTGCATTTTTAGAGGGGTATGCACTATCGTTAATTGGTGTTGCACTGACACAAATTACTCCATTATTTGAATTGGATTCATTTTGGAGCGCTGCTATTGGCGCTTCAGTTTTTCTCGGTATCTTAGTTGGCGCTATTCTGGGTGGCTATCTTACCGACTTAATTGGACGTCGTAAGATGTTTATTATCGATATGATTGCTATCGGCGTCGTGTCAATTCTTTCGATGTTTTCTACTGAGCCTCTGCATTTGGTTTTGGCGCGTTTCTTTATTGGCTTTTTCGTTGGCGCTGATTATCCCATCTCTACCGCAATGATTACCGAATTTACCTCAAAGCGGTATCGCGCTATTGCAATGGGTATGGTTTCCGCTTCGTGGTATTTCGGTGCTACTGCTGCTGCCTTTGTTGGGTTTGCACTGTTCCCAATGGATGATGGTTGGAAGTGGATGCTCGGTAGTGCGGCAATCCCTTGTTTGATTTTGCTTATTGGCCGTCATGATATTCCCGAGTCTCCTTTGTGGCTTCGAGCTAAAGGCAGAATAGAGGAAGCGCGTGCTGTTATGGATCGCGTGTATGGTGAAGATGTTGACTTTAATGACGAAGAGCAAGTCGGACGCACCAGCATGGCTCAAATATTTAAAGGTGGTTATTTCAAGCGCGTTATCTTCGTAGGACTGCTCATTCTTTGTCAGGTTGTTCCGATGTATGCAATTTACACCTTTGGACCTGACATTATGACGGCATTTGGTTTGGGCGAGGGTCGTGATTCAATCTTAGGAGAAGCTGCGGTTAGTTTATTCTTCTTGATTGGCACGTTTCCTGCAATGTTTTGGCTGAATTCTATCGGACGTCGACCTTTATTGATTGGTTCGCTTGCCTTTATGGCCATAGGTTTAATCATTCTTGGTGTATTTCCTGCAGCCCCAGTAATCGTTATTATTCTTGCGTTTGGTCTGTACGCATTCTTTAGTGGTGGCCCTGGTATCTTGCAGTGGTTGTATCCTAACGAGCTGTTTCCAACAGCGGTTCGCGCATCAGCAGTAGGTATTGCCATTTCGATTTCGCGTGTGGGGACGATTGTTTCGACCTACGGAACTCCACTTATGCTTGAGCAGTTTGGTGTTGGTCCTACAATGCTTGTTGCCGCAGGACTTGTTGTGCTTGGCCTGGTACTTTCTATCTTTATGGCTCCTGAAACAAGGGGCAAGTCTTTGGCAGAAACAAGTAAAATCCGCTAACTAGTAGGATCATACTTTTACAATTAGATAGGTACGATTAAATCGTTTTCTTGCGCTCTTCAAGGACGGGATTTTACGCTTAGACATTTCTTTACCGTTTATTCCTACATTATTGGCTTTGATGTTAGTGAATATGAAGATCTGGCTTTTGTCAGATCTTCATATAGGGACTTTTGTGAGAACTTGTTTAAACCTGCTTTTGTTTGACTTTCAAAGGGTAGGTCACTTCAAAACAGCATTACGTTTTTTGAAAAAATCGTACCACCCCTGTAGATTTAGCAAGAAATGTATACTTTGCTAGGAAACTTATTATTTAGCCGCATTCTGCGAAGTAATTAACTATGCATAAATTGTAATTATCTAAATTTATTGCATCTTCAACGGTTATATCAATGTAGTTCAAGGACAAATGAATATATATTTCTAGCATTATCTGCAGGGGTAGGTCTTAAATCGCGAAAATCTAAAAGACGCCTAAGCTGTTTAAGCTTAGGCGTCTTATTTAAAAG
>URVA01000153.1 GCA_900551155.1 uncultured Eggerthella sp. | reverse complement strand
AGAGCAGGAACATGGAATAGATCTGAGGAGTTTGAATAAGCTTTGCAGCATTAAGAACGTTGATATAACCTTGTCCCTTGTCGTTGCAGACAAACCAGTCGTTCAAGTCGAGGGCAGGCTCGCCGAAGAAGATATCGCCACCTTGGTCTTCGATTGGAATAAGAGCACGCAAAATTGCACCAACAGACTGAGAAGAAACCTTTCCGTACGTGGTTTCGTATTCTTTGTTGTGCTCGGAAACGTACGTGAGCATTGCGCGCAGGTCTTTCATGTCGATGAGCAGCATTTTCTGATCATCTGCGATGCGAAATACGATATCGAGTACGCCTTCCTGTACATCGGTGAGGCCCAGCAAGCGAGAAAGCAGGGGAGCACCCATGTCAGAAATGGTGATACGCACAGGAGCACCTGTACCGCCGGTCATATCCCACAAACGCATTGGGCAGCCTTCGTAGGTAAAGCCTTCAATTCCGAATTTTTCGATACGCTTCTGCATATCTTCAGAATCTTTGCCGGGTTCGCACATGCCAGTGATGTCGCTCTTAACGTCGGCCATAAAGACAGGAACACCTGCTTTGGAAAAGCCTTCAGCAAGTACTTTTAGCGTTACGGTTTTACCAGTACCTGATGCGCCAGCAATAAGACCATGACGGTTAGCTTGCTTGAGCAATAAGTTTACGGGCTTTTCGCCAGTCCCCATCCAAATTGCATTGTCTTTGAGCATCTATTCTCCTTATAGCAGGGTAAGTAAATCTAACCCATCTATCCTATGGAAACATTGATGAGCTAACGAGCTGACCGATCTATTTCAACGTAAAGTTGAAGGACAATTTCACGAAAGCCGTCTTTCGTTATCAAGCATACGTAACGTAGCTGTGTCCAGCGGTTCAAATCGGCCCCTAATTGGTATGTGATGTGTCTTTATGATGCAGGGCATTCAAGAATATATTCAAAAGCTTGACTTCATAGTTTGGCGACGCACAATAAGTACTACTTGCTCGGAGGGCGAGTTATCCGCAATAGAGATAACAAGCTGGATAAGGCACAGGTTGAAATGCCTGTTTCTTGTCCAGCTTTTTTGCGCTCATGAGAGCCATTAAGAATTACCTAGAGAGCTAAAAGGGAAGTGAAGAATGGGACTTACGCGTCAGCAGACAACCATGATTGCTGTGTTGCTTGTCGGAGCATTTCTTGTAGTGCTTAATCAGACACTTTTAACGCCGGCACTGCCTACGATTATGGATAATCTAAACGTAAGCGCCACAACTGTTCAGTGGCTTACTAGTGGGTATGCGTTGGTTGAAGCGGTTATCATTCCTCTTAATGCTTACCTGATCGGTCGCTTTTCTACTCGCAAGCTTTTTATTGGAGGCATGCTTTTATTCACTGCAGGCTCTGCTTTGTGCGCTGGTGCTCCAAGTTTTCCCTTTTTGTTGCTCGGTCGAGTAATGCAGGCGTGTGCAGCAGGTGTGGTAATGCCTATGGTGTTCGCCTTGATCTTGCTGATTTTCCCTCGTGAAAATCGCGGTGTTGGTATGGGATTAGTAGGCCTTATTATTAGCTTTGCGCCTGCTATGGGTCCGTCGGTATCGGGTGTTTTAGTTGATAGTATTGGTTGGCGTGCGCAGTTTGTGTTAGTTGTTGGACTGGCGCTTTGCGTGGTAGTTGCTGCTTTGATTGCTTTGAAAAAGTTCGAAGGATTCGATCGCACTACCTTTGATGGGCTATCAGTGGTTCTTATTGCGGTAGGTATGGTGTGCTTGCTCTATGGTATTTCTACCTCGACTTCAAGCCCCACGCCTGCAATTCCAGCAGTACTGATTGTTGTTGGTATTGCGGTTATTGTTCTGTTCTTCCGCCGCCAGCTTAAACTTGATAATCCAATTCTGCAGGTCCAAGTGTTGCGTCATCGGGAATTTCTTACTATCACGATTATTATCTTGTTTCTTGAGGGCGTTTTAATTGGTGGAAGCGTATTGTTCCCGATGTATATCCAAAACGCGCTTCAGGCTTCTGCTACCGTATCGGGGCTCATTATGTTGCCAGGTGCATTGCTTGGTGCGTTCTTTGGTTTATTGTCGGGTAAGTTGTTCGATAAATATGGCGTTCGAGGTATTTCGGTTACGGGTGCTTTGGTTTTGCTTGTAGGTGGAATTAGTTACGTATTGCTTGGTGATGCGACACCGCTGCTTATCACTTGCGTCGCTTACACCATTGTTACGTTAGGTATTCAGGCACTTATTACGCCTCTAAATACTTGGGGTATTAATTCGCTTCCTAACATCGAACTGCCTCACGGTAACGCCATTATTGCCACTATCGAACAGGTTGGCAGTTCGTTAGGTACGGCATTTGTTGTAAGTCTTACGGCACTTTCTTCTCTGTACGCAACTGTGGAAATGCCTGCAGCGGAAGTTTCGTATATTGGCTGCCACTTTGCCTTTTTGGGTATGCTTATTCTTATAGCGGTAATTGCAGTTTTGATTTTGGTATTTGTACGTGACAAGAAGGGCGCTCAAGCGGTTACTGCAGTTGATGGTGCAATGCCAGGCATAGATCGTCCTTGGGTCGTGGCGGATATTATGAACACCAATCCTAGTACGCTTCCTGCCACTGCTAAAATTCGCGATGCTATTGCGATTATGCAGGAAACCGAAACTAATGGCGTGCCGCTTGTTGACGAGGCGGGGAAGGTAGTCGGCTTTTTATCTGATGGCGACATTTTGAAGTATCTGGCTCGCCATGAATCATCACAGACCGATGGCGTGAGCTACATCATCATGCTTGAGACCGACAGTTTCCGAGATCGTATTAGGGCAATCTACGACTTGGATGCAATGCGACTTGCTACAAAAACTGTCATTACCGTTGATGCCCGCGAACATGCCGATCTGGCATTTCGAACTTTGGCGGACAAGAAGATTAAGAAGGCGCCAGTTGTACAGGATGGCAAGCTTGTAGGAACGTTGAGTCGTCGTAATATCATGAA
>URVA01000152.1 GCA_900551155.1 uncultured Eggerthella sp. | reverse complement strand
GATAACCCTCCAAGATTTCTACCTGTTCCGTTAAACGATCGGTACGCTCCTGATCGTTTCCTGCCTTGATTGATCCCTCTAGCGTCTCTTTTGTTTGCTTAATGGTGCGCTTTAGCATTGCGTCCACATCAGCATCGGTAATTTCGCGACGTTCGTTTACTTCAATATTTTTGATTTCACCATGAACTTGACGAAGAATAGAAAGACGATTCTTGTCCTTTGCTTTCATGGCTGATTTAATTTCATCCTGTAATTCTTGATAGTTCATATGTAATCCTCCTCGATTATCTGCTTCATTATACTCATCGTATCCGCTCAAAAGACAAATCTATAGGTATCCTGCACACTCGATCAGCCATACCTTCCACAAGCAGCCAGCTTTAATCTGCCTTCATAATCCAAACAAATGCTTGCGTATAATAGGATTATCCCTTTTATATAGCGCACAACGCTTACCACCTAGGTGGTTTAGCGCGTCTGTGCTATTTCCCCCTAAAAGAGAAAGGAATCCTGTGAACATAACCGATAGGTGGCATGCGTTTTTCGACAGAACAATCCCCAACATTGCTATTCGTATCGTAGTGATGGTATTTGGCTTAGCGTTTGTAGCTGCTTCTGTTGGTCTTACACGCGCAACAGGACTCGGCACCTCCCCTATCTCGTGTGTTCCCACTACCCTTTCATTCTTTACTCCGCTCACCATTGGTGGCTGGACCTTTGTAATGAATGTGCTCTTTGTTCTCATTCAAATTATTCTTTTACGACGTGATTTTAGCCCCGTGCAATTTTTACAAATTCCCTATGTCTTTATATTTTCAGCTTTGATCGACTTGTTTGTCCCTATCTTCGCTCAGATACCCATGACGAACTATCTCATTCAACTGTCCTTAAGTATTGTTGGCTGTTTTATGACTGCCTTTGGCGTATTTTTGCAAGTAAAGGCAAGTTTTCTTACCCTTCCTGGCGAAGGTATTGTTTTAAGCGTTGCTAAGGTGTCTAAATGGCCTTTCCCGAAATGCAAAATTGGATTCGATGCAAGCAACGTTATTATTGCTACCACAGTTTCGCTGATAGCTATGGGCGGTCTGTACGGCGTTCGCGAAGGAACCATCATTTCTGCCCTTGCAGTAGGTGCCATTGTTGGTTTATTCAATAAACTTTTCCCTCGTTTCGAAAAGTTCTGCCCTATCAAAGGCCACATTACCTTTACTGCCACCACTATGGCCTCTCCCGAAGAAGCACGTAGCGAAACCGAAGAATCTGCTCCTCACTCATCAGAGAACCCCGCAGAAACCCCCTTGGTTATTACTATTTCTCGCCAGTTTGGCTCAGGAGGTAGAGAAATTGGTCAAGCTGTCGGAAAAATGCTCAATATTCCTGTTTTCGATCGGTCACTGATTGAACTTAACGCTCAAGAATCAGGGCTTACCCCTGAATACGTCAAAGACCACGAACAGGAAGTTCGTCGCGGAATTATGTATAACCTGTATATGCAAAGTTACGCAAGCTTCGGCATAGAACCTACCCAAACCGATGAACTATGGCTTGCACAAGCACGAGCTATTACGCGCATCGCAAATGAAGGCAGCTGCGTCATCGTGGGACGCTGCGCTGGTGCTGTTTTAGGTAAGCGCCCCAACGTATTTAATGTTTTTATCCATGCACCTCTTGTTCCTCGTATTGGCAGGGTTATGAAACGAGAAAAAATCGATCATATGAAAGCTGCTGCCATGATTGAACGGGTCGATAAAGAACGTAGGGATCACTGCAAGCAATACGTAGGGTCCGAATGGACTGACATCAATTCGTATCACATTTCTCTTGATTCAAACGCTTTTGGTACCAAAAAATCTGCTGAGTTGATTGCCCGTTTAGCGCAACAGACCTTCCCCGAGGCACCACTAACGCCAACTCCAGAAAAGCCAATCCAACAAACCTCGGCATAAAAGGCACTAATCGTTTATTATCTAAGCGCTAGAAAACTTGAAAGGAAAAGCTACATGAGTGATCAGTCAAAGCCCGTACGCGTCCGTTTCGCTCCATCACCAACGGGCGAACTTCATATTGGCGGTGCTCGTACTGCTATTTATAATTGGGCCTTTGCTCAGGCAATGGGTGGTTCTTTTATCCTTCGCATTGAAGATACTGACCCTGAACGCTCCACCGAAGAAAACAAGCAAGTTATTCTTCGCGCTATGAAATGGCTTGGTCTTACCTGGGATGAAGGTCCAGAAGTTGGAGGCGACTTTGGCCCCTACCTTCAAACCGAACGATTCGATACCTACACTGAAGCTCTCGAGCGTCTTAAAGAACGCGATGCGGTATATCCTTGCTTCTGCACCAAAGAAGAACTTGACGCAAAGCGTGCTGCCGCAGAAAAAAGCGAAGGCGGCTATTCTGGCTATGATCGCACCTGTCGTAACCTGGACAAAGCTGAAGCACAACGCCGCATTGATGCAGGTGAACCTCACGTTTGGCGTCTTAAAGTACCAGAAGATCACGGTCCTATCGAGTTTAAAGATGCCGTCTACGGTGACATGTCCTTCCCAGCCGATGTAATGGATGACATGATTTTGGTTCGCACCGACGGTACTCCTACCTACAACTTCGCCGTTGTTTGCGATGACGCAAATATGCAAATCACCCACGTAATCCGCGGCGATGACCATCTCTCTAATACCCCTCGCCAGATTCTAATCTACGAAGCATTAGGTTATGAGGTTCCTACCTTCGCTCACCTTTCTATGATTCTTGGTGCTGACGGACGCAAGCTTTCTAAGCGTCGCAATGCTACCTCAGTAGAACAATATCAGGCTATGGGCTTTTTGCCTGATGCGCTTGTGAACTTCTTAGCATTGTTAGGTTGGTCCTTAGACGGAGAAACCACCATCATTCCCCGCGAAGTATTATGCAAAGAATTCAGTCTTGATCGCATTACGCGCAAAGATGCTATCTTCGACGAAACGAAACTTGACTGGATGAATGGTGAATATATTAA
>URVA01000151.1 GCA_900551155.1 uncultured Eggerthella sp. | reverse complement strand
TATTGCTCTAGTTTGGTGGAGCGGTTTAAAGATTTCGGCTTGTCGGACATCGCTCCCATTGCGAAGTATGTACCAGCTCGCGATGGTTTTGAAAGTGCGAGTGGAAAATACCCTCTTCAATGTATTAGTGTTCATGTTCCAAGCAGGTCGCATCAGCTATTTGACAACGTAGCTCAATTGCGTGAGCTTTTCCCTCATGATGCTTGGATAAATCCCTTAGACGCAAAACGCTCTGGGATTACTCATGGCGAAACAGTCCATGTATCAAGTGCTTATGGGCAAATTCTGCGTCGCGCGAAGGTCACCCGATTGGTGATGCCTGGTGTAGTAATTATTGGACAAGGTGCTTGGGCATCAATTAATGACAAAGGTATTGATGAGGGAGGCAATGCAAATACCCTTCAGGGTAGTAAGCTTGCGGGTGAGGGCCATTGTACGTGGAATACCTCTCTGGTAAGAGTCGATCCGTGGGCAGGGGAACCTCTTCAGCTGGACTATAAACGCGTGAGCGATTCCATGAATCAGGAAACCAGGGTTTCTTCTTCGTTGAAAAGGCACGCGTTTACACAGGAGAAACTCTTGCAAGATAGTCTTGGGCAAAACGAAGCGCTTCGTGAAAATCAGGCTACGAAGGTAAATAATGACCATGGTTCACTAGGATTCTTCTTTAATGCTAATGAATGCTCTGGATGTAAAGCATGCGTTGCAGCCTGTAAGGATATCCATAATCTTCCTGTAGGCAAAAAGTTTCGAAAGGTAGTGACCTTTGAAGCGGGAGAGTGGCAGATCTCTTCAAGGGATCATGCACATAGTACTGAATTGAGCTTTATCGCAGAGTCGGATGAAAGTGTTGATTTACCAAGCGTTTCTCATTTGGGGCGTGGCGCATATGCTGATACCTTAATAGAAAATAAGGGTGTATTTAGTTTTTCACTCTCTATTTCCTGTAATCATTGTGATGAACCAGCTTGTTTAGCAGCTTGTCCTCGTGGTGCAATTTCAAAAGATCCTCAAACGGGAATTGTTTCTATTGATGAGGATGCGTGTATTGGTTGCGGTAAATGCGCTAGAGCCTGCCCCTATGATGCTCCTGCAGTTTTCAAAGATCTTCATAAAACGTTTAAGTGTGATCTTTGTAAAGACAGACTACAAGCTGGTCTCGAACCTGCCTGTGTTGCTGCATGCAACATGCGTTGTTTACACGTTTTCCCGAAAAATTATTTAGAGGGTTCATTTTCTGAGACCAACGGTATTGTTTCTGGGGATATGTTGGCTCTTTTTCCTTCAACGCGTTCAGATAATCATGGATCGGCTAAGCAAAGTTCTGATTCGAATTGTTTCGTGATGCCTCATAGGTTTGTGGGTGGATTAGATAAGAGTCAGATTAGTCTTTTAAGCATGATTGAAGAATTTAAAAACGAGTAAAACAAAACCGTAATGTGAACAGGTTGTTTCAGTGGATGTTTAAATTTGAAATTCTCGTTCTACCTGGTATTACTTTACGGTATACAACGCAAGCTTTGAAGATGTGTAGCATAATCCACATCTTGCGGCCATTATTGTTTTGGCTGTTGGTGCGTATATAAAAGAGGAAAAACATGACAGGTTCTCAGAAAGCACTAAAAGTACTCTGCATTCTATTAATAGTTATTTCTGTTTTAGCTATTCTTGCTGGCTTTATTGCTTTTGCAGGCGGCATGGCAATAGCTGGTGCAGGTTATGCAGGAGCAGCTGGTGAACAGGAATATTACGCTTTAGGTGCAGGCTTGCTATTTATTCTTGCGGTAATTTCTATTATTAGTGGCGTTATCGATCTAATTATTGGCATTCTTGGTGTACGTGGAGCAAATAATCCAGAAAAAAATCGGTCCATTCTTTGTTATCGCAATTATTGGTTTGGTCCTTTGTGCTTTGGGTATTATTTTTACTCTTGCTTCAGGGGTAACTGATATTCCCACTCTTTCTAGTTCATTAGTTCAGTTAATTCTTTTGATTTGCTGTGTAGTTCTTGCAAACAACATTAGAAAGCTTCGCCAATAAAGATTGAGTATTAAACAGATTATTGATTCAGGCTTGGTGCTTTGAATAAAAAAACGGCAGGTACAATACCTGCCGTTATTGTTTACTGGTGGAGATGATGGGGATCGAACCCACGACCTCAGCATTGCGAACGCTGCGCTCTCCCAACTGAGCTACATCCCCAGTGCGTTGTTATTCTACGACTTCGACTTTTCTTGTCAAGACGGGCGGAACTTCGAAGCTTGATCAGCTATATGGTTTCTAAGATATGGATTAAGGGCGCTTTTCGGATTTTTATGTCTTTGGACTAGAGCACTGGTTCTTTTATGCCTATTTGCTAAGATAATTACGCTTTATTCGTTTTGAAAGGAACTCAATGAAAGCTTTAATTCCTGCTGCTGGTCTTGGTAGTCGTTTTCTTCCAGCAACTAAAGCTCAACCAAAAGAAATGCTTCTTGTTGTTGATCGTCCTGCAATTCAGTATGTCGTTGAAGAAGGACTTGCATCTGCAGCTGATGAAGTAATTATCATTAACAGTCGTGACAAGAAGTCAATCGAAGAGCACTTTACTCCTAATCCTGCACTTGAAGCCGAACTTCGTAGTCGCGGTAAAGACAAATACGCAGACAAAGTTGCTCATGCTGGTAGCTTGAATGTTAGCTACGTATATCAGGAAGAGCCTCTCGGTCTCGGTCATGCTGTTCATTGCGCTGCCGATTGCATTGAAGGCGAGCCTTTCTTTGTTTTATTGGGTGATGTACTTGTACCTGATAACCAAATGCTGATTCGCATGAAGGAAGTTTCCGATGCGCATGGTGGAGCCAGTGTTATTGCGGTGCTGCCTGTTGCTCGTGAAGAAGTAGACCGTTTCGGTGTTATCGCTGGCAGCGAAGTGGAAGAAGGCGTCTGGAAAGTAGATTCCTTGGTAGAAAAACCTGCTGTAGAGGAAGCACCTTCTAATTTGGCAGTATTTGGCCGTTATCTTTTAACTCCTCG
>URVA01000150.1 GCA_900551155.1 uncultured Eggerthella sp. | reverse complement strand
TTTTATTTATATAGGTTATAGATTGCGTATAAATGCTTATGAATAAAGCATTATGAGAAAAAGCCCCATCCACTTTTCGAGAAAATGGGTGTTGCAAATTAGAAAGGGATTCTTTGCGAACTATTAAGGGAAGTATCGATTAGCGGTTAGGTTGTAAATATCCTGACCAGGGAACCATAGGATCTGCAGGCGAGTCACTCCATATTTCTAAATACGCGGTTCTGTCTGTCCAGGAAAGAGAGTAGGAATCGACGCGTATGGGACTATAGGCGTCATCACAACTAAAGCCACCTTTAGATTCTGCAAAAGCGCTTCCTGCGGGAACGTAATAAATATCTCCTGAGCTTGCGAGTAAGAAATGATGCTCAACTATTAATACCCGATCTCCTTGATTGCTGGAAGGTTCGAGTAAATAAGGTTCATCGACTACGAAGAATAGTGCGCCATATAAAAAGGTACACATTGCTACAAAGGTGCATAATGCTGAAGCTAATGCACGTCCGATACGCCAAGGAATACTCCCGCGTTTTTCTACGGGCCGCAGGAATAACGCGATAAGTAGCAGCAGGGGCGAAACGCATGAGAAGAGTAATACATCTAGTAGCGGCAAATTAACTATTACTACTGGTCCAATTACTAGGGGAGCTATTTCGAAATCGATAGAGATTAAAAAAGCAAGCAATACTACTGCACTCAAACAGAGCGCGAAACCTATGGAGCGAACAATAACTGAGCTCCGTTGGAATCGAATAGGCTTTGAAGAAGAGGCTTGCATTGCAATAACTTTCTCTTAGATAAAAATAATAGTAATCATGTGCCGTGAAAAAATTGTGACTCTTATTTTGCGATCTCTGGATTCCTTCTGTTTTCCGAGTAAGGCAGTCTAGCCGCTTACGGAAAAACGTAACACCTTCTGTCTGAATGCATCTTTAATGTTACTAATTTGGTCGTATATTCGAGCTAACAGCTAAAGAATAGCAATTATGCTGCGACGCGAATAAGTTATTTCGCAACCTTAGAAACACTAGCCAAGGCAAACATGCGCATAAGACAAATTTGAATGTAATAGTTCTATTTGACACAAGGATAGAGGCGTTGATTATGGCAGAAACATTGAAACTTGCAGTACCTACAATGGGCAAAGCGGGCCTTAACGCACAGCGTAGTGGACATTTTGGTCACTGTGATTGTTTTACTCTTGTTGATATTGTTGATGGCGAATTAACCAACGTTACTGAGTTAGATAACCCGCCTCACGAAGAAGGCGGTTGCATTGCTATAGTTGATCTACTGAAAGAACAAGGGGTTCAGGCTATTGCTGCTGCGGGTATGGGAATGCGTCCTATGCAGGGTTTCGCGAATGCAGGAATTGCAGTGTACTACGATGCTGAACACCCTATTGTGGGTGATGCAGCAAAGCTGGTGGCAGAAGGTAAGCTTCCGAACATGACCGCTGATCAAGCCTGTCAGCACTAAGAAATTGTCATTTAGTTTGTTTGGCCTAGTAAGTCAGTAAATTTATATTTTGCATTAATACTTTTGAAGTAGTGTAAGCCGCCTCGTTTTGTATGGGCGGCTTACATCGCTTTTCGGGATATGAACAACATTTGGCACGAATTTCCCTTAATGTAGCTCCGCTCGTTTTAGAAAAATGCTGAAATGTATCCAAAGCAGTGATTTTTGTAATTAAGCAAACTAGATGGCAATAATATAGACAAATATTGGGAAATCTAGCTTTACTAAGGGAAATTCGATCCAAAAGTTTGAAAAAAAATGAGATCTTTTTTATTAGAATAGATTTTAGAGAACTTTATTCCGCTAGGTTGCGGAGTGCTTCTGCGCTATCGGCAGAAGTCATGCTGAATGAAATGTTGCCCAGCACCGTCATGCTAATTCGAATCGTATCAGAGTTTTCATAGGTGGTTATTTCGAGTACCTTTTCTTCGGAAACATCAGATTCGTCTTGACCGAGCTTGATTGTTTCAGGTTGCCAAAGCTCGAAGATGTATTCTTCGGGTGCATCAGGGGTAACGGCTATTGAGTTTTCTTGTGAGAGTGGCATAAGAGCTTTTTCAATAGCAGTTTGGTCGGTAATTTCTTTTATAGTTTTGCCCGATTCGGGATCGCAGACCACAATACGGGTTGCTTTTTCGAACTCAAGTCCTGCTAGCATTTCTGCAGCGTTAGCGGCTTCTTCGCCAGCGCTAGCTAAGTTGTTAGCCGTTTCAGTGGCCGAATCTACTGCGTCATTTACGGTATCTTCGTTGAGGGTGAAGTTGACAGAGCATCCCGAAAGTAAAAGAGTTGCTGCCAGAAGGGAAGTAACGAATAAGGCGATAAACGCACGCTTTTTTCTCATCATGGCTAACCCTTTCTGGTGAGGTTTTTATTTGACGGGCGAGTTAGAGCTGATAGTACATGGGCAAATTATCTATAAGCTAATTATGCACGAATGTCTTAAAAATGATGCGAAATAAGTATGACTGTTGAATTGCTGTTAATATCCATCTGACCTGGGGTTGCAACTGTTGGTTGCATGAAAAATGGTAAAAATGCAGCTCGCTGGTTGGTAGATAAAAGGTATCTGCTACTCTTATCCTGATTGTGCCGGCAAGAACGAGTACGAAAGCGAACACCTTGCACTGCGAAAGCGTTCTCGGTTTTATAAAGAGAGGCATCGCGACTGCAAGATGAAAGGGACTATCATGAGTTTTCGCGATAATCTACAGCATTTACGCGCTACGCGTAATATGACCCAAGAGCAGCTTGCAATGCTTTTGGGGGTAAGCCGACAATCGGTAACCAAATGGGAGGCAGAGAAAAGCTATCCAGAAATGGACAAGCTTCTTAAGATATGTCAGTTATTCGAATGCTCTTTGGATGATTTGGTCCAGGGTGATTTAACTACGCGTCAGCCTCAAGCAGAAAAGGCGATTCCTGCGGGGGCACCTACGGATGTGTGCGGCTACGATACTCATCAACGAATGCTGGCATGGAAGATTCCTACAGGTATTGCGGCTATTCTTGTTTTTGTTGGCCT
>URVA01000149.1 GCA_900551155.1 uncultured Eggerthella sp. | reverse complement strand
AGCCTTCAGGCAGATCTTCATTACGCACTAAGCAATAATGACCTTCCAATAATTCAGCATCGCTTCGATTCGTAACGCAATCAAAATAAACCAGATATTTGCCTGGAGAGGGATGCTCGACTCGTGCAACGTTGGATGAACGAGGAAAACGCAGAATTGGAGGAAAAAAAGTAACCTCCATGCCTTCGACAAGCAAAAAAGGAAGACCTTCTGTCGGTTTGACAGAAAGCCCTCCTTCTTTAGTTTTAGCGCTTAGCAGCGCAGCAATGTTCGTCCAAGAACCCATAACGCTATGGGCTCCTAGTCGATTATTTCTACCTCAACGGCGGTGCCGTTGCGCGAACCAGCTGCGCGACACAAGGTACGAATTGCCTTAATAACACGGCCCTGGCGACCAATTACCTTACCTGCATCTTCATCAGCAACGGTAATTTCAACCAAAACAGCGCCATCTTCTGTATCTGTCGAAGTAATTTCAACAGCTTCAGGGTCGTCTACCAAAGGGACAACCAAGGCCTCTACCAAGTTTGCAATATCTTCGCGGAAATCCGCCATGATTTAAGCGTTCTTGCGCTCAGCCTCAATAAGGCGAGCTACCGTGTCAGTAGGCTTTGCACCATCAGCTACCCACTTATCAACCTTTTCAAGATCGATAGTTACAGCTGCAGGGGTGGTGCAAGGATTGTACGTACCAACCTGCTCAATATAGCGGCCATCGCGACGAGCACGAGAGTCTGCTACAACGATACGATAATAAGGTGCCTTTTTAGCGCCGTGACGGGCGAGACGGATCTTGACTGCCATCGAGTTGTACTCCTTCTAAAACTTTACACGCGACTTATCCGAAAATCTTTACTCATTCGGATCGCAAAACAGCAATTATTGATATTACCTCTTAGACTGAGAATCATCAAGACCACTCATCATGTCTTGCATCTTCTTCATATCCTTTATGGAAAGTCCTCCCATTGCAGGAATTCCCATTCTACGTTTGCTGTTCTTTCCCTTCTTACCTTTTCTGCCCTTTTTGTTCTTACGAGCATAAGCAGCTTCTTGCTGGTCCATCATGCGACGAACCATTTTTTTAGTTTCACTAAACTGCTTTAACAGCTGATTTACCTGGTATACCTTAACACCAGCACCAGCCGCAATACGAGCCTTACGGGATCCATTCAGAATCTCGGGATGTTCACGTTCCCGTTTGGTCATAGAACTAATAATGACGGTCATATCATCAAGAGCATGTTCGTTTACCTGACCTTCACGCATAGCTTTGTCTCCGCCAGGCAATGCGCTAACCAACTTTTGAATGCCGCCCATTTTATTAACCTGCTGCTTCATAAGCATAAAGTCATTCAAGGTTAAGTTGCCGCGCGCCATGCGCTCTGCTTCTTCTTCCTCAATTTCTTCTGCTTTTAGCTTCGACGCAGTTTCGATAATGCTAACCACATCTCCCATGCCAAGGATGCGCTTAGCCATACGATCAGGATGGAATTCTTCTAATGAATCTGGCTTTTCGCCCGACGAAATAAAGGAAATAGGCTTGCCCGTAACCTGCTTAATGGAAAGTGCGCCACCACCACGAGCATCGCCATCCATCTTAGACATAATGACGCCATCGAAATCAACGCGATCTGCGAAAGCTTTAGCTACATTAACCGCATCCTGACCAGTCATGGCATCAACTACCATGAAAATTTGATCTGGCTCTACCGCATCTTTGATAGCTTGAGCTTCCTGCATCATTTCGTCATCTACATGAAGACGACCAGCGGTGTCTACAATAACCACATCGCGCAAAGAATCGATTGCATCCCTTACGCCTTCTTTGGCAATAGCGACAGGGTCCTTACCTTCACCACGATATACGCGAACTCCCATTTCATCGCCAAGCGTTTGAAGCTGATCTGCAGCAGCGGGACGATACACGTCGCAGGCAACCAACAAAGGATTGTGATTTTTGCCCTTTAAAAGATAGGCAAGCTTCGCAGCAGCAGTAGTTTTACCAGAACCCTGCAGACCAACCAACATGATGACATTTGGAATGCGACTCGAAAGCTGCAAGGGTGCTTCTTCGCGGCCGAGCAGTTCGGTTAACTCGTCCAAAACAACCTTCACAACGTTTTGCGCAGGCGTTAAGGAATCCATAATTTCTGCCGTTAAACAGCGTTCTTTCGTTCGTTTGATAAACGACTTAACAACCTTAAAGTTAACGTCAGCTTCAAGAAGCGCCATACGAATTTCGCGCATCGCCGAATCAATGTCTTCTTCGGTAAGACGGCCCTTACTACGCAGACCGCTTAAGACTGACTGAAGTTTATCGGAGAGACTATCGAACATCGGTCATATCCCCTATCAGCGCACGAGCAAAATCATGCGCGTCGAAATCCTGCAAATCATCTATTCCTTCACCAACTCCAATTTTGCAGATGGGAAGTTCAAGCTCGTGGGAAATAGCTAAGGCAATACCACCTTTTGCGGTACCGTCAAGCTTGGTTAACACCACACCATCAAGATCAAGGGCCTTATCAAATTCTCGTGCTTGCTGAAGACCGTTTTGTCCCGTCGTAGCATCAATTACCAGCAGCGTAGCAACAGGCATGGAAGAGCGCTTACGCACAACAGATACAACCTTTTGAAGCTCACGCATCAAGTCATTGGAAGTATGCAAACGACCAGCCGTATCTATAAGCACCAAATCCGAACCCGCAGCCTCGGCGCGTTCGATGGTTTCGTAGCACACACTTGCAGGATCGCTTCCACGATCGCGGCTTACGATTTCAACCTCTGCGCGATTCGCCCATACTTCAAGCTGCTCAATTGCCGCCGCACGGAACGTATCAGCACTGCCAAGCAAAACCTTGCGCCCTTGGTCGTGTGCCGCTGCCGCAACCTTTCCTACCGTGGTGGTCTTACCAGAACCGTTTACGCCAACGAACAAGATAAGCTGTGGATTCTCTTCAAAATAGTCCACTTCAGCAGGAGTAAAGGTAGCAGCAATCTGTTCGGTAAGCATATCGAAAACCGCATATGCATCGGGAGCTGCTT
>URVA01000148.1 GCA_900551155.1 uncultured Eggerthella sp. | reverse complement strand
TAACAGAAGAGGAAGCACTTATTCAGATCGACCTGTTGGGTCACGACTTCTTCGCGTATATCGATCGCGACACCAACGCATTCTGCATTCTGTATCGCCGCACCAACGGCGGCTATGGCCTGCTTAAGCAGACCGACGCTGAATAAACGCGCATTCAGCCACGCATTGGGCACAGCCTTGAACATAAGAGGCTTGCCCATCATATAACTCGGCATAGTAAAGGGAGCTCACACGAGCTCCCTTTCTTGTGTAATTATGTAGTCAGTTTCTCCTGCGTAGGTCCTTCTGCGAATAGGTCTAAACATGCGAAAACACCGAGAAGTCTTAGTTTTCGAATCATTCTGAGCGCAACACAGCAAGACGGCTTTAAAGGCATAGACTCTGGTATTCAATCTTAGATTTAGGGAGATAAAAACCCTTTGTTGAATTATTTCACTATGCCCTTTAGCCGTCTTGTCGTGTTGAATAAAGCGAAGCTGATTCGAAAACTAAGACTTCTCGGTGTTCGATAATTTAGTCAGCATTTCCTTCAGCGAAACGAGCCAAGAAAGACTTGGTACGTTCGTGCTGAGGATTGCCAATAACTTCTTTGGCGGGACCTTCTTCTACAATAACGCCGCCGTCCATAAACGCCACACGGTCTGCAACATCGCGCGCAAAGGCCATTTCGTGCGTAACAATAACCATGGTCATATGCTCATCAGCGAGTTCGCGAATAACGCGCAGTACTTCCTGAGTAAGTTCAGGGTCGAGCGCGGACGTAGGCTCATCGAAGAACAGCACATCTGGGTCAAGCGCTAAAGCACGGGCAATCGCTACACGCTGCTGCTGACCACCAGAAAGTTCACACGGAACCATATCTTCTTTACCCGTAAGACCCATTTTCGCCAGAAGTTCACGACCTTTAGCAAGCGCCTCTTCCTTGGGCTTTTTCTGAACACAAATAAGAGCATCGGTCACATTTTGCAGCACCGTATAATGCGGAAACAGATTAAAGTTCTGAAATACCAAACCATAGCGCTTCTTTGCTTGTGCAAGTACGTCCTTGCCACCATATACCGCCTTGCTTGAACCGTCAGGTGTGGTTACTACCTGCAAATCGCCATAGGAAAGCGATCCTGCATCAAGCGTTTCCAAAAGCGTCATGCAACGAAGCAAAGTAGATTTGCCGCCACCTGAAGGACCAATGATAGAGAGCACATCGCCCTGTTCCACCGTCAAAGAAATATCTTTAAGTACAGCATTGCTGCCAAACGCTTTTTGCGCGTGCTGTAGGCTCACAACTGGTGTATTTCCCATAACGAAAACCTCTTTTCGAAACTTATAAGACAACTCTGCTTCAGGCCTTATAAGGAAGATCTTTACCCATACAAGTTCGGTTGAAAAGTGGGTCCAACCTTACGCAGCGGATAATTTTTCACTGTTTTAGCAAATCCTCTGCCGATAATTCTTGGTTGCTACATAACCATTCTTAGTCGTGATAGTAAGCCATCTTCTTTTCCACGCGACCAATGATGAATTCGATAAGCAAGCAGAATACCCAGTAAATGAGCGCTGCCAACGCATAAGGAATCATCGAAACTTCACTTGCAGAAATTGCCTTAGCTACCGAGAACATTTCGGCAACACCCAAAACAAAGGCAAGCGAGGTGTCTTTAACCAACGTGATAATTTCATTGCCCATAGCAGGCATGATGCGTTTAATTACCTGAGGAAGCACAATTTTGAAGAAGGTTTGTGAGCGCGAATAGCCCAAAACGAGCGCCGCTTCATACTGACCCTTCGGAATGGACTGCAAGCCCGAACGATAAATTTCTGCG
This sequence comes from uncultured Eggerthella sp., assembly GCA_900551155.1. Lineage (GTDB taxonomy): Bacteria > Actinomycetota > Coriobacteriia > Coriobacteriales > Eggerthellaceae > Anaerotardibacter. The sequence continues at coordinate 1,266 of URVA01000148.1, read as the reverse complement.
AAGTAAGCAGAATAATTAAGAATGAAGCCTAACGCACAAGCTCCGTATTTCCAGTCGGTGTCCATCGAAATACCGAACAGGTAGTACGGTGCAAACATGAACGCCATCAGCTGCAACATCAAAGGCGTACCACGCAAAATAGAAATATAGAACTGGGCAATCAGGGAAAGTGGCTTGAACTTAGACATACGTGCAAGCGCTACCACAATACCCAGCGGCAATGACCCAACAAGGGTAACCACAAAAATCCAAGCAGAGAGCCCCAAACCCTCTAGCAAGGCTCCCACCATTACGCTTAACTCCATTATCTTCCTCCTTGCACACGCAAAGCGTTTGTTTTCAACTAGTTCTCAATTGTTAGATATAAGCACTCCAAAAGTGCACATATCTAACAACTCAAAACGCAACAAAGGGCGGAGGGGAATCCTCCGCCCGAAAGTTCGTCACTTACTGCTAATCGCAGTGAGCATTTCTTACTTAAGTACCCAGTTTTCGATGTTCATACCGTAGTCAGAATACTTATTAACAAGCTCTTCAACCGTGCCGTCTTCATACATTTCCTTTAAGGTGTCGGTTACCTTCTGAGCTAACGCATCGTTACCCTTCTTGAAACCAACTGCATAGTGCTCGGAGCTCAGTGGCTCTTCAAGCATGGTGTAGGTACCTTCATTTGCAGACATCTGATACTGAGCGATGGAAAGGTCACAAGCAACTGCATCCACCATTCCAGACTCAAGCTGCATGAATGCGTTGTTGTAATCGCTCAAGGTCTGAAGTTCAGCAAAGGTGTCTGCCAACTCAGCCTGGTCGCCTTCAAGTACATCAAGAGCAGCAGAATCAACCTGAGTTACCACCGTTGCATCTGCCAAGCCAGCAAAGTCGGTAATGCCAGAATCAGCCTTCACAACAATTACCTGTTCGTTGAGCATGTAGGGCTCGGAGAAGGTGTAGTCATCTTCGCGGCCTTCCATGGTAAAGCCATTCCAGATGCAGTTAATGCTGTCCTGATTCAACAAAGCATCCTTAGCATCCCAGTCGATAGCTTCAAGCTGCAATTCCCAACCATTGCGCTCTGCAACTTCAGCAGCCAAATCAAGGTCAAAACCAGTAGGCTCGTTATTTTCATCCATGAAGCCATACGGAGGATAGCTGTTGTCGAAACCAACGATCAGCGTAGAAATTTCAGCTGAAGTATCTTCACTAGATTCAGCTTCTTCGTTTGATGAGGAGCAGCCCGTAAGAAGAACAGCCGACAGACATGCAATG
>URVA01000147.1 GCA_900551155.1 uncultured Eggerthella sp. | reverse complement strand
CAATGAATGCCTGGAAATCTTTTAAGGCGCGAACAGCTGCTGGTACTAGTTGGCAATTCTTAGGACTTATTACGCTTGGGTATGTTGCAGGTATCGCAGCAAAATTTGTGAGCGGAAATTTGAACTGGGTTTTGATTGTTTATTTCTTGAACCTTGCTGCTCTGATGGCTAATTGGGCCATCTATGCGCGCAACCTTCGCATAGATGCCGCTTATGAACGTGCGCGTGCTTAGGTGTACTTATAAGAATGTTGCGGTTTTTCGGCAAGAGCGCTTACAATTAAAGGCGGTTTTACCGATTTGGAATTCATAGATATTTAAGTGCGTATTTATCGTGCTTTAAGGAGGTCGAATGGCTACGCCCGTTCTTATCGTTGGACACAAAAACCCCGACAATGACTCTATCGCTGGTGCGGTGGGATTTGCCTACTATAAAAATGAAATGATGAAGCGTACGCTTGCGCAAAATCCCGATGCGGAAGAATTTGAATACATTCCTTGCCGTTTGGGTCCTCTTCCTGAAGAATCTGAAGCTATCTTGTCCGAATACGGCATTGAGGCTCCACAGTTGATTTCTCATGTATATGCTCGCGTTTGCGATGTTATGACTTCTCCTGTAATTAGCCTGCCAGGAAGCGCTACCTTGCTTCAGGCTTCTCAGTTGCTCGCAGTTCATGATATTCGCTCTATCGTAGTTACCGACGAAAACGGCAAGTATGCAGGCGTTGTTTCTTCGCGTACAATCGCAGAGCGCTACATTTCTACGGTATGCAAGGGCGCTAAAGACGCAACCGAAGAATCTGCAAGTATGATTGCAGCAGATCTGCAGGCATCGCTCACACAAGACATTATGAGCTTGGTTGATAATCGTCCTATGATTGTTGCTCCTAACGATCTTTATAACGACGTTTTCGAAGATCTCATGGCAAATGAGCTTCGCGAAGCTGTTGTTCTTGATGAAGAAGGCGTTGCAGTAGGTATTGTGACTCGCTCCGACGTAGCGGTTAAGCCTCGTCGTAAGGTTGCTTTGGTAGATCACAATGAATTTTCTCAGGCAGCCGATGGTTTACATGAGGCAGAAATTGTTGAGATTGTGGATCACCATCGCATTGGTGATGTATGCACCAATCAGCCTATTCGCTTCACCAACATGCCCGTTGGCTCATCCGCAACCATTATTACGTGCAAGCTTCGCAACGCAGGTATTGATATTCCTGAAGGTATTGCGGCAACGTTGCTTTCTGCAATTCTGACCGATACGGTTATTTTGAAGTCACCTACCGCTACCGAGGTAGACCGCGAACAGGTTGAATATTTGGCAGGCATTATTGGTCAGGATCCTACCGAGTTTGGTCTACATGTGTTTAACGCTCGTGGTGGCGATGCTGAAATGGACGTTAAGACGCTTGTTACTGCAGACTCGAAGGAGTTCAAGATTCCTGAAGGCACCATCCTTATTGCTCAGCATGAAACGGTTACGCTTGATACGGTTATGCAGCGCGAAGAAGAAATTCGTGAATTCTTGCGTGATTTGAAGGAAAAGAATTCTTACGAATTTGTATTGCTTTTGGTAACCGACATTATTGCCGAGGGGTCTAACTTCTTGGTTGAAGGCGACCACAAGAAGGTAGATAAGGTATTTGGTATTAATTCTTCTAAGGCAGTATGGATGCCTGGTGTGCTTTCTCGTAAAAAGCAGGTAGCTGCACCATTGCTGGAGGCTTAAAAAACGATTGCTGTTTTAACAACGATACCGCCCAATGGCGGAGTAAAACAAGCATTACTTAGAGCGATTGGACTGAAGTTATTCAGTCCAATCGCTTTTTTTATACAAAAACAAGCAATTTCATTCCGTTCACCAAAGGGAAAGTACTATTCGTGATTAAAAAAGCTTTGATGGTTACAAGTAGGGTATAAAAGTCCTGAACATTTGCTAGTATCGCTTTTACTTACCCAGGTTACGTATCGCGCGTGGCACTTGTGTTGTTTATGGATGAAGGTATGTAAAACATCTGTTGCACATAGCTGCGAATTGTAATACGGCTTTTGCATATAGGAAATGGAAATGGCACTCTTCTCTTTCTCAAAAAAGAGGGAGACCAAGTTTTTGCTCGGGGGGGGGCATATGTATAACGTAGCTATTCTCGAAGCTAATCAAAATCAGTCAAACATGCTAAAAGCGTTTATTGAGAGAAATCAGCATCAAGAAGTACTCGATATTGTGCAATGTCCCTCTATTATCGAGTTAGCTAAATATTTATCAGATGGCAATGTTGCAAGCATGCTGTTCGTAGACGTTTGGATGGGAGAGGCGCAGCGCCTTGCAAAAGGAAGGTCTCTTCCTAAGGGCATCGAAATCGTTAATAAGTATCAACGCTACTTTTCCCGCGCTCAAGTAATTTATATGTCTGAACTTGAGCACTATACGCCTTTAATTTACGAAACGGAGCACACCTTCTTTTTGCCAAAGCCGTTTGTACAGCAAGATGTCAATATTGCTTTGTCGTGTGCTTTTAACCATCTATCGGGAAACAACAATAACAGCCTGCCTGTAAAGATTGGCACGTCAGTACGTCTCATTAAATACGCAAACATTCTCTATATTGAAAGCCAGCGTAGAAAATTGCGCATTCATACTGCCAATGAGATAATCGATATCTATGGTTCTCTGAGCGCCATGGCGGCATCGCTGCCTGATCAGTTTATCCAGTGCCATAAAAGCTTTATTGTTAATTTGGATTACGCAGTTGAGCTTCAAAAAGAAGGCTTCATTATGGCATCGGGCGAAAAGATTGCCGTTAGCCAAACAAAACGCAAAGAAGCACGTCATCGCTTCTTGAACCATCTTTCAGTCGACTTTAAATAGCTTATATTCGGCTGTTAACGGGGCAGTAAGGAAGATTCGCGTAAAACAACTATGCAAATTACGTGAAAAAGTTTGCCAATTTCTTCAAAATGATTCAAAGAGCAGCTTTCTACCTGGGCCAATGTAAAATATAGATATGGATACGCCCGGATGCGTGGCGTTTGACAAGGTATATACCCGGTGATAAAGTTCATCTTCGCGTCTCCCCGTGAGGCGTGTGTTTTCGCGTGCGTAACTG
>URVA01000146.1 GCA_900551155.1 uncultured Eggerthella sp. | reverse complement strand
CGGGGCTTCCAGAAACGATAGAAGCGAGAGTGATCTCGTCGGTGTAGAGATAATCGATGAGCAAACTATAGCCCTTAACTAAGTTAGTAAGCTCAGATGCTAAAGGGCCCGTTAAGCTATAAGAAATAAGGTAATGATCCTTTAATTCTTCAAGCGACAAACTGTCGCGCTTAGCAAAAGGATGAAGCCGATTTACCACTAATACGGCACGTTGGCTCCATGCAGGCTTAAAGGAAATCTCTGAGTCTTCACCCATAGTTCCGCAGAAAGCAACATCGACAAGACCATTCTTAATATCTTTAAGCAATTCTGGCGTAGTCGATTGCTTGACATTTAAACGAACATTGCCGTGGGTTTGGACGCGAAAACGACTAATAATTTCCGACCAATCTTTGTCTTGAACCGAAAAAACTGTTCCAATAGTGATTTCGCTTTGAGACTGCCTCCCCCCGTTGCGTTCTTGCAGAATCTTAATTCCGCCATCAACAAAACGAAGGGCTGTTGCAATGTATTCGTAGAAGACTTGACCATCTGTTGTTAAACTGACCGATCCTCGCTTCTTATCAAGCAAAGAGGTATTGAGTTCGCGCTCTAATTTAGTAATTGCAAGCGACAAAGTAGAAGGGGTAATGGCAAGTTTTTCTGCTGTAGCAGTACGGCTTTTCGTTTCTACCAGAGTCTTGAAATAATAAAGATGATCAAGATTCATACCCTTCTCCTTGCCTTTTAACGATGACTACCGAAGTTTATGTATTAATACATAAACACGGAAATAGTACCGCGGAGATTCTGTTGTCGCAACGCTAGATTTTCTATTCCACTAATTGCTTAAAGCTACAAAGCTCGCCCAGAGATCGAGCATTTGCAGCTAGAAGATTTCCCGAACTTCCTATTCTCTACAAGCAATATTTCGCTTTAACAGACTTTTCCTTTGAGAGCTTCAAGGTCAGCTGACGCGTATTACGCAAGCCCTACTTGTTTTGCATGAGGGGTATTACGGCAAACAAGTACGAAAAGGAGGATTCATGAAGGGACTCGAAGGAATTAAGGTAATCGATTTAACCAGTTATGTTGCTGCCCCTGCTAGCCCACGCATTCTTGGCGAAATGGGAGCAACAGTTTACAAAATCGAACCAGAATCGGGAGATGAATATCGCACTAACGCACCTGGCTTCGGTATGAAGAAAACTGATATCGATGATCCCTCTTTTGATTTTGCTTCTATGAACAAAATATTTGTAAGCATCAATTTAAAATCCGAAGAAGGCCATGAGCTCATGGAAAAGATGCTTGCTGACGCAGATATCTTAATAACGAGTTTCCGCGATAAAGCTCTTAAAAAGCTTGGTTTAGATTGGGAAGCGGTTCATGAGCGTCATCCTCATTTGGTTTGGGCGCAAATGCGCGGCTATGGCGAATTCGGTCCCGACAAAGACACAAAAGGTTTCGATGCAACAGCTTATGCCGCACGAGGTGGCTGGTTTGCATGCTTACCTCAAGCAGGAGAGCACTACCAACCAATTAATTGGCCTGCCGCAATGGGTGACTGGAATGCATCACTTGCCTTAACCGCAGGTGTCTTGGCTGCACTTGCCCGCAAAGACCGCACAGGCGAAGGCGACAAAGTAACCGTCACCTTGCACCATGCCGCACTTTGGCCAATGCAGATGATGCTTGGCGGAACCCAATTCGGAGACAAGTGGCCAAAATCCCGCTACAACGTTACTTGCCCAACAAATAACACCTACCAAACTAAAGACGGTGTTTGGTTCATTATTTGCTACGGAAGCTACGACATCTTCTATGACCATACCATGCGCACTATCGGTCTCGATGACATGGTAGGAAACGAACGCTACAACAAAAACGCCGAGATTAATGATGGATCTGGGCGAAACGAAGAAGTAGTTCGCATCATGGAAAAGCAGTTCCTTACTAAAACCTGGGCTGAATGGGAGCCTATTTTCAAAGCAAACGAAATCCCTTACGAAAAACTATACCTACCAGAAGACATCCTGGCAGACGAAGAAGTATATGCCAGCGATATTCTTCGCAAAGTTCACTATGACGCATTCGGCGAAAAGGCAATTCCGACATCTCCTATCCGCTTAGACAGTATGGGAGATCCTGTTCTTCATAAAAGCCGTCCTATTGGTTATGACACCGCAGAGGTCATGCGCGAATACGGCTACTCAGATGAAGACATTCAACGCATGGATGGCGAAGCCGTGACCTGCTACCACGGCCCTGATCTACCCGATTCAGTTTTTGAGCCAAGCTACGGTCCGCGTTCGAAGCGAGACTAAGCAAACAGGTGCCGTGGTCCACCCAATTCCCATACATCTTCCCACGGCACCTCCCCACACATAAATCCCAAACGGGTCATCCCGGCTAGCGAGTTTGCACATGGGGGAAGCTTAAACAAGCTGCAGCTTGCTAGCCGATGACGATATATAAATTGCAAGGAGGAGGAAAAATGTCAGCACAAAAAATTGCGCGACAAGGCCTTACCTGGAGGCACGTTGGCGTTGTTATTACGATGTGCTTAACGCTGTTTACCGCCGTTGGCATTATCTTTACTGCTGCAGGTCTCTGTTATCGTCCTGTTGCTGAACATTTCGGCGTACAGACATCTCAGGTATCGCTCTACATTACCTTCGTATACTTAGGTCAATGTATCGGTGCAGCACCTATGGCAAAATTCTTTGATAAGTTCAACGCTAAATCAGTTTGCGTAGTTGCAGCACTGATGGTAGCTATCCCTTACATGGGCTTCACCGTTTATCCTGCAATTTGGTGCTACTGGGTAGCAGGCTTCATCATTGGCCTTGGCTTGGTTTGCATCGAATTCACGATGACTGCAGGTATCTTAAGCCGTTGGTTCCACACTAACTACGGTACCGTAACTGGTCTGTGCTTTGCTTTCACTGGTATTGGTGGCATGGTTTGGAATATTGTTGGCCAGTTCGTTCTCGGTCCTGATCTGCTTGGATGGCGCACCCTTTACATGGTATTTGGCGTCGCAATCTGCATCGGTACCATTCCTTTCATTGCTTTCTTCGTAAAGCGCACCCCTCAGGAATGCGGCACCCTTCCTTATGGTATGCCTCTCGACGCAGCAGAGATGGAAGAAGAGCTTGCTGAACAAGCAGAGCAGGCAGCAGTTGTTGAGCCTGGTTGGCTCGGTTCCGAAATTATTCGCAAGCCATTCTTC
>URVA01000145.1 GCA_900551155.1 uncultured Eggerthella sp. | reverse complement strand
CAAAGAGAATCACTTTAGATAGATAAAGCCATCCCTCATTAACATGTTCGAAACAAACAATCGGGGGATGGCTTTTTTTACGAGATTAACGTAGCGCCCTTACCTATTTTGTGAAGCACAACCAGAAAAACGCTTCTTGTTTATCCTTTGGTCTACATATGCTCTGGTGCGGATACACCCAACAGACCCAAAGCAAGAGCAAGTACAATGCGAGCAGAGTCTGCTAAGGCCAAACGGGCCTGTCCTAGTTGTTCGCCTTCACCAATCACGCGGCAATTCGTATAGAAAGAATGGAACAGAGCTGCCAAGTCCTGAGCATAGTGGGTCAAACGGAAGGGAGCGCGATCACGAGCCGCACCTGCAACAAGATCGGTGAAATCTGCCATCTTACGCATAAGCTCTAATTCGCTTTCATGAGTAAGCACCGAAAGATCCGCGTTATTAATTGAAAGGGCCTCAGCAAGCTCCGCTACCGAAACTCCTTTCGTCTCAATATCACGAGCTTGTGCTGCCTTACGCAAAATGGAACAAATACGAGCGTGAGCATACTGAACGTAATAGACAGGATTAGAAGCATCCTTTTTCTTAGCTACTTCAATATCAAAATCAATAGACTGATCAGAAGACTTAGACAACATCATATAACGAGTTGCATCTACGCCCACTTCATCAATCAATTCACGGAAGGTAATCATCTCGCCCGTACGCTTTGACATACGAACCTGCTGGCCATCACGGAACAGCGTAACGAGCTGACCTAAAACCACTTCAAGAGCACCAGGATATCCCCAAGCTGCCATCATTGCCTGACAACGAGGAATATAGCCGTGATGGTCTGCACCCCAAATATCAATGAGGTGATCATAGCCACGCTGCATCTTGTCGTAGTGATAAGCAACATCGGACATAAAGTAAGTCAGCTCACCGTTAGTTTTAATAAGAACGCGGTCTTTTTCATCGCCAAAAGCAGTAGAACGGAAATAGGTAGCACCATCTTGTTCGAAAATGTAACCCTTTTCCTTCATTACCTCGAAGGCACGATCTACTTTAGTTTTGCCTTCTTCATCGGCAACAAATAAAGAACGCTCTGAAAACCAGGTATCGAAGTGATTGCCAAAAATCTCCAACGTTTCCTTAACGTTTTCCATCATGGCCTTATAGCCCATTTCGCGGAATTCATGACGACGCTCGTCAGGATCGACCGATAACCACTTGTCACCATCACGCTCAATAATCTGCTGAGCTAATTCCTTAACGTAACCTCCACCATAAGAGGCTTCTGGCATTTCAACGTCTTGTCCTAAGGCCTGCTGATAACGAACCACCAACGAATCTGCAAAAACATTCATCTGATTGCCCTGGTCGTTAATATAGAATTCCTCATCAACATCATAACCAGCATGACGCATAACGCGCGCAATCGAATCTCCCAGAGCAGCCCAACGGCCATGTCCTACATGCATAGGTCCTGTGGGATTAGCAGAAACATACTCCAAGTCCACCTTACATGGCTTTGGAAGCATTGATTTTCCGTAATCGGAACCCTGCGCACGAACTTCAGCAATAACATTTTGAAATACCGAATTTGCTAAAGTGAGGTTAATAAAACCGGGACCTGCAATTTCAACCGTTTCAATAAGTTCATTTTCAGGAAGATTATTAACTAAGATTTGAGCAATCTGACGAGGATTCATACGTGCTGCTTTAGCAAGGCGCATGGCAATCGTACAGGCCCAGTCGCCATGTCCTTCTTCGCGAGGACGTTCAAGGGTAGGTTGCGGAACTTCCTCTAGCGGTAGCGCTCCAGCCTGAACAGCCGAACTTAAAGCCTGATACAACACCGCTTCAAGAGATTCACGAATGGTCATTAAAGATTCCTTCCTACCTATAACTTAAAGAAGTCTTCTTAAGTAGAAAAGACACCACCTAAGAAGACAGGATTAGTAAAACAACTTGTGATTGTACCTTATACAAACCAAATTAGGTATATAAGGCTCTATATTATGCGCTCGTTGCCGCAAAGCTTGTTATTTCTGCACGCGCCTCTTTTGAACATATGCGTCGCATTCATCCATAACAAAGGTGCGCAGCTTATCTAAAAGTGCCTCATCCTTACCGCCTACCTGCTTGTCGTTGAGCTTGTCGATTGGTAAGCAAAGGGTGCTTGAAGAGGTAACAATAACTTCATCGGCATCATAGAGTTCATCTAAGGTATACAAACGCTCTTCAACAGGAACTTCCAATGCAAGACACGCCTGAATAAGATGCTTTCTCGCAATGCCAGGCAGAATATGATTATCGGCAGGATGGGTAACGAACTTGCCATCTTTAAGCATGTGAACATTGCTATGAGCGCACTCTGTGACATAGCCATCTCGCACAAATACTGCTTCATAACATCCAGCTTCTTTGGTGCGTTGTGCCGCTAAAACATTAGGAAGCAAGTTGAGTGTTTTGGTATTACACATCTGGAAACGGATGTCTTCAACACTGATCAGTTGCTGACGATCGTAAAGATCTTCCATAACATCAGGCACAATCATGATCCAAAGGTTAGCGGGACCTTCGCAAAAATAATGATGACGATAGTCCGTGCCACGCGTAACCTGCCAATAGACAAAGTTTACGGGAGCGTCTACTTTAGAGAGCATTTCGTTCAATATTTGATGAAGCTCTTCTTTGGTAATGCCTGGATCTATTTCCACATTGGAACAGCTATTAAAAAAACGATCCAGATGATCTTCAGCAAACAGCACTACCCCATCGATACCCATGGTAGCGTCATATACGCCATCGCCATAAAAAGAAACACGATCCAAAAACGGTACGGTCATTTCCTCAAGAGGTCCAAAGGTGCCGTTGTAATATCCCAAACGCTCCATAATTATCCTTAAGCTCCTAGTTTTAACGCAAAGTTGCTAGAACGATTGCCTTAATAGCATGCATACGATTTTCTGCTTCGTCGAAAACTTTCGAAGCTTCCGATTCGAATACTTCGTTGGTCACTTCCATTTCGGTAAGACCAAACTTTTTCTCAATTTCCTGAGCAACCGTAGTATGAGTGTCATGGAAAGCTGGCAAACAGTGCATCAGGATCGCATTATCTGCAGCATTTTCCATTACCTGGGCGTTAATTTGATAAGGAGAAAGCTCTTTGATGCGCTGCTCCCACAAGCTTGCAGGCTCACCCATAGATACCCAAATATCGGTATACAAAATATTGGCATCCTTCGTA
>URVA01000144.1 GCA_900551155.1 uncultured Eggerthella sp. | reverse complement strand
CCTTTTCAAATCCAGCATCGCTTGCAAGCCGCATTGCTTCTTCAAGATGTCCTTCAAACAGCTCAAGTGCCATAATTCCTCCAGGACGAAGAACCCCAAGAGCATCTGGTAAGAATGCTCGAACAAAATCGAGTCCGTCTGCCCCGCCATCTAGTGCTAAACGAGGCTCAAATGCTGTCACTTCCCTATCGAGGGTTTCCAAGACTTCTGTTGGTATGTAAGGCGGATTAGAAACTAGCAAATCGAAGCTGCCCTGCTCTTCAGGCAAAACACCGTGCAACAAATCACTTTTACGGACTTCGATTCGATCACCCAGGCCAAGTTCATCCACATTTTGCTGCGCTAGAGAAAGAGCCTCATCGGCGATATCGAGGGCGAGCACGTTTGCGACAGGATATTCGCTTGCTATAGCGCATGCAATACATCCTGAACCCGTACATAAATCAAGTACCGAAAGAGAAGGCAGCTCGGCACTAACAAGTTCTTCGCCCTCTTCGTTTTCATGAACATAATTCGCTACCCGAGGCAAATGCAGCTCTGCTAATGCCTCACTAACGAGCACCTCAGTTTCTGGACGAGGAATTAGCACGCCAGGTGCAACCTTTAAAGTTAAGTAGCGAAAAGGCGCGGTACCACTTATAAGCTGCAACGGCTCACCTGCCGCACGACGCGCAACAAAAGTGCGCAAAACATCGCGCTCATCCATGGAAAGAGGCTTATCGAAATTGACATACAGCTCTATACGAGAAAGCTTTGTCGCTTCCGCCATAAGCCATTCCGCAGAAAGACGCGGATTAGGATCGCCTTTCCGATCAAGATAGCCAACAGTCCAATCAAGAGCTGCTTTTATAGTCCAAATGTCAGTAGATGCCACGATACTTCTTTAAACTGCTTCTTCGAGTTTCTGAGCGCGATCCGCTGCTTGAAGTGCCGTAATAACTTCACCCAGCAAATCGCCCATAAGCACTCCGTTGTAGGTTGAGTTAAACCCAATGCGATGATCCGTTACGCGATCCTGAGGTGCGTTGTAGGTTCTAATTTTTTCAGCACGATCACCCGAGCCGATTTGCGCAAGACGCTTAGCGCCTTCGGCAGCTTGCTGTTCTGCCAACATTTTTTCATATAAACGCGCACGCAAAACTGCCATAGCGGCAATCTTGTTCTGCAACTGGCTCTTCTGGTCCTGAGACTGAACTACCAAGCCTGTTGGAAGATGCGTAATACGAACCGCAGAGTCTGTCGTGTTAACGCACTGTCCGCCAGGACCACCTGCACGAAAAACATCAATACGGAGATCGTTCTCGTTGATTTCTACATCGATTTCATCCGCTTCAGGAAGTACTGCAACGGTAGCCGTAGAAGTATGAATACGACCCTGGCTTTCCGTCTTAGGAACGCGCTGAACGCGATGTACGCCTGATTCGAATTTCATCAAGGAATATACTTTGTCACCCGTAATTTTGAACTGCACTTCCTTGTATCCACCAGCTTCAGAAGGAGAAATATCCATAGTTTCAACCTTCCAACCCTGATGCTCGGCAAAGCGCAAATACATCTTGTACAAATCGCCCGCAAAAATAGCGGCTTCATCGCCACCAGCAGCAGCACGAATTTCTACAATGGTATTCTTTTCGTCTGCTGGATCAGAAGGAATAAGCATAATCTTGATGTCTTCTTCAAGCTGAGGAAGTTCACCTTCAATACGAGAAATTTCCTCGTGAGCAAATTCTTTCATGTCAGGCTCAGAGAGCATTTCTTTCGCCTCTGCCAAATCGTCCAGACACTGAATATATTCACGCGCTTTTGCAACCAAGGGACCCTGGTCAGAAAAGCTTTTTGCTAGCTTGTTGTATTCGTGCTGATCAGCCAAAACGGCAGGATCGCCTAACTTGGTCTCAAGCTCCTTATATGCCTCAATAATCTTTTCAAGTTTTTCGCGCATTACTCTTCCTTATCACGCTCTATCGCCACATCAATATAGGTTTTTAGCAAGTCCTGCAATGACAAATTATTTGCCTAACCGCAAACCTTTCTTACTTATCAGCTCTACAGAAAGACTTCTTATTGTTGCGTCATTGCTGCGCTTAAAGCCTATATACACAGCAAGAATGTGCCTTGAGATGCCTCAAAGCACATTCGAAAAATCACAGCCCAATATTTTACCACGAAGCAATATATTTAGCAGCAGCTTCTGCGGCAAGTGCGCCATCGGATACTGCCGTCACCACCTGACGTAGCGGCGTAGTGCGCGTATCGCCCGCCGCAAAGATTCCCGCCGTCGAAGTTGCGCCTTCCTTGTAGGTAACCACATAACCAGAAGGATCAAGCTCAACCACATCCGAGAGCCATGCCGTATCTGGCTGTGTGCCTACCGCAATAAATAGCGCATCGGTCGCAATCCGTTCTTTTGAATTATCCAAAACATTTTCTAGGGTAACCGCGCCCAGTTTCCCATCGCGCTCTTCTACTTCAACTACCCGACTATTCCAATGGATAGTCACATTCTCAAGCATATCAAGCTGATGAGCATACCAAGCACTTGCACGTAGCTCATCGCGACGATGCACAAGATGAACCTCTTTTACGATACGCGATAGATACACCGCATCGGCGCATGCCGTATCACCGCCGCCAACAATAACGGCAGTTTTATCGCGGAAGAAACTACCGTCACAGGTTGCACAATACGACACTCCGCGACCTACTAATTCTTCTATCCCTGCTATTGGCAGCTGCCTAGGCTTTGCACCCATTGCAAGAATAACCGCCTTTGCTTGGTATTCACCTGCAGACGTCTTAAGAACAAAAATAGGGTTATTCTCTTCGTCAACTGTTGGCTGCAACGCTTCAACTTGTTCAGATACTATCTGTGCTCCAAAGCGCTCTGCTTGTTCACGCATAGCAAAAGCTATTTCAAAGCCATTAACCCCTTGCGCAAATCCTGGATAGTTTTCTAAATGATCAATTGATGTCAGCTGACCACCAACCATCAATGCCTCAAATAACGTAGTAGACAAGCCAGCACGTGCAGCATATACACCCGCGGCAAGCCCAGCTGGACCCGCTCCAACAATTGCCACATCTATCATATGAACAAGTCCTTTCTTGGCAAACAGCATTCCTGTCAAGAACAAATGGCTAGCATTCCAACAAAGACGAATGGATAGCATCTCTGTCGACAAATAAATAGATGCTGTTCCTTATCCAAAACAAGAAATACTTCAAAAATAGAACTG
>URVA01000143.1 GCA_900551155.1 uncultured Eggerthella sp. | reverse complement strand
CAGCTGGCAAATCCATTAAAGGAATAACTCTGTTTTCGCCGTCTTTTAAGCTGGTGAAATAGTAATAATCTGGAAAGCACTCAGAAAAATCTGACGCAATATATTTCAGAGTGATTTTGTCTTCTAACCAGTATTTATACTTTGAATTAATATGGCGCAACCAGCGGTATTCAAAATCTGATATATAGTTTTGCCAGTTGGTTTTCGTTATTCCATATTGCGAAATACGAAACGACAAAAACCCGTGACGATATCCCCATATTTTCTGGGAAAGTCTTAACCCGTTTTTTGAAAATAAGTCTGCCCCCACATCGTGAATCCAACGCGCGCTTTGGTAAGGAACGAGGCCTTTTAACGCAATGGTAGAGGCAAACAGCCTTCGCACTTTAAGGGCGCTATTATGCCTAAAGCGCTTAAACCGAATACTTTTGCCTGTATATTCAGTTTTCTTAGCTTCAACGCGTTTATGAATAAAATCAGCAAGACTAGAGGAGAAAGGAATAACCCCATCGAATGAAGGCAACGGATTTATCCCTGTTATTTTGAAATTGTGATCGTCTATGCAAATCTCAAATTCCAGGAATTCCACTTGCGGAATTTGCTGGCACATAGCAATAAGTGTTTTGTTGATTCTTTCCCACTGAGGAATTTCTTTTTCGGTAATGCCTTCAAGAGAGAACGAATTAATGCCTTCGTCGGTTTTAATTTTAAATTCAGAAATCTGACCAGTTTCGGAAACCTCGGAATAATATTCGACCTTTTGGGCTGGTTTTCTTCGTGCTAATTGTCGAATCAGCTCTTCGCTATCTTCGCAAATCCCCTCATTAAATACAGCATCATTGAATTCAGTATTTTCCAAACGCCTTACTTCAATTAACGACTGACACACGAAAGGGTTTAACCCACCCTCATTAAGCAAACGCACCTTAAGAAGAGCACTACACTCCTCGCCAAATACGTGCTGCCAACAATCTGTAGTTTGTTTTTCAATTACCGCAAGTGTATAACGACGACTGAGTACATTAAGCCACTGTCTAAACTGCTCTTGGCTAACTTCGATTCCATCTATCGAAAAGCCATGATCGGTTGCTTGTATATCCCATTGGTAACGCTCAGACCAATTAGTTCTAGAAAGCGTCATAGAACCGTGTTTCATAAGAAACGAGTGGAGCCCCATTTCGTTTGAAGAAAAGTTATATGCCTCAGGAGTTAGCGTGATAAAAAACGGGGCTCCGTCTCTCCTAATAATATGAAAATGCGTTCGCTCAAAATAGGAACGGTATGCTTTAAAGATGTTCAGGACAGATATTCTATCCCGCACCCATTTGTCGTATTTACCATTCATGGGATGCAAATACAAAACATCTCGTTCAGACACAAATGCTTCTCTATTGTTTTTGTTTACTCCCCAATTCCTAATTGTTTCAGGCTTAAAACCCCAAGAAATTGCTTGCTTTATTTCTGAGCGAGTAAAGGTATCGACAGACGAGTCGTTGTTAAGTCTTTTTCGAGAATCCTTAGCAAAATCAGCTAGATATGCCCATTTACGAGCAGAGCTGCCAGAAAATCCTTTTGATCGGAGTAAGAAAGCTTTTCCTCGTCTAGCTAGTTTACTTCTAACCGAAAAACGATTTGAATGTGATTGCGCAACAGAATCCGAATCGGCTAATTCGGATTCAGAATCAATTAGTAAGGCATCTTGACTATCTTGATTATTCCGTTTTTTGTAAACGAGGCTCATATTCTTCTATCGTTATCCATCACTTCAGTACTAACTGTGGATTACGATAGAAGAGAGCGAGTACACAAAAATTCACATTACGTTAAAACGTGTAAGGAAATAATTAACTAAAAGGGCATTTGTTAAATGAAACTAAATGGCTTTTTGCTCTGCTAGCCGCCTCGCATAGAACTAGAAATTGTTTATCTATGTCGAATTATTCTGCCTTTAAAGGTCTGTCAAAAAGCATATCCATTGCTTCAGATGCAGAAATTCTGCCATTTACAATTCCATCCACTGCTTCAGTAATAGGCATTTCTACGTTATAGTCTTTCGCCAACTTCATCATAGAAGGCAGTGCATTTAAGCCTTCAACTACCATACCAACTTCTTTAACAGCCTCTTCAGGAGTGAGTCCTTGGCCCATAAGTTTGCCCGCTTTATTGTTGCGGCTATGCTCGCTCGTGCAGGTAACAACCAAGTCACCCAAACCTGCCAGACCATCAAAGGCGGCTTCTGAATATCCCATTGCTTTGCCCAGACGCTTCATTTCAGCTAGACCGCGCGTGATTAACGCCGCCTTGGCGTTATCGCCACAACCAAGCCCCTTAGCAATGCCAGATGCAAGCGCAATTACATTCTTTAGCGCACCGCAAAGCTCAACTGCCTTAGGATCAGTGTTGGTGTAGACGCGCATATAGTATGTAGAGAAAATTGACTGAATGCGCAGCGCCGCTTCTTTATCAGTGCTTGCAGACACAATAGTAGAGGGCATGCAGCGTGCAACTTCTTCAGCATGAGTAGGGCCAGAAAGCGCAACCACTCGAGGGCTAAGTCCGTTTAATTCCTCTTCAATAATGTCAGTCATAGTATCTGATGTTGCAGTTTCGATGCCTTTGGCAACGCAAACAACAATTTGATTTTCAGGAAGGAATTCACAAGCCTGTTTAACAGTTTGGCGTACAAAGATAGAAGGAGTTGCTACCAGTACTACTTCTTTATTAGTACATGCTTCTTCAAGCGATGCAGTGTAGTTGAGCGAATCAGGAAGTTCTACGCCAGGCAATTTAGGATGTTGATTAGTTGCTTTAAGCTGATCAATTTCTTCAGAAAGGGCAGACCACATCCATACGTTATAACCTTTAAGAGCTAATAATTTCGCCAGCGCGGTTCCCCATGTTCCTGCACCTAATACACCAATTGAGCAAAGATTAGTCATTTTGAACTCCACTGCCTTAGCCATTAATTCATCCAAGTATCACCTGAGCGAAGTTGCTTCGATTACAATTATTTTAATAATTATGCAACCAAAGCTTACTTATTTGAAAGATATATTGTAACGCTATTGCGTACTATTACCTGTTGTTTCTTCAGAACCTCACAGCCTCTAAGCATGCAGCACTAAAACATACCCGACCTTGCAGTCCAACGGCTCTCTTTACGATAATTGCACATAAGCGAAAGCTTTTACCTGGAAACTTCGAGTAAGATCTCCTGTTTTGCCAAAACTACCAATTGTTTTGAGCTAG
>URVA01000142.1 GCA_900551155.1 uncultured Eggerthella sp. | reverse complement strand
GTGGCGGCTTTATTGATAATAACAAGTTTACTGCCTCTGAAGTAATTTATAAACCCTGCCGCAGGATATAC
This sequence comes from uncultured Eggerthella sp., assembly GCA_900551155.1. Classification (GTDB taxonomy): domain Bacteria; phylum Actinomycetota; class Coriobacteriia; order Coriobacteriales; family Eggerthellaceae; genus Anaerotardibacter. Next base: position 3,189 of record URVA01000142.1, on the reverse strand, counting down.
GTTAAGCGATGTACCTCCGATTATAAGTACGTCCGCATTACTGATATACTGCACCGATTTTGTGATTGTATCATCATTTAACATTTCTTCGTACAGCACAACATCAGGCTTGATTATACCCCCACATTCGCATTTCGGCACACCCTTGCTGTTTTCAATATAATCAATATCGTACGATTTTCCGCAATCCATACAGTAGTTTCTAAGAGTCGAACCGTGAAGTTCAAGCACATTTTTACTGCCTGCCATTTGATGAAGTCCGTCTATGTTCTGTGTTATAACCGCCTTTAACTTTCCCTTTTCTTCAAGTTTTGCAAGTGCGATATGTGCCTTGTTCGGCTTAACACCTTTTACAATCAGCTTGTCACGATAAAATTTGTAAAATTCCTCCGTATTATTCATAAAAAACGTATGACTTAAAATAGTTTCAGGCGGATAATCGTACTTCATATTATAAAGTCCGTCAACACTTCTGAAATCCGGTATACCGCTTTCTGTTGACACACCTGCACCGCCAAAAAACACCATGCCACCTTTTGGGCATTCTTTAATCCAGGTACGAAGCGTCTCAATATCATTCGTTATGCCCATCATGAACTCCTTCAACCATACAGACTAAAGATCGCAGATTAGAACTAGCTACACTTGTATGCTTTTCATCTCTCCAAACATAGTAGCGCAAAGAAAAGAAGCACCGCTTAAGCGATGCTTCTCCAAATTCAATGTTTATCTGTAACCAACTAGCTAAAGTGACCTATTCGCAAAATCGTTTTGCGAATTTAAGGCCAACTTCACCTCGGAGGTAGCCTTCTTGCTGCGGGTCTTACAACATATGAGCGCGAAGTTCTTCGCCGCTCAAAGGAGAAAGATAAGCAGGAGCAATATCAAAGATAGTCTTGCAGCCAGTCATACCTTCCTGATTCATGCGATAAGCAGCACGAGCACATGCAGCCAAAACGCTACCCGTGAATTCAGGGTTAGAGTCAAGCTTCAAAGAGAACTCAACAACGTGCTTGTTCGTACCATCGCCCGTAACGCCAGTGCGAATTACAGAACCACCATGAGGAATACCCTTATGATCGCGATCGAGTTCTTCTTGAGAAATAAAGGTTACCGTGGTGTCGTAATCTGCAAAGTAGTTAGGCATTTCAACGATCTGCTTTTCGATTGCAGCCAAATCAGCGCCTTCTTCAGCTACAACGTAGCATTCACGAGTGTGCTTTTCACGAGTAGTAAGTTCTGGATTTTCGCCAGCACGAACCGCATTCATTGCTGCTTCAACAGGAACCGTATACTGACGAGCATCCAAAACACCAGGAATGCGACGAATAGCATCGGAGTGACCCTGAGAAACACCGCGACCCCAGAAAGTATAATCGCTACCGTCCGGCAAAATGCAGTTGCTGTACAGACGAGCAACAGAGAACATACCTGGGTCCCAACCTACAGAAATAACGCCAATCTTGCCACTTTCCTTTGCCGCAGCATCAACTTCAGCAAAGTGAGTAGGAATGTTTGCGTGAGTATCGAAAGAGTCAACAACATTGAAAAGCTTTACTGCTTCAGGAGTCTGCTTAGGCAGATCAGTTGCGCTACCGCCACAAAGAACGAGAACGTCAACATCGTCAACATACTGAGCCATATCTGCTGCAGCGTATACAGGAACGCCCGTAATCGTGGTGATAGTAGATGGATCACGACGAGTAAACAATGCAACCAGTTCCATGTCGTCGTTCTTCTGAACGGCAAGCTCAACGCCCTTGCCAAGGTTGCCATAACCTAAAATACCAATGCGGATGGACACAGTATTCCTCCTCGTACTATTAAATTCACTCAACACTAAATAAGTTTACTTCCTAATTGTTTCCAATAGGGAAACAATTATCCATAAAATGGTTTAAAACAATACATAAAAGCGAAAGGATTCCCATGCGTTCTTTCTATCCTATGCGAAGACATAAACAGCAGCTATCCCAAGAAAAGTGCTTCGAAATATTAGAAAAGGGATCTTCTGGAACTCTGGCTTTACTAGACAAACAAGGGTTCCCCTATTCGATACCCTTAAGCTATGTCTTTTTTCCTGGTAAGGCTACAGAAGCTCAAATCCCAGAAAGCCAGATCCTACATCCAAACGGAGAAAAGCCAGCAAGTGCTGAGACGCAAGACAATCTGGGTAGCATCTATTTCCACAGTGCTCTTGAAGGACATAAGATTGACGCTATCCGCAACTGTGCAAAGGCATCGTTTTGTGTGATTGCCGCCGATGACGTAATCCCAGAAAAATTTACGACGGCTTACCGTAGCGTCATAGTGTTTGGAGAAGTTCGTGTAGTTAAAGATGACACCAATCGAAAACTAGGGTTAGAACTTCTGGGACGCAAATACTCCCCTAACTTCGAAGAAGCAATGCAATCCGAAATCGCTAATGCTTTTGATAGAACCGCCATTATTGAATTGAAAATTGAAAAGATTACCGGTAAAGAAGGCCTCGAACTAACAAAAGCACGGAATCATTAATGAAGGTTAGTCTCCAGAATGGCTCCCAAATAACGTCTCCATATAGTCGCTTTTGGACTATCTAAATCAAATTCTATGTAGTCAAGAATTCCAGCTAAATCATCAATTGCTTTAGGAGACCAAGTTACTTTCATGACTTAGTCCTTGAAGCGACCTTGACTGTAAATTCACCAGTTAATTTATAGCTTAACGAGGTTTTCCAGAGATTTACTTACGAATTGACTAAAATTTATTTACTAATAGAAGGAGCCCTTATGAACATCACCAAAGCTACCGTTGTATATTTCACAGGAACCAATACTACAAAGCGCTATGCTGAAGCTTTTGCACAAGCACTTCCCTACGAAACCACGCTTCACACCTTGCGCTACGACAATCCCATTAATACAACTTTTGGTCCAGACGAGCTTCTTGTATTAGCAGGTCCTGTATTTGGTGGCTACATGCCTCCCTTTGTGTGGGAACAACTAGAAAACATCAAAGGCACAAGCACTCCTGCTGTATTGCTGGCGGTGTATGGCGCGCGCGACTACGATCATGCGCTACTGGAAATGGACGCCGAGCTTTCAACAAAAGGCTTTGTTACTATTGGCGCTGCATCCCTTGTAGCCCGTCATTCAATTGCTACTACTATTGCACCTGATAGACCAAATGAAAATGATCTTAAAGAAG
>URVA01000141.1 GCA_900551155.1 uncultured Eggerthella sp. | reverse complement strand
ATGCTTGCGTTGCAGATCCTTTTACTGCAGCGTTGGCTGGCGTGGCGCACTACAATATTGCTGGAACCCGAGCCGAGCAGAGCGCAAGTGCACCAGCAAGCTTTAAGGTTGCGTTTATCGACGAGCTTTATAGGGTTTCTCCAAAAGATATTGCAAACAATCCCTTTGAAGTGGAAGAGGCTTAAATGAATACTCTGGTCGCTGTTGCTATTGCGCCGTTTGGCGTGGGAGACGAACTGGCTGAACACGTTGCTGAGGTAGTGAAGGTAATTCGTGAATCGGGATTGCCAAACGAAACTCATTCCATGTTTACCGAAATTGAAGGTGAGTGGGATGAAGTTATGCGCGTGGTAAAGGAAGCTACGTTTGTCTTGGCGGAAAAAGGTATTCGAACCGAAGTTATCTTGAAGGCTGATGTTCGTCCAGGCCACGAAGATATGATGCACAAAAAAGTTGTCGTAGTAGATAAATTGCTTGGTGAATAGGGCGGCAAGTGGATTGCTGGTTAAACAGAGACTGGCAGATTGATTATTGGCTAAACAAGAAAGAATAGGGATTTCCGTGAGAAACGCACTTGATATTTCAGCTTATTTAGTAATAGGACCAGAAAACACTCTTGGAAGGCCCGTGGCGGATATTATCCGTCAAGCGCTGAGGGCAGGCTTTACTTGTGTGCAAATTCGTTCGAAGGAATGTTCAGCACGCGATTTAATTGAATATACCGCCCAAGCAGCTCAAGTTATTTCAGAAGAAGGAAAAAGCGATTCAGTAGCGCTTCTGGTTGATGATCGCCTAGACGTGGTACTAGCTGCTCGAGAAGCAGGGGTTAAGGTGGATGGTATTCATGTTGGCCAAACCGATATTCCTGTTGAAGTATGTCGTAAATTGCTTGGACCTGATGCAATCGTTGGCCTTTCGGCACGAGCAGATGAAATGCTGGAATATGTTAAAACAGCAGATATGAGTCTTGTTGATTATCTTGGTGTAGGGCCTTTGCATGAAACTCCTACGAAAAAAGATTGCGGACGTAGTGCAGATGGCACCATTATTACCAAAAGCATCGATGATTTATGCGAATTAGCCAAGGCGAGTTCTGTCCCTATTGTGGTTGGCGGTGGCGTAAAATTAGATGATATTCCTTTAGTAAAAAGCACGGGGGTAGACGGCTTCTTTGTTGTGTCTGCTGTTTGCTCGGCAGATGATCCTTATCAATCCGCGCGTGCTTTGGTTGAAGCTTGGAACCAAGCGTAGCGCTTATCCGCGAATCGGGGATTGTCTAAAGGGAAGTACATGCTGGTTAAGGGGGAGTAATTATGCCAGATGAAGTAATACCGTATAGGTTTTCGGGAAGAATGCAATTAGCTGAAGTTTCACCTGGTGTTTTCGCTCTTGATTTACCGACGCCTTTAGCAATAGGGTCTACGAATTCGTATATCTTTAAAGCTGATGGCATCCACGATAATGGTCGCTCTCTTATTGTGGATGCTGGTTGCAATTCTTCTCTTACTAAGGAAACTTTCGACAAAGCTCTTACCGAGTTGCATATTGCCTGGGAAAACGTGGATGTTTTCATTACTCATTTCCATTGGGATCACTGTGCTGGACTCGACCAAATTTGGCAGCCAGGAATGAAAGTGTATGCAGGGGTACAATCCACGAAGGATCATGGAACTCCTGTAATGGCGGCGCGTGAACTGGGCGAAATAGAGCGTCGCACCAGCGAATACTTTGAAGTGGGCGATGAATACGATCCTGCTTACTGGCAGCCAATGACTATAAATGGAGAAAAAGATATACCCTTAACGCAAGTTCACGAGGGCGAGAGTATTACTGTTGGAGAATATAATCTCCAAGTTTTAGAAACGCCTGGTCATGACCTGCATCACGTGTGCTTGTATGACAAGACTAAAAAGCTTCTTGCCGCAGGTGATCAGATTTTATACAGCATGAATCCGCCTATTATGATGGAATCGGATACGGAAGATCAGCTTGGCATTATGCTTTCTACCCTTGCGCGTTTAGGGGAACTAGACGTTGATCTTGTGCTATGTGGACACGGTGAAGAAGGCAGCGACTTATCGGCGCGTTGTGTAAGGGTGATTGATCATTATCACAGGCAGCTCGCTTCATTCAAGAAAGTGTGTCTTGATTATCCTGAATGCAGTGATGTGGGTAAGCTTTCTTATTATTCAACCCATGAAGGTAAGCGAACTCCCTGGGAAGACAGGCTTATTTTTGGCAGACGTGCTTTATTGGCTCAGAATATGGCCTATGTTGCTCATTTGGTAGCAACGGGGGAACTGCCCGATAACTATGATGTGGTTCCGTTGCGGTAAGCGGTCCTGTTACAGCGAAAGGATTCTTCACGCTAGAAGTTTCCATCACGAGAAAGGGTTCCTTAAACGGAAACGAGCTTCTGTTTCGCTAAGTTAGATACCTTCTTTTTCGGTGCTCTTTGTTGCTTGGAGGGCACCGATTTTTTGTGCAAAGAAACGGATAAAACAGAACAGAACAAATACCGTCATTCCTCCAGCGAATGCCGCTTCTATATAGAAAATTACTTCACATACAAACGGTAGAGCAATGCCTACTTCATTGAGAACACTTAGCGTATTGGTTAGTGCGGTTGCGGTAATTACAAAAGGAAAGGTCATAGCGGCAAAGCTTGGGAAAAAGCCACCGCGTAAGAATTTTGGCAATTGCGTAAGGACTACCACAAAGAGAATCTGCGCAAGGAGCTCTAACACAACAACAAAGGTGATATTTGGTTCGTTGCATACTGCCAAATATCCCGCAAGAGATAGACTCATTGGTGCGGCATAAATACAGAATGTTGGTGCTGCACCAGCAGTAAGAGATAACTTGGCATGACGGGCGGTAACCAAGAACAGCAAAACAATATAGGCAACAAAGCCAAACCAGAATAGGGCTTTCCCGATAGCAATCATATCAACCGCAGGACTGGTAACTGATCCAACAATTATTCCTACATAGCATACAAACCACGTAGCAAAAACATCGCCAAGTTTGAATTCCAGATAACGTTCTCGGGTAAACCATACCATTAAGACGAATTGACCAATAACTGCAGCGAACCACAAAACACGAGCTGCAGGTAGAGAGATAGGTGCTAGATAGGTGGAAAGTTGCATGTAAGTCATAAAAAACGTTCCAAATACCGCGGCTTGAACAGGCTGATGTAAGTCATTCGCGAGTGCTTTTCTGCAAAATAGAGCCTTTGCCGTTACAAGTGCGATAAGAACAATACTTATTGCTGCGCAGGTGATTTCAAAGTAACTGTTGTAGGGGCCAATAAGCTTACCAATTGCTACTACGCCTAAAGCAAGT
>URVA01000140.1 GCA_900551155.1 uncultured Eggerthella sp. | reverse complement strand
CCATAATAGGATGATGAGTAATCATCCGCGGACCACTGTATGCCATGATCGTACGAATCTTTGCTCTCATCTCTGGCTTGTAGCACTGAATAGTACACGATTCACAAATTCCTTTGTGAAGATGAGGGCACCGCCGCGTGCGCTCAGCGGAATACTCAACTACCTCTCTGCATTCAGGACATAAATTATTTTCACCCTGCATGCCACGGTGGTGGTCACGGCAATAAAGTTGTGCCATGGCCACCACCGTTTTATTATCGCGATCAAGCCTTCGCTTATCGCGCTGCCTTTGTTTTGCGTTCGTATGATGCGAACTCATTAAAGAAGAACTACTTTCTTGTCTTTTCTAAAAAGCAAAGAAACTAACCATAGATGCGCTTCAGCTCTGCGTAAGCTTCGTCTGCCTGATCCATCACATCAGTAATAATTTGCTTTACAGGACGAACTTCTTTTACCAAACCTGCAATCATACCCGCAGAGAAAGCACCGTGTTCGATGTTGCCATTGCTTGCATCGGCTACAGAACCACGGCAGAACTGATCCAGCTCTTCGCTGGTTGCACCAGAATCATGCAACTTCCAGAATGCTTCCGTGAAGGGGCTCTTAATGCAGCGAACTTGCTTCTTGCCATATTCACCTGTCAAAACGGTATCGCAGTCAGCAGCGTCAACGATCATCTGCTTATATACATCGCTTACTGGGCATTCTTCAGAAGCAAGGAATACGGTGCCCATCTGAACACCTACTGCGCCAAGAGCAAGTGCTGCCAAGAATCCCTTGCCATCAGCAATACCACCTGCTGCAATAACAGGAATATCTACCGCTTCAGCAACCTGGCGAACCATTGGATAGGTGCACATACGGCCAATATGACCGCCGCCCTCCATGCCTTCTGCTACTACCGCAGTAGCACCCAGGTCCTGCATTTTCTTTGCAGCACGTGCATGTGGGATAAGGCAAACAACCTTAACGCCACCTTCAACCAGAATAGGAACAATTGCATCAGGCTTACCAGCACTGATCGTGCAAACAGGAACCTTGAGCTCGACACACATACGTGCGCATTCTTCTACAAGATCGCTTTCCATAATCAAGTTAACAGCAAAAGGCTTATCGGTTAAGGAACGCGCAATTTCAACCTGCTCTTTTACCCACTGAGCATCATGGAGCGTGGAGGCAATAACACCCAAACCACCTGCATTACTTACCGCTGCCGCAAACTTGCCATCAGTGATATGCGCCATAGCGCCTTGAATGATAGGATATTCGATGCCAAGTACATCACAAAGCTCTGTCTTCATATAGTTCCCTTCAACCTATCGCCCTGTAGCGATCTTTACCCTCAACAATTTCAATTTGGATCCTTTGTATTGATTTGGATCCTTTTTATTCCAACATTTGAAAGGATAGCATTTTTACATTAAAGACGCGTGAACATCTACTGCGAATTGCGTTTGTTCTTTTCGCTTTCGTCGGAACTTTCAGCAGAGGGAGACACATCAGAAGCGACAGCCTCAGAAACAGATGTTTCAGAAGGAGACACATCAGAAGTAGAGACTTCAGAAGCAGATGTTTCAGAAGGAGACACATCAGAAGTAGAGACTTCAGAAGCAGATGTGTCAGCAACAGGCGCATCGGATGCAGAAGCTTTCGGAATATCGATAGGCTCCACGTCTATAATTGGCGGCTCACCAGGCTGCGCTGACTCGGATGGTGCCTGCGAAGACTCCTCGGACTGAATCTGACTTGCCTGATGCGGTTGCTCGGGTTGAGCTGATTGATTAACCTGATATGGCTGTTCAGTCTGAACTACTTGATCCACCTGACCTGCTTGCCCAGCCTGATAAGGCTGTTTCGGCTGCGTTGGTTGACCTGCCTGATAAGGCTGTGCAGATTGTTGTTGACCCGTCTGATAAGGCTGTCCTGCCTGTGGTGCTTGATAAGCCTGTCCTGCCTGATATTGCTGATTTGCCTGATAAGGTTGACCTGCCTGATAAGGATTTTGTGTCTGGTAGCTCTGCTGCGCGGCATAGGCATCATAGCGCTGTTGAGACTGTCTTGCCTGCTCAAGCTCGAAAGGCATAGGGTCTTCTTGTCCACCCCATAAATTAACCTGGAACTGACGAGTCCAATAACCCAAAGCACGAGAAATCAAAGCGGTAATCAAAACTGAAATAAAAGAAGAAACTACGCAGAGAATCAGAATCAAGAGCAAGATTATTACTGCAAAAACAACCGCTTGCGCCTCGTTCTGAATGAACGCAACACCAAAAATAACACTCAGGGTTACCGAAAGTCCGATAATAATAAACGCAGCAATACCTACAACCGCGCCACAAATAAGCGACATACCAAAAATACGAAGCAAACCCGTAAAATCATAACGAAGCATTGCCCAAATTTTACCGAACTGAAAACCAGACGACAGTGTTCCGTATAATGCGCAGCGCATAGCGCCTACCCAATAGAAAAACACTACCGCAAACGTAAGCACTAATCCCGCAAGAGAAAAAACGAGTGCCATAAGCAAAGAGCCTACTCCTAAAGGAGCACTTGAAGCAGTTGCAGCCCCCAGGAAAGAAACCCCTGTAACCATGGATGTTAAAAAGCTAAAGGCACCCGGTATCAGAGAAAATACAAACCCAATTACCAAAATAAAGAAACCACGTTTGTAGAGATTTCCATCTTCATTTCCGAAAATCTTCTCAGGCATGGGACGATGTACGTTCCAAGCTATATCGCGAGCCCAGCCATACAGATAGCCATACACTACCAATACGCCAAAAATCGGAATGAAGCACAGCAATCCCATGCGAAGTATCTTCGAAAACCAACCAGGCGACTTAGTTATATCTCCCCAAGCTGCAGAAAAATATCCCTTTTCCATGTTCGCTCGCTTTCTATTTTTTCTAGCTCTCTAGCAAATCAAAACAAAATGACGCGCAAGCTATTTCATCACCTAAATCTATTTCACTATAAACGAAAAGAAGGGAAGCATATGCTTCCCTTCTTATATACGTTTCCAATATGAAACAAACTGTTAAGGTTGCGTTTAGAAACGCTGAACTTAAAGCAACAATAGTTACTTCAAGGTTACAGCAGCACCAGCTTCCTCGAGCTTAGACTTCATTTCCTCAGCCTTGTCCTTAGCAACGCCTTCCTGTACAGGAGCAGGTGCGGACTCTACGAGTTCCTTAGCTTCCTTCAAGCCGAGACCAGAGATCTCACGAACAGCCTTGATAACAGCAATCTTGTTGTCGCCGAAGCCTTCGAGAACAACGTCGAACTCAGACTTTTCTTCAGCAGCAGCTTCGCCAGCAGCAGGAGCAGCAGCTACAGCTACAGGAGCAGCAGCAGATACGC
>URVA01000139.1 GCA_900551155.1 uncultured Eggerthella sp. | reverse complement strand
GATTGATCCAGAAGTGATGCTTTCTCTTGCTGCTCATGCAGAAGCGTACTCCAATCATCCGATTGCACTATCTCTTAAAGAGGCTTATAGCGGCGAAATTGACCCATCTCGTATTGAAGAAGTAACCGAAAAAGGTGGTCATGGTGTTCGTGCGGTAGTTGATAAGCACATTGTTCTTATTGGCAACGATAAGTTGATGAATGAAGCAAGCATTGCCTACCATGATTGTTCGCTGGTGGGAACCATTCTTCACATTGCTCTTGATGGAGTATATGCAGGTCATATTGTTATTGCGGACGTGGTAAAACCTGAAGCTAAGCAGGCCGTTCAAAGCTTGCATGCTGCAGGAATCCGTAAAACGGTTATGCTTACAGGCGATAGAGCAGAAGTTGCTCAGGCAGTGGCAAGTGATATTGGTATTGATGAAGTACACGCACAACTGTTACCTCAAGATAAAGTTACGGAAGTAGAAAAGCTTCTTTCTAAAACAGGCGCTAAAGAAAAGCTGGCCTTTGTTGGTGACGGCATCAATGATGCGCCCGTTCTAACGCGAGCAGATATTGGAATTGCTATGGGCGCAATGGGCTCTGATGCCGCTATTGAAGCTGCTGATGTTGTACTTATGGATGATGATCCAAGAAGCATTGCGCGTGCTATAGGTATTGCGCGTAAAACCATGCGTATAGTTTGGCAAAACATCATATTTGCTCTAGGAATTAAGTTTGCTGTGCTTATTCTTGCTGCAGTGGGCATTGCTACCATGTGGTTAGCGGTATTTGCTGATGTGGGTGTAGCTGTTCTTGCAATTTTGAATGCAATGCGTTGTATGAACGTGAAAAAGTAGCACTCTGTAAACTGTATTAATGACAGCGTGGTAAAATACATGGGTTATGCATTGTTGGGTAAGCCTGCACTGCATAACCCATTATTCATAAGGTGAACAAAAGCATCATGAGCCTTTGTTCCCACGAAAGTTGTCACGGCATCATTGGTCGCAAGACACCTAGAAAGAGAGTTTGAATATGAGCAAAGGGACTTACTCGTTCACAACCCCAATTTATTATGTAAATGCTGCACCGCACTTGGGAACAGCCTACACAACCATTGCTGCTGATGCGGTTGCTCGCTATCAGCGTCTCAACGGTTATGATGTGGCGTTTGTAACTGGTATGGATGAACACGGTCAGAAAGTTGCCGATACGGCTGCTTCAAAGGGTATGACGCCTCAGGACTGGTGTGATTCTATGGAGCCAGCATTTCGTGATGTATGGGATTTGCTCAATATTACGTATACCGATTTTGTTCGTACTACTGAACCTCGTCATGCAAAAACGGTTCAAGACTTCTGGCAAAAGCTTTACGACAAGGGCTACTGCTATAAGGGATCTTACGAGGGTTGGTATTGCGTTCACGAAGAAACGTATTACAACGAAAGCGATTTGCTGAAAAACGACGAGGGTGAATATGTATGCCCCGACTGTAAGCGTCCTGTACAAAAAGCCAGTGGGGAAGAAAACTGGTTCTTTAAGCTTTCTGATTTCCAGGAACCTTTGCTGAAGTTCTATGAGGAAAACCCTGATTTCATTCGTCCTGAAACACGCCGCAATGAAGTTGTTTCATTCGTGAAGAGCGGTTTGAAGGATTTGTCCATTTCACGTTCTACGTTTGACTGGGGTGTTCCTCTGCCATTCGATGAAGGTCATGTAGCTTATGTTTGGGCTGATGCGCTTTTGGCATACCTTACGGGTATTGGCTACGGCGATGAAAATCGTGAAGGTGAATTTGAAGCTCGTTGGCCAATGCAGTATCACTTTGTAGGCAAGGACATTACGCGTTTCCATTGTGTTATTTGGCCTGCAATGCTTATGGCTGCTGGTCTTCCTATTACCCATACCGTATTTGGCCACGGCTTTTTGTTGGTAAAGGGTGAAAAGATGTCTAAGTCTAAGGGCAACGGCGTAAAGCCTGAAGACTTGGTTAAGGTTTTTGGCGTTGACGCGTATCGTTACTACTTCTTGTCCGACGTTCAGTTTGGTCATGATGGTTCTATCTCTTTAGAGCGCATGGTTCAGGTATATAACGCTGATCTTGCTAACACCTGGGGAAATCTGTGCAGCCGTGTATTTAACATGACTAAGAAGTATTTCGAAGGTGCGGTACCTCAAGCTCCTGCTGGTGCTGAAAATAATCCTTTGAAGGAAATTGCTGATACGTTGTACAAGGAATATGACGCCTGCATGACTGAAGTTGACTTTACTGGTGCCGCTGCTGCGGTTCAGAAGTTGGCAAGCCGCGTTAATTTGTATGTTGAAGATTCTGCTCCCTGGAACTTGGCTAAAAGCGAAGAAACGGCCGATGAATTAGCCGCAGTAATTTATAACGCTCTCGAAGCCATTCGTATTATTGCGCTCTATATGGCTCCCTTTATGCCAAATACTTCCGCTGAAGTATATAAGCGTCTTGGTTTGGGCGACATTTTTGCAATTACCGATATCGAAGCGGAAAGCGCTTGGGGTCAGTTACAGGCAGGTTCTCCTGTAACCGTAGGCGATCCTCTGTACCCTCGTTTGGATGTAGATGCTATCGATCTTTCTCTTGATTAGTCGTGATTAGTTGGGCTTCTTAAGGATAGTTTTATGAGTGAAGAATCTACAGTTCAAGAAACTTCTGGTGATTCTGATTTGATGCCAAGTGATGCCCCCTCTGCTGAGGGGGCTTTCACTACTGCGTTTTTGCAGCGTCGTAAGAAGGGCAAGTTTCGTGAAGTAGAAGTGCCTAGTGTTGTTTCGCTAGGTGTGCCTGTTGCGGATACGCATGCTCACTTGCAGATGCTCCAAAATCCAGCTGCAAGGTTGGCTCGCTGTGCGGTGTATGGTGTTACCTTTGTGTGCGCTATGACTGATCCTGTTGAGGACACCGATCGCACCTATACCATGATTGAACAATGGCAAGATGAAGCCCGTTCACTATTGCAGCAAGCTGGTCTTGAAGGGTATGTTGACCATATTCCTGAAATTCGCATTGCTATTGGTTGTCATCCACACAATGCTAAATACTACGATGAAACCCTAGAGGAAAATCTAATCCGTCGTCTTCACAATCCTCGCACCTGCGCATTAGGTGAAGTAGGACTGGACTATCACTATGATTTGTCTCCGCGCGAAGTTCAGCGCAAGGTTTTTAGACGGCAAATTCGAATAGCAAAAGCAGCAGGACTTCCTCTTATTTTGCATATGCGTGAAGCTCACGATGAAGGGTTTGCAATACTCTCTGAAGAAGGAGTATTCGATGGTGATTCGCCCTTACCAGATGTTCTTTTACATTGCTTTAACTTAGATGCACAGGCGCTGAAGCCGTGGGCGGATGCGGGTTGTTATATTGCCTATGGTGGACCTCTC
>URVA01000138.1 GCA_900551155.1 uncultured Eggerthella sp. | reverse complement strand
TGCAAGATCGAACAGGGGGTCATCCCAGCTTGCTTCTGCTTGTTTTTGCATACGGTAAGCTGCTTTTTCTCCTGTAAAAGGCGAAAGCTGCATTTCGTTAAGGTTTACTTCCTCTATAGTGTCATCTGACTTTGTAGCAAGGTATTCGCGACATAACGTAAGCGTGCGAGATTCTTCACCGCGTATACATGCGTTTACAAATAAGATAGTTGCCATGTATTACTCCTTGTTTGTAATAGAATTCAACTGATTTAGATTGTAAGCATTTTAATTATGTAATGCAGATATTAATAAGGGATTGATCATGGTTTCATTGCAGGATAAGGAATTGTGCTTAAGGGCGCAGTTGCGTTCGTATAGTAAGCTTGCTATAGCGTTTTCAGGTGGCGTGGACTCTACGTTGCTGTTGTCGCTTGCTGCTGAGGAGCTTCCTGGGAATGTTATTGCGGTTACTTCACATGTTCCTATGACTTCAGCAAAAGAATTTGAAGAAGCGAAATCATTTTGTGAAGTGCGAGGGATTGAACAGCTTATTTGTAATCCTGAGGTACTTTCCCTTGACCAAGTTAATATGAACAGTCCGAAACGTTGTTATTATTGCAAATCCATGCTGTTTTCTTCTATGAAAGAAGCTGCAGCAGAAAAGGGTTATTCCATTATTGCTGATGGAACTAATGTTGATGATTTAACTGATTATCGTCCTGGTATGAAAGCTATTAAGGAGTTGAATGTAGTGAGTCCTTTTCTGAAGGCAGGTTTTACCAAAAAAGATATTCGCGACCTTTCTTTGCAGCTTTCACTGCCAACTTGGAATAAACAATCTAATGCCTGTTTGGCAACGCGTATTCCTTACGGACAGGAATTGACCTATGATTTGCTTTCTAGAATCGACCAAGCTGAAGATTTCATTCGTAGCTTAGGGTTTGTAAATGTTCGTTTGCGTGTTCATGATGATGTAGCTCGTATAGAAGTAGGACCTGATCAAATTCCGCAATTGATTGATTCTCAGGTGCGAGATTTAGTTATTAGCAACTTAAAGGATCTTGGGTTTAACTATATAACGCTTGATTTAGAGGGGTTTAGAACTGGCAGCATGAATACCGATGTTTTAGGAGCTCTTGGTGAATAATAAAAAGCGCGTCCTATGCGCAATGAGTGGTGGCGTTGATAGTTCCGTTGCAGCGCGTCTTCTTTTAGATGCGGGCTATGACGTTGTTGGCGTTACTATGATTCTCCATGATGATGGTTTTTGCCAAGAAGAACTGCAAGAAAAAGAATTGCTTGCTCGGTTTCCTGAAGCACGAGATGCACGTAGTGTTGCGAATACCCTTGGCATTGAACATGTTGTTGCTGATTATCGAGATCTGTTTAACAACAAAGTTATCAACCCTTTTTGTCAGGCGTATTTGGGAGGCCTTACTCCTAATCCCTGTGTTGAATGCAATAAGTATTTGAAATTTGGAGCATTGCACGACTTGCGGCGTCAGTTGAACTGCGATTATTTAGCAACGGGTCATTATGCTCAGATTCGTTTTAATGAGACCACTCAAACCTATGAGCTTTGTAAGGGGTTAGACCCTCGTAAAGATCAAAGCTATGTTCTGTATCACCTAAACCAAGATGACCTTGCTCATACCTTATTGCCATTGGGCGGGTTATCTAAAGACGAAACTCGACATCTAGCTCTACAAGCTGGTTTCAGTAATGCGCAGAAGGAAGAAAGCCAAGATATCTGTTTTATTCCCGACAGAGACTATGCTTCTTTCATAGAAAGCTATGTAAGTTGTAATCCTGAGCCTGGACCAATTAAAGACATGCAGGGTACTGTTCTTGGTAATCATAGGGGTTTGATGCATTACACCATTGGTCAACGAAAAGGCTTAGGTGTTGCGGTAGGAGAACCCTTATTTGTGATTAAGAAAGACTGCGAATCGAACACACTTGTTGTTGGTAGGGAATCGGAAACGGGCATTTCTCGCATTGTGGCTGATAAGGTGTCGATGCCATCTAATGATGATTTTACAAAAGCGGTGTTAGTTGAAATTAAGATAAATTATCGTGCTCGTTTGCGTCAGGGTAGTGCACGTATCTGCGGCGATACGTTATTAATCGAATTTAACGAGCCTATTCGCGGTGCTGCTCCTGGACAAGCAGTGGTTTTATACCAGGGAGACCGCGTTGTTGCGGGCGGAACGATTGTTTCTTACGAATAACCAGCAGTGCCTCGAGCGCAAACTCGAGGCACTAGTTTTCTGAGCTAATAACTATGCCGAATCGAGCCGATACTACCGATAAGGTAAAAGCAGTAGCGGGGGAGAAGAATCCTTTTTGCATCAGGATTCCGAAATACATAATTAGTGATATTTCGATGAGTGACGAGATACATAAAGCACCAATGAAGGAAATAATATAGAGGTCTGTGCTTAATATAAACGCGGCTAAAAAGGCAATTACCAGTACTAAGTAGTAAGGGAAGATCTTAAAAATCGACGTTTTTTCTTTACGGAATGAACAGACAACGCAAACAAGTAAGATCATGACCGACGCTGCAAAAACTCCAATGGTAAAGGTGAAGATCTGTGTTGGCATTTCTTCCCACGGAATAATTGCAGTTAAGTAATAGCAGGTAATGCTGGTTACAAAACCAATCATGCATACAACTGCAACGGTATTTCTTGCTGGCTTCGAAGCTTTTTTCGGGAGAAGCGTCACGTAGTCATTTTCAAAGGCGCGTGACTGCAAAATAAGTAATATGCCCGAAATTGCAACAAGTAAAACGCTATACACTGGTGTAGCGAAGCTTGGCATAATAAGGTCCAATACCATACTTGCAAACAGAGTGCATCCAAAGGTAGCACCAATATGTATTACAGAAAATTTTGCATTGGAGCGAACAAGGCTTTCACCCCAAAGGATGAGCATAAGTCCTTCTACGGCACCAGCAGCCATCGATGCCATATAGAGTAAGGTTTTATTACCTACACTTGGTGCAACGGATTCTAATACTAAGGTTATAGCTATAAGTACAAGGGGTATAACTTTATCAAGTCCTGTGATATCGGAAAGATGCTTCGATCGTTTTAGAAGCATTGCAACAATTATCATTGCGATACAGGTACCTAATAAATTACTAATCCACCCGATAGTTACCATTTCGTCTAGTAACGGAATAGGATAAAAGCTTTCGGGATTAAACCAGAGTACATAGTGATAAGCCAGAAGAAGTGAATTAAAACAGGGGATCAGGGCTATCAGGACGATAACGGCTGGTTTTTCTTCGTTGATCGCAAATCAAATATGGTTAAGCGTGCGGGAGAAAACATTTCTACGACTGAAATCGAAGAGATACTCGAAGAACATCCCTATATTTCAGAAGCTGCTGTTATTGGTGTAGATGACCCTATTCGAGATCAGGCAATTAAGGCATTTGTGTTGCCTTTAGATAAAAGCAGGGTAACGGTTGAGGAACTAAAAACGTACTGCGAAAGTA
>URVA01000137.1 GCA_900551155.1 uncultured Eggerthella sp. | reverse complement strand
CCTGCATTACAGTGGTTTTTGTCCAAAAATACTTTCGAGAAAATAAAAAATTCGGCTGATAAGCCGAATTTGCAAACTGGAGCGGGTGACGGGAATCCCGCGTCCGCTTTGCGAACGCTCAGCCCCTTGGCGCAAGCGCCTGCGGGCGAATTCCTAAAATCAGTCCACTGGACTGTTTTATAAACGGAATTCCACCTCATCGGTTCGATTCCCTAATGACTCATGAAAATAAAAAAGCAATGGACATCTGCCATTGCCGAACTATTAGCTGGAGCGGGTGACGGGAATCGAACCCGCGTGACCAGCTTGGAAGGCTGGAGTTCTACCATTGAACTACACCCGCATGAAGATATAAAAATGGTCGGGATGACAGGATTCGAACCTGCGACATCCTGCTCCCAAAGCAGGCGCGCTACCAAACTGCGCCACATCCCGACTGCAACGGTTAGTTATTATAGCAAGAATCTAGTCTTTGTGAAGTAGTTTTTTCAAATTTCTTAAAGCATTTCCTCGATGCGATATAGAATTCTTTTCAGTCTGAGAAACCTCGGCTAAAGATTTCTCTCCCTTGAACTCTTCTGGATAGAACAAGGGGTCATAACCAAAGCCCCCATCGCCACGTTCTTCAAAGCCAATAGAACCTTCTATAAAGCCTTCTGCGACGGTTTCTGAACCATCTTCGTCTATAAACACTAAAGAACAGGCAAAGCGAGCAGAGCGCTCTTCTTGAGGGACATTCGCTAGTTCACGAAGAAGTTTTGCATTATTGGCAGCATCGTCTCCTTCTTTGCCACTATAACGAGACGAATATACTCCTGGTGCTCCATCAAGGGCATCAACGATCAATCCCGAGTCGTCAGCTAAAGTAGCTTTTCCACTGAGTTCATGAGCCGCCTGAGCCTTGATACGGGCGTTTTCTACAAACGTTGTACCAGTTTCTTCAGGATTTGAAGTAATGCCAGCTTCCTTTAAGGTTTTAAACTCCCAGCCCTTAAAGGAAAGCGCTGATTCTATTTCTTCAACTTTATGTGCATTATTGGTAGCAATAATTACTGTTTTCGTCATAAGTATCCCTTCTAATCTTTCCCCTAAGAAGAAGTATCATCGTTTCCGCCAAACCACTAACGCAGCGGTGCAAACTCCACATGACCTAACGGCATACGCAACACGCGCTCTCCGAACGATGCAAACTCTTCAACATCAGGATCTGAAGAAGCGAACTGATAGGTAGGAATATGCCCTGGCTGTGCTAACGCTTCTCTTCTTGTAAGCAAGTCCTTACAATCAAGGGAAACTTCTTTTGCCGAGGAAATAAGCTTTACATGCGATCCAACAACTCCGCCAATAAGAGCCTTTAATAAAGGAAAATGGGTGCACCCTAAAACAAGCGTATCAATTTCACTTCTACGCAAAGGCTCCAAGTAATCTTGAGCAATTTCTTGGAACTCTGGACGGATGTAGACCTTTGAAGCAAGTGAAGTATAGCTTTCGATAGGCCCCTTCGCCATACGAATACCGAGTTCAGCAATTTCTACAAAACGAGGCGTGGCAGTAGAAAACACCGTGATTCCCGCATCAATATTACGGATAGCTTTGGTATACACTCCTGATTCTACAGTGCCCTTAGTGGCAATTACGCCCACACGACGATTGTGTGTTGCACGAGCCGCTGCACGAGCCCCTGGTTCTACTACACCAATAATAGGAATATCAAATGCTTGCTGCGCTGCCTCAAGACCAGCTGCGGTAGCGGTGTTACAAGCAATTACAATCATCTTTACCTTGCGCTCAATTAACCACTGACAAATCTCGAGCACGAAACCTTTTACCTCTTCAGGATCACGAGGACCATAGGGACAAAAGGCACGATCGCCATAGAAAATAACACTTTCTTCAGGAAGAGCTTTTATAACTTCGCGTGCAACCGTAAGGCCACCAAAGCCAGAGTCAAAGATGCCTATAGGTGCATCATCAAAATGCATATTGAATCCCTCCGCGAAGTGTTGAGAGTAAACGTGGTTAATGAAACTTACTTTAGCTTAACAACCCCAGTCTATAAATAAACCCGCAAGAATAAACATCCTGCGGGTTTATATAATTCACAACTGGCGCGCCCAGTAGGATTCGAACCTACGACCTTTGGATTAGAAGTCCACTGCTCTATCCAGCTGAGCTATGGGCGCCTGAGAAAAGTATTATAGCGCAATTTCAGAAGAACTAATCTAATAGCACATCAGGGCTACAACAGTTTCGAAATAGCACTTTAGCTCACATGAAAAGCTAGTCATTTAACTTTTGCCTTAGATACGTATCCTTAGGCCTAAGCTACTTAGTTCATAGAGATTAGTTATGCGTAATAATGCACGTTCCCGTAGGAAGGTTATTGTAGAACCACTTAGCATCCGATAAAGACAGGTTTACGCAACCATGGCTGCCATTTGTCTTATAACGCGAACCACCAAATGAAGATTGCCAAGTAGCATCATGCAAGCCTACTGAATTTCCAACAAAGGGCATCCAGTATTCAACAGGGGTTTCGTAGTCGATTTCCCCATTGGGCTTATAGCCTGTAAGCGTCGAAGGGCTTTGCTTAGAGTTCAGATAATACACACCTGTGGGAGTAGCACGATCCGCCGTCGGACGACCAGAAACAATATCGCAAGAGTGGAGCAGTTCCCCATCAGCACTGTAATAGCGAGCCTTTTGCTGGCTTAAATCAACATCCACATAAGCACCCCAATCGCGCTTACCTGCACCGTTATAGGCAGCGCCAGACTGCGAACAAGGAATATCGATAGACTTTGCTCCGCCCTTAGATAACGTGTCGTATACCGGATCTGCTAGAGAAGATGTATCAACCTTCCAGCCATACGTACCACCAGAAACCGTGCACTTTTTGCCGTCTTCACGCGTCCACGTACGTTTAGTTCCGACGGTATTCATGCCTTCAGTAGTTTCGTCTACCCACTCAGAAACACTATCTTTGTCGAGTTTTGGAGAAAAGTCTTCATCATCGATATAAAGCCAGGAGGCTATATCTGCCTTGTCGATAGTTGCCGCCTTAACGGATTCGTTAAGCGTCAACGTAACGTTGTTGGCAAACTTTTCTTGCGCTTCCTGCAATGCGGCTAAAGTCCTAGGATCCGCAGCAAGAACCGTAGGCATAATGAAATCCTCTTGAGAAACTTCGCAATCGGTTCTCATTGACTTAACGCATTCTGACACCTTGGTATTCAACTTTTCAAAATCAATCTGGGTACCATACACTTCAGGCTTGAGCGTGAAGTCTTCCGCGTCTTCATCGTAAACGATAGTGGCGTTCTTAGATGCGGTTTGCTCTTTGTTGAAGGCTTTGACTTGCTCCTTTAATACATCAACATTAAATCTGGAGCTACCCCAAGAAAATTTTGAAAAAGCAATATTCATAGATGCAAGAAAAAATTGGGCGTTTTTCTTATTAAATTTGTAAACTTTAGGAACTAAAACTTTTATTTTATCTCCAGTGAA
>URVA01000136.1 GCA_900551155.1 uncultured Eggerthella sp. | reverse complement strand
TATTTAGAGGCAACTTATAACAAAACAAGAAAAGCGATGTGCGAGTAGCACAAAAACCTTACTCGTGATTTCTGCCTCCCCCAATTGGTGTGGTGCAATAAGGGCACACAGACCAAGAAGGATCAAGCGCATGATGGCAAGTTGGACAGAGATTCTTCAAGCGCTGATGGCAGTTAGGGCACATTACGTAATCCTCTTCTACAGGATAGCCGCAATTAGCGCAATCACCATAACGCATAAGCTCACGTTTCTTTAGGGCAATCTCCAAATCCTGTTCTTCACGATCGCTCTTCAAAAGTGCGGGGCGAATCATGCAATAGGCAACTAAGCCAGCTACAGGAATGATAGAGAGTAAACCGAGCGCCCAAGGAATATCACGCAATGAAGCATCTCGTACGGACCAGAAAATTGAAAGAACATAGAGAATAATGAACAATACAGCGATAACGGTTATAGCGCCCATTACCTCTGGTGTCAGAATCTGAGAAAGAAGATCACTCATCGTTTACCCTTCCTGCTTCATTTCCGCTAATTCAGCCTGCAAGCGATCCATACGATCTACAATGTCTACCAATTTAGCGCGATCTTTTTCAATAATTTCAGGAGCAGCTTTTGCTAAAAAGCCAGGATTGGAAAGTTTCTTATCAAACTTAACACGATCCTTCTCTAGCTTAGCAAGTTCCTTCTCCAAACGGGCTTGCTCGGCGGCAAAGTCTACTAATCCACTCAAAATTACATAGACTTCTACGTCATCAGCCAAACGCATAGTGGACTCTGCTGGTTTTTCAGCAGTTTTAGAAACCTCAAGCACTTCTACGTTACCCAAAGCCACAATCAAACCCTGCTGTTCGTTGAACAAGTCAACGGCTTCAGCGCTCTGGGCTTTTACTACCATTTCCAACTGAGTTTTAGGAGAAATACCATAACGAGCACGAATAGAACGAATACCAGAAACGCTTTGCGTAACAATCGCAAGCGCACGTTCTGCATCAGGATCAATGTAGCGTTCAAGCTCGTGAGCATCTGGCCAAGCAGCCATCATCAAGTAAGGAGATTCTTTTTCACCAGGCATATCCTGATAAATCTGCTCGGTAACAAACGGCATAGCAGGATGCAAAAGCCTCAATGCGGTATCAAGCACAAATACCAAATTTCGCTGGCATGCAGCACGATCCGATCCGCCTGCAGACAAACGTGGCTTTGAAAGCTCAATATACCAGTCGCAGAATTCATTCCAGAAGAAAGCGTACAACTCGCGCGTCATATCGCTAAATTCAAATCCCTTGTATGCTTCATCAATCGAGGCAACCAAGCGTGCCAAACGCGAAAAGATCCAACGGTCTGCAGGAGTAGTGGGCTCTGGATCGCCTGGCGTATAGTCGTCCAGATTCATCATGACGAAACGAGCAGCATTGCGAATTTTGTTTGCAAAATTACGGCTGCTAACCAGTTTGTTTTCATTGAATTTCAAATCCTGGGCGCCCGTAACCTGCATAAGCAGACCAAAACGCATACCATCTGCACCGTAGTCTTCCATCAGCTTCAAAGGATCTACGCCATTACCACGACTCTTAGACATAGGTTTGCCATCAGCAGCCATAACAGTTGGATGAATGATGACATCCTTGAACGGAATCTGATCAGTGAAATACAGTGACGACATAACCATACGCGCAACCCACAAGCCCATAATGTCGCGAGCAGTAGACAGCATCTGCGTAGGATAGGTTTTATCCAATTCGTCAGTAGAATCAGGCCAACCCTGAGTTGCAAAAGGCCATAACTGAGAAGAGAACCAGGTGTCTAATACGTCTTCATCCTGACGTACCTTAGCACCGCACTTAGGGCATACTTCGGTATCTTCCATAAGTGCATCTTCCCAACCGCATTCATCGCAGTAGAACATAGGAATGCGGTGACCCCACCAAAGCTGACGAGAAATACACCAGTCTTTTAAGTTGGCCAACCAATCCAGATATACCTGCTTCCAACGTGCTGGATGGAATTGCACTTCGCCGTCTTCTACAACCTGAGCAGCACGTTCCTTCAATCGATCAACAGCAACAAACCACTGCTCAGAAAGCCAAGGCTCCAATTTTGTATGACAGCGATAGCAGGTCATTACCGAATGGTCGTGTTCTTCAACATGGTCAAGCAAGCCTAATGCTTCAAATTCAGCAACAATAGCTTCACGTGCTTCGTCGCGTGTCATACCGCTAAACTTGCCATAACCCTCAACGACCACTGCGTGCTCATCAAAAACATTAATTTGCTCGAGGTTATTGCGCTGACCCATAGCATAGTCGTTCGGATCGTGCGCTGGGGTTGTTTTTACCGCACCCGTGCCAAATTCAGAATCGACATAGTAATCAGCAAAAATAGGAATTTTACGTCCGACTATAGGAAGGTCGATAGTCTTACCAACCAGATTCTTGTAACGCTCATCCTTAGGAGAAACTGCTACACCCGTATCGCCTAACATGGTTTCAGGACGAGTAGTAGCAACAACTAAGTATTCAATGCCATCAACAGGTTCAGAAAGCGGATAGCGAAGATACCAAAGATGTCCTTTTTCATCAACGTATTCTGCTTCATCATCGGCAATAGCCGTAGTACAAGAAGGACACCAATTAACAATACGACGACCACGATAAATTAGTCCATCGTGATACCAATCGCAAAATACCTTGCGCACTGCTTTGGCATATTCAGGTGACATCGTAAACTTTTCATCCGAATAGTCACACGAGCAACCCATGCCTGCAATTTGCTTAACAATGGTATTACCGTAATCTTCACGCCAATCCCAACAAGCTTCCAGGAATTTTTCACGACCAATTTCTAGACGAGAAATGCCTTCTTCAGCAAGTTTCTTATCTACTTTAGTCTGAGTAGCAATACCAGCATGGTCAGTACCCAAAATCCAGCGAGTCTGATAACCCTGCATGCGCGCATGACGAACACAGGTATCTTGGATAGTGTCATTAAGGGCATGACCCATGTGCAACATACCCGTGACATTAGGAGGAGGAATTACCACGGTATAGGTATCTGCTCCATTTTTGCCAAATCCTGGCGTACGAGAAAAATACCCTTGCTCTTTCCAAGCGTCGAAAAGCGGCTTTTCCCAGTCACCATAAGCCGACATTTCGCTTTTATTGTCTGACGACATGGAATCCTTCCTTCCTGTATCTTTATTCTTTTGCGCCATTTTGCGCAGGGGTTGAGTCAATCTGTTCAATTTCTGGCTTAGTGACACCTTCGATGTCGCTTCGGCGAATTACTACACGCTTAGTGCCATCGTGATCAGGAAGATCATACATGACATCCTGTAAGGCACGTTCACAAATACTACGTAAGCCACGAGCTCCCGTTTGATGATCAATTGCCTGTTCTGCCATTGCCTGAAGCGCATCATCTTCAAAAATAAGTTCCGCATCTTCATAGGCAAACATGGCCTTGTACTGCTTAACCAAAGCATTCTTTGGCTCGGTTAATACACGCACAAGATCTTCTTTAGAAAGTTCTTTGAGCGAAGTAATAACAGGAATACGACCAATAAATTCTGGAAT
>URVA01000135.1 GCA_900551155.1 uncultured Eggerthella sp. | reverse complement strand
CTGAGCATACTGCATGATTGCTTTACGAGCACCAAACAGCCCTTTTGCATCAGAATACCCCTGACAATCAACCAACTGCTGACGCATATCGTAGATAACTTCATCGGGCGTACTAAACCCAAAGGGTGCAGGATTGCCAATGTTTAACTTAAGGATGCGGGTGCCTTCAGCCTCCATACGAGCTGCTTCATCAACTACCGGACCACGTATAAAACATTATCTAATTTTGAAGATTTCTTAAATTCACGCATGGAAGAACCTTTCGAAGTGGAAGAAACCTTAGGCAAATCGTCTTTTTCAGAAAAAGTTTGACCTACCAAGGGAGAGTGATTGTTACTAGTGCTTTGAGGTAAGGGAGTATGGTGGTGCAAACCCTTATCAATGTCGTGGTTAGGTTCGGCCCCAGACTCCCCCCTTAACCAACGAGAATCAACACCAAGAATTCGAGCGAGCAAAGCAAGTGTGTCTTTTCTAGGAATTGTTTTCCCGCTGACATATTGACTGATTTGGCTTTTTCCTAGCTTTTCACCTAAAGCATTAGCCTGAGCAATTAAATCAACCTGCTTGATATTTTGAGCAGCCATGGCTTCTTTTAACCTGCTACCAAAAATCTGAGCAGAACTATGAGATGCATTGGTCATAATCGTAACTACCTTAGATCAAAGAAGTTCAATTTCAAACTTCAAATTGAACT
The DNA here is from genome assembly GCA_900551155.1 of uncultured Eggerthella sp. Taxonomy (GTDB): domain Bacteria; phylum Actinomycetota; class Coriobacteriia; order Coriobacteriales; family Eggerthellaceae; genus Anaerotardibacter. The sequence continues at coordinate 2,924 of URVA01000135.1, read as the reverse complement.
CATTGTAGAGGATTCGAATGAATAGCTCTCTATTATTTTGAACTTTTCCGTTAATGGTCGTACGATTTAACAGTTTTAAAGCCATAAATCCACAAATCTAAGTAAAAAGTTCAATTTTTATCTAATTAACCAGCTTTGATTCTTCGGTTTTACGTACATACCAATTCAGCAACTTAATAAGAGGCTTTCGCAGAACGAGCCCCAATAACAAAAATGGAATTACGAATGCCAGCAAAGTAGCTAACTCTACCCAAAAGTCCATCTGATACAGACCCATCATTGCAGCTCTAAGAGCATTAATAGCGTGCGTTAACGGGAGGAAAGGACTGATAGCCTGAACAAAATCGGGCAGCATTGGCAAAGGATAGCTTCCGCCACCAGCAGATACTTGGATGATTAGCAAGAATACCGCCAAAGCCTTGCCTAAATTAGCAAACGAAACAACCAGGGTGTAGATAATGAACGTAAATACCAAACCCGAGACCCAATAGCAAAGCATATACAACAACGGATTAGCAACCTGAACCTGCAAGAACAGCATGTTACCGAGGGCTAAAATGCTTGACTGAACAAATGACAAACATGCAAAGGTAATAAACCTGCCCCAGAATACCTGATAGAGTTTTACGTATCCTAATTCATCTTGCGCACGACGAGAAACAGTAACCTTAATTGCCACTGCTAACAAAAGCGATCCAATCCAAAGGCCCAACATAGTATATAGAGGCGCCATTTGAGAACCGAAATTCGAAGCAGGATACAGCGCTGTTCGCTCAACCTGCACAGGAGCAGCAAGTGCTTGGGCAAGCTCACTTGGATCAGCACGTAATATTTGCTTAAGATCATCCCAGTTACCCGAAGAAACCGCCTTATTCATTGCCGTACTTAATTCAGCCAAGTAATCTGATGATTGCTGCAAAGTTTGAGCGCTCGATTCCAAGCGCTGTTGCGCATCGCTAAGACTATCTACTACAGAATCAGCAGAGCCTTGAATGTCTTGAGCACCAGAAGAAAGCAGTGATGCATTATCCAGCAAGCTCGAAGAGCCTTGCTGTAATTGAGATTGAAGAGATTCCAACTGCGGCTTAATCGTTGAATTGTAATCCTGAGACAAATCAGAAACACTTGACTGCGCCTGAGAAGCCAGCTGTTTTACCTCGTCGTGATTAGCTTGCGCTTCACTGTTTTCAGTCCGAATAGATTCAGCCATAGCACGTAAGTTTTGCGCTAGTTGATCTTGCGAATCAGCAGACGCGCGTAATTGCAAAACAAACGCGTCCAAGCTTCCCTGAAACTCTTCAGGAACCTGACAGGCAGAAAGAGTATCTGCAAGACCCCTAAACGCTTCAGATTGCTGAGAAATAGAAGCTGCTTGATTGTCTAAGGATGTAGCTGAGTCGCTTGCAGCAGTATCGGTTGAGTTAAAAGCATTATCAATAGAATCGGAAACTCCCGTATAGCCCTGTGCGCTTTTATCAAGGGCATCTTGCAAAGCTTCTGTTGTAGTTGCCATGGTTCCCGTCAAAGAATCAATTGAATCTTTGCCCTCATTTGCGGCTTGCAACACATCTTCAGCTGAACGAGAGGTATCTCCCAATAACTCCGCCGAAGAAGATATTAAGGTTTGAGAAGTAGACAACAATGATGCATAGGCAGAAAGCACTTCCGATGTTTGAGCCATGCGATCACTTGCCTCCGAAATGCTTTCTGAAAGTTGAGCTATCTGATTAGCGCTTCCCTTTTCTTCGGAATAATCAACAAGAGAAGAAGCTACATTGAGCCCTACTTCACTTATTTTTTCAACAAATATGGTGTTGATTTTATTTGCAACATCATCCGCGCCGCGTTCAGTAAGTTTTGGCGCAACAACATTTTTCTTTTCGTTGGTGTAGTACAAAATGCTGGCATGTTCTACTTCGGGAGAATAGAACGTCATCATGTCCTTACTGAAGCTCTTCGGAATAACAACAGCAGCATAGTATTTACCCGACTCTGCACCTTCAATGGCATCCTCTTCAGAGGTAAACACCCATTGCATCTCTTTGTCTTCTAGAAGCGCATTTTGAACTTGATCCCCCAGATTTACCTCAAGAGGAACAAGATCGCTTTGGTATCCTTCGTCAGTATTTGCTACCGCGACCTTTAAATTATCGGTATTTCCAAACACATCCCAACAGGCCAAAACGTTATACCAGCTAAATATGGAGGGAAGCAAAACCAGGCCAAGAACAATAATGACCGTCATTACGTTGCTAAATAAATGCTTTAAATCATACAAAAACAAATGAACGATGTTTTTCATTGCCTATCGCCTCCTTCCGATGATGAAGAAGGCATCTGATCAGCGTGTGTTACCTGATTAGCATCAGTTGCTTCGTATTCGCTAGATAAAGAAGTTGCTTTTGAATCAACCTCGCTATAGAACCCACGAATTGTTTCGTTACTATACCCCGAAAGCGCAACTTCGTGATCAAGCCTGTCGCGAATAAATTCCACAACAATAGAGAACAGAATTACCAGCACCAGCCATACAAGCCAGGTGGTAAGAATCATTACTTTTTCTACGGAAAGCAACGCCATAATAACCGTTGCAATAACGGGTATCACAATTGCAAGGGTAATGGCATAGCGCTTACCTTTTTCATAGTGCCGCTTGTATTCCTCGTAGCGGTTTAGAATTTCTTGACGATATTCTTTTTGGTTAATAAGCGAACGGATAAGCAACGTGGTCCTGTAGCGTCGTGCAGGAAGCTCCGCTTCTTCTCCATTAATGATGTCGCTTTCCTTAATTTGATGAGCAACCATGCGATTCAAATTTACGAAATATGGACGCAGGAATAAGCCAATTGCCAAAAATGCCACAAGGAATAGCAGCATAATTACCACATTTATAAGGATATTTCCGGAATAGCCCGTCAGAGACG
>URVA01000134.1 GCA_900551155.1 uncultured Eggerthella sp. | reverse complement strand
CTTTCATGTCAAAACTATTAGGTGGTAGAGTAATCCACGATCTGAGACATTTCCTACCAGAAAGGGATTGCATGGAACTAGCAACGCATATCAAAGAGCATCGCGCTCGTTTAGGTATGTCCCAGGAAGAATTGGCGGAGGCAATTTTCGTTTCGCGTCAAACTATTTCGAACTGGGAAACTGATCGGACCTATCCTGATGTGCAAAGCCTGCTGCTCTTAAGCAATCTCTTCGACGTAAGTGTTGATTCGCTTATTAAAGGAGATGTGGAAGAAATGAAACAGGTATTAAGTGCAGAAGCAAAAAAGCTCAACAAGCTGGGTATAGTAATGGTGGCATCTTTTGCAGTGGCAGCAGCTTGGATAGTAATAACAATGTTGCTTGATCTATCTTTGGCGGCTATTGCAGTACCTGCTGCAATTCTTTTTGTTCCTGCGGTTGTAAGTGCCACTTTGGCAGAACGAATTAAGCATGACAATCAGCTTTTCACCTATCAGGCAGTTGAAGCATTTATGCAAGGTGAAGATCCACAGGTGCTTACTGAACGTAATCAACGTGCAGGAAGAATATGGTGGGGAAAGCTTGCCTTAAAAACTGTTGCAGCAATAATTATTGGGTTCTGCTGCGGTTGGGGATTAATTAGCATTTTGTCGACCATATTTGTTTAAGTCATTCGTAAACAAAGCTTTGTAAAAACGAAATAGGTTTTAAAAGAAGCTCTCAGCGTAGAGGAGGAACAATCATGGCTAAAGAGCGATTTGTTGAAGTGTATTCTCAGGGTGTTACTAATGTGCGCAAGATCATCGTAGATGCTGAAACAGGGGTGAATTACTTTTTGGCATCTTCAAATATGACCAGTGGCTGCGGTGTAACGGTTTTAGTGGATGCAGAAGGAAAACCACTGGTAACTCCACTTTCCGAAAATGATGAAATTGCGATGGATCAACTGCTTAACCGATAAAACACTTATTACCATCTAGTCTATAACGCGTAGTCTATAACCCGAAGAGCGCATAGATATGAAAAAAGCGGTCGGAAAATCCGCCCGCTTTCGCACCTCTTGTTTCGTCTTGTGATGCCTATGGTAAATGAATCGGGCTTTTACCAGATAGGCTTTGTGGGTGCTTACAATTAAGAGCAAGAAGACGAATCCTGTTTACGAATCCTGTTTGGTATTGCGTCTCGTTCAAGATTCATTCTTGCTTTAATTACTTTGTCGGTTGATGGCTTAGTAGTTTTCTGCGTGTACTTCGAAGAAGCTCTGAGGATGCAGGCATACAGGGCAAACACCAGGTGCCTTAGTGCCAACTACGATGTGACCACAGTTGCGGCATTCCCATACCTTAACTTCGCTCTTTTCAAATACCTGCTTGGTTTCTACATTCTTCAGTAAAGCACGATAGCGCTCTTCATGATGCTTTTCGATTTCAGCAACCATGCGGAACTTAGCAGCAAGCTCTGGGAAGCCTTCTTCGTCAGCAGTTTTAGCGAAACCGTCATACATGTCGGTCCACTCGTAGTTTTCGCCATCAGCAGCTGCTTCCAGGTTTGCTGCAGTGTCGCCTAATCCGCCAAGCTCTTTAAACCAAAGCTTTGCATGCTCTTTCTCGTTGTCAGCAGTTTTCTGGAACAAAGCAGCAATCTGCTCGTAACCTTCCTTCTTAGCAACAGAAGCGAAGTAGGTGTACTTGTTGCGAGCCTGAGATTCGCCCGCAAAAGCGGTTTCGAGATTCTTCTCGGTCTGAGTTCCCTCGTACTTGTTAGCCATGTTAGGCTCCTTCCATGAGGCTTTCTACCTCGATTGTTTTGTTGTCCGTCCCTCTTTATGAAGAGCACCTCTGTTGCTATCTGGAGGCTAGGAGATGCATGCTTCCTTCGTGGTGTTATTTGTTAACAGGCTCTAATTCTCCATCGGTGGCTTCAAATTTTGCTGCGCAGCTAGGGCAAAGGTAGTCAATATTTAAGTCGTAAGACAGTACATGTACTCCTGTTTCCTTTTCTAGCTTTGCAGTCAGATCTTCCAGTACAACATCGGAAAGCGCTCCGCATTGTTTACAAACAAGATGATCGTGACGTACTTCCATTTTGTCATAACGATCAGGAAATCCAGCAACGGCAACTTTACGAATGAGCCCATTTTGGTACAAATTCGCAAGATTGTTGTACACCGTAGCTAGCACCGCCTTGGAATTGTTTTCCTTAAGGCGAATGTGTATCTGCTCAGCGGTTAGATGCTCATTCGAGTTATTGATAATTTCTAATATCTGTCGAGCGTTTTCTCTCATCGTTATTCCTAACTAGAATTAGAATAATTCTAATATAGAGAATAAAAGAGGAACAGTCAATACGTTGAACGTAATAAAACGTGCGTAGGCAATTAATAGCTGAGTTCTATTTACAACACTCCCTATTTACAATTCAAGAAGGCAGATATTTTCGGTATGGTCGGTATGAGGGAACATGTCCACAGGCTGGATGCGTAGCAGATGGTATCCATGCTTGGTTAGGTAGGCGACGTCGCGTTGTTGTGTTTTGGGATTGCAAGAAATATAAACAATGCGGTTTGGTTTTAAGACGCAGGTTGCTTTAAGGAAATCTTCGCTTGCTCCTGCGCGGGGAGGATCCATAAGGAGTACATCGAGTTGCTCGCCTTCGGCGGCAAGGCGCGTCATAAACTTTCCTGCATCATCGGTAATGAATTGCGCATTTTCGATCCCGTTGTGTTGAGCATTGTTTTTTGCGTCTTTGATGGCAGCGGCAATATTATCAACACCAATTACGTTTGCGGCATGTTCTTGTGGCGCTTCTGGCAAGCCTTTCGCTGCAACAAGCCCAATTGTTCCTGTGCCGCAATAAGCATCCAGTACGGTTTCAGTTCCAGAAAGGTGAGCCATCTGAATTGCGAGGCGATACAGCACCTCGGTTTGTGTTGAATTAACCTGATAAAAGGAATGCGAAGAAATACGAAAGCTTAGCCCACATAATTCATCCAAGATAAAACCTGGACCATACAGTGTTTTTTCTTCTTCTCCTAGAATTACATTGGTCTGTCGTGTGTTGACGTTTTGTACAATGGTAGTGATTTCTGGTATGCGTTTTACGAGTTCACGACAGAAATTCTTCGATCCAGGAAATGCTTTTTCGTTAGTGACAAGGGTAACGAGCATTTCATTTGATGCATGGCCCACACGTATAACGGCATGACGAACAAAACCTTTGCCGGTATCTTCGTTGTAAGGTTCCATATGGTAGCGCTGCATAAGCTGCTTAATTGCCAACACAATACGCTTTGCGGTTTTGTTTTCCAAAAGGCAGTTGTCGGTCGCAATTACGTTGTGGGTACCTGCGGCATACATGCCACAGAGTATTTCGCGCTGAGCTGTATCAAGACGCGATGCTTTTTTCGAAGTTTTGCTATTCGAGATCTTCTTAAGGTGCTTTTTCGAATTTGTTCCTGTTTTTCCTGGGCGGATTTTTTTGCCTGGAACATAAGGGGAGGTTACCTTATTTCGGTAGTAATACGGATTCTCCATACCAGCAATAGGGCTTACTACCGTGTGTTTGGTAACAAGCTTGTCGAACAATGCCATCATTTCTTGTTGTTTTTGGAAAAGCTGGTCTTCGTAGGGGATGGCAAGAAGCTGGCAAGCACCGCATTTGTCTTGAACGGGGCAGCTGGCAGAATGCGCCAGGGTGCTTTCCGTGGAGCAGTTAGCTTTTTTCGGGGTGCAGGCTTCAAGCTGTGCCTGATTGGGGTTTGTTGAGGATGATTTTGGTGACGATGACTTTTCCGAAAAACGGTTCATTGAGTAAGACTTTCTAGCTGTGTTTAAATCCGAGTTCGATTTA
>URVA01000133.1 GCA_900551155.1 uncultured Eggerthella sp. | reverse complement strand
CCTACTTTTTCCCAAAATAAAGGGGGTACCCTGCAGAAAAATGCCGTTTGTGAGAGACTCGCCATAACACCAACTGCTCTTTAAGGTTTATACGTGCTTGTTGATATCCATTTTTGCTTGCTTCGTGACAATTTTGGAAGTTGCTCCTGAAGCAACCCTCTCACTTTCGGGGTTTTTCTGCAGGGTGGGGGCGCATTTTTTAAAAAAGTGGCACTTTGTATAATGGTTGCTACTAGAATGCTTGAGTGAAACTTTACGAAAAGGAACAGGAATGAGTTCAATTCTTTTTTGCGATATAGATCTTATTGATGCGCAGGGTAACCATACGCCTCATGCATATGTTGGTGTGAAAGATGATGTAATCGTGTATGTCGGTGCCGAAGATCCACGGACAGCGGATTTAGTGGGGTTGTCTGACGCACATGCAACATCGGACATGCCGACGTCATCTGACGCTCACGCTGCATCGGGTATACGCGCAATATCGGGCACCCATGCGACATCGGACATGCCGACAACATACGACGAAACCTACGACGGGCGCGGCAAGATCTTAATGCCAGGTTTGTATAATGCGCACTCCCACGTTCCCATGACGCTTCTTCGAGGCCTTGGCGAAAACATGCCACTTGATCGTTGGCTCAACGAAGCAATTTTCCCATTCGAAGCTCTTTTGACTGATAACGATTCTTACCATGCAACACTTGCTGGTATTGCTGAAATGCTTCGTTTTGGTGTGGTTTCTTTTACCGATATGTACTATCACTCAGAGGCGCGTGCTCAAGCAATTATTGAATCGGGAGCTAAGTGTAATTTGGGTCATAGTGTTTTGGATTTCGATCCCGATATTTCGTACGACGAAATTCCTGAAGCAGCAAAAAACCAGGATCTTATCAAGGAATTCCATGGTGCAGCGAAGGGTCGTTTGCTGGTCGATTTCAACCTCCACGCCGAATACACCTCCACAGCAAAGGTAGCGCAAGGATTGGCGCAGGCAGCAAAAGAAGCGGGAGTTCGCATGCAAGTTCATGTGTGCGAAACCGCATCGGAAGTAGAGGGGTGCAAGGAGCGTCACAATGGCATGACGCCTGTTGAATATCTTGCCGAGTGCGGAATCTTTGATGTACCTACCACGGCGGCGCATTGCGTGTGGCTAACCGATAACGATCGTGCGATCTTAGCAGATAAAGGCGTATTTGTAGCAACGTGTCCCGCTTCGAATGCAAAGCTGGGAAGCGGCATTGCAGAAGTTGTTGCCATGCGTGAAGCAGGAATCACGGTTGCGTTGGGCACCGATGGTGTAGCAAGCAATAACAATCACAACATGTTTAAGGATATGTATCTGCTGGCGTTGATGGAGCGCGCTCATAATCACACGCCGCTTGGTTTGTCGTCTGCCGATCTTGTTCAGATTGCGACACGCAACGGTGCGCTATCGCAAGGTCGCAACAACTGCGGAGACATTGTTGTGGGGAATAAGGCAGACTTGGTAGTGCTTAATGCTGATACTCCATGGATGCGTCCAGCGGATGATTTGGTGGGAGCTTTAATCTTCTCGGCGCAGGGAAGCGATGTGGTGCTTACCATGGTTGACGGCGAGGCACTCTATAAAGATGGTGAGTTTCTTACCATCGACGTAGCGCGTGCTTTGGCGGAAGTAACCGCTTCGCGCAAGCGTATCTTGGCGCAGCTCTAGAAAGCGAAGAGTACTAAATCTGAGCTTTTAGGCGTAGTCGTATCCTTTGGCGGCACAACTTCTGAGCGCTTTAGCTCGCTCAAAATTAGGTGCTTTCACTTACCTCAAGAATAGAGTTTAGTTGCAATTTTCGTTATGAATACTGGGGAATTATAGCCTGATGAGTGGATGCTGCGGTATCCTATGAAGGTATGCAAAAAACTAGAAGGATTCATTGAATGAAAACCTATATATCAGATGATCGTCCGCAACCAGAAAGCCAAATTGGTGCGGCGTTGGAATCTCTTGCTCATACGATTCATGAGCGCCGTAATGCGGGTGAAAAAAGCTACACCCATCGTCTTTTGACGGGCGATCTGGACAAGCTGCTCAAAAAACTTGTCGAAGAAGCGCACGAAACTACGCTTGCAGCAAAAGATGTCGCTGCACTTGATGCGGTAGCCGCTGAAAACCCAGAAGCGGTTAGCGAAACTGCTCGAAGCGCCGAAATCGATCACCTGCGCTACGAAGCGGGCGATGTGGTGTATCACCTTATGGTTTTGCTAGAGCGCTGTGGTATTTCGCTTGATGAATTTGCAGCTGAAATGAATTCACGTATGACAGAAGACGAAATCAAGCTACGTGGGGGCGTAGTGATGTTGAAGCCTGAGCACGTGAATCGCGGACATCACGAGGAGTAGGGGATCATGACTAAACTATTTGGAACTGATGGCGCCCGTGGCGTTGCTAATACTGAATTAACCTGCGATATCGCTTTCGAGCTTGGACAGGCAGCAGTCGAATTTCTTGGCAAGACCATCGTTGTCGGCAAGGACACGCGTCTTTCTGGCGACATGCTCGAATGCGCACTAAATGCAGGCATCATGAGCAGGGGAGGTACGGTACTTGCAGCGGGCATTATTCCTACCCCAGGTGTTGCGCTGTTAACCCGCGAACTTCATGCCGATGGCGGTGTGGTAATTTCTGCTTCTCACAATCCACCTGAGTACAACGGCATCAAGTTCTTTGATGGTCAGGGTTTCAAGTTGCCTGACGAAGTAGAGGCATCACTCGAAGAATTCGTTGAAGCGGGAGGCACACCAGCCGATCAGCTTCCATCAGGCGATGAAGTTGGCGTTATTGTTCCTGTTGAAAACGCTTGCGATATTTATATCAACCATGCAGTGTCGCTGGTGCGCGACGAAGGCGTGTCGTTCGAGGGCCTAAAGATCGCGCTGGATACGGGTCATGGCGCTTCTTCGCTTACTACGGCACGTGCGCTTGAAGAACTGGGCGCAGAAGTAATTGTTATTAACGACGATTTCAACGGCACTGATATTAATGTTCAGTGCGGTTCAACCCATCTTGAGCCCCTTAAGAATTTAATGAAGGCAACGAATGCTCACATCGGTATCGCGCACGATGGTGATGCGGACCGCGTTATGTTTGTCGATGAGTTGGGCAACGAAATTGATGGCGACGTAGTAGAAGCGGTTTGCGCAATCGACTTAAAGGAGCGCAACGAGCTTCCTGGCAATACCGTAGTTTCTACCGTTATGTGCAATCTGGGCTTTACTAAAGCCATGAAAGACGCCGATATTGACGTTATCCAAACGCAGGTAGGCGATCGCTACGTACTTCAGCAGCTTCGCGAAGGTGGCTTCGTGCTTGGTGGCGAACAGAGCGGCCATATGATTTTCTTGAAGCATAACTCCACCGGTGATGGTCTTGTTACGGCATGTCAATTCGTTTCTGCTTGCTTGCGCAAGGGAGGTACGGTGTCTGAGGTCGCAAGTGTTATGCAGCGCTTCCCTCAGGAGTTAATCAATGTAAAAGTAACCGACAAGCATGCGGTAACTGACAATAGTGCTGTTGCGCAAGCTATCGAGGCTGGTAATGGCGAACTTGGCGACAGCGGTCGCATTTTGGTTCGTCCGAGTGGTACTGAGCCTTTGGTGCGTGTTATGGTCGAAGCTCCCACTCATGAGCAGGCTCATGAGGTAGCTGCGAAGATCGCTCAGGTTATCGAAGCAGAGCTGGGCGCTTAAAGCGGAGCAGGGCGCCTAAGTAGAGCTAGGCGCTAATAACGCAGTTCCTTTAGAAAGCACCTCTTTGACACAGATTCGGCTACGGGCTCGGTTTTCTAAGGAAGCGCTATCTGTCTTTGGAGGCCTAATTTTTGCGAAAATG
>URVA01000132.1 GCA_900551155.1 uncultured Eggerthella sp. | reverse complement strand
ACTATTGCTCTTTCGGATTGGAATGGCAAAGATGGTTTGTTCGTTATTCTGGTGCTTATAGGTACTTTGATTGGACTTGCGTTTATTATTCCAGCGGGCATGGCTCATTCAGCTTTTGTAAAAGCTCATCCTTATATTGAAGACTTTTATACCGAGGAAGATAAAACTCAGGCTCGTAGTAAATTTACGTATGGTCTTATTGGCGGCATTGCCTGCATTTTTGTGGGAATTGGTTGCATGCTTATTCTGGAGAGTAATCCTGAGATGGAGAGCTGGAGCTACTTTTTCCTGCTATTCTTTATCGCTCTTGGCGTGTGGAATATTACTCACTATGGAATATTGCTTGGACGTACTAATGTTGCCGAATACAACAAAAACGTTGCCGACGAATTAGAAATGGAAGATATCGTAAATGCTCAATTGGATACCGAATTAAAGGAATCTCTTATACAGAAGAAAAAGCATACTTCCAAGAAAGGTGCATTGTGCGGTGTCATTATGATCTTCTTCACGATTGTTGGTCTTGGATTACTGTTTATCCCGATTCTGTCTTCGCCTGATCCTTCAAATTTTCAGCCCGAAGGAACAACTGCTATGTGGTTTTGGCTTGCCTGGGTTGCTGGTGGGCTTGTATGCGGAATAGTAAGCATAATGATGGATGCATTCGGTAATCAGGAAAAGTAAAAAGGCTTACAGAATGCGCCGACTTGACTAACGATTTATAGGTAGGCTGCGTACTTGGCGGAAAGCTTACGATAGGTATTGCTTAATGATTTGTGCTCGCTAATTTCCGCAGGGCGTTTTTATCGACAACTTCGACCGTCCCACGCGAAAGCGACACATAGCCATCATCGGCAAATCGTTTCAACATGCGAGAAACAACCTCACGCGCACTACCTAGGTGGTGCGCTATTTCATCGTGAGTAAGTTGGAGCTTTTCTGAACCACTGCGCGCAACTTCATCTAGCAGGAATACCGCAAGGCGTTCATCGAAGCTCATGAACAGCACTTGCTCCATCACCCACATAACTTCGCTGAAACGTTCCGCTGTTTGGCGATAGGTAAACGCTTCAACATAGACGTTTTCTTCGACTAACTGCGCAAAGAATGCAGGATCGATAATTAGCAGTTCAGCATCGCTAGTTGCGTCCAAAAACACATCAAAGGTAATCATGGTTAATGCGCATGATGCTGCTAAAACGCAACTTTCCTGTTCCCCTACGCGGAATAAGGTTATTTGTTTTCCCTCATCGGAGAGCATATAAGCGCGCAAGCCGCCAGATAGCACCAGCATAACGCCAGCAGGAGTGGAAGGATTTCTGACTTGGTCTCCTTTGGAAAAGCGAGTATATCGGGTATGAGTAACGACTGCAGCCTGCTCTTTTTCAGAAAGGTTGATCCAAAAGGGAAGGCGCTGCGATAACAGCGCCTTGATAGTAGCGAGTTGTTCGTTTTGGTTATTTGCGGAATCGCCCATCGTTGATGCTTTCTTGTCGAGCGTGGTTTGTTACATAAAGCTGTGTTTAGATGGTACCAAATTTATGCTTTTAACCCACAATCGCCAATATTTTCGGTTTCAGCATTTCTATCTAGGTGCAAGGCTTGGTAGAACGTGTAACCTCCTGCAATATTGACGCAAGTAAATCCATGTTGTTTCAAGATGCGGCAAGCAATGTAGCTTCTAATGCCTGTTGCGCAGTGAACAAGGAGCTTCTTGTCGCGAGGCAATTCTTCCAATCGATTACGTAATTCATCGACGGGAATATGAATTACGGGGTGGAGGGTATCTTCACCGCACGATTCGTTACTTCCAATATGGCCGCGATCAAATTCTGCTTGAGTGCGTGTGTCTAGAATTACGGCATTCGTATCTGTTGCGGCAATGGTTAGCGCTTCGTCCCAATGGATTTGTTCTACGGTGTCTTCAAGGATGTTCTCAATGACGTAGCCTGCCATGTTCACAGGATCTTTAGCGGATGCGTAAGGCGGGGCATACGCTAAATCAATCTCGGTTAGATCAAAAGCGGTCATGCCTGCTTTAATCGCCACGGCGAGCACGTCGATACGTTTGTCGACACCATCGCGTCCTATAATTTGCGCACCAAGAATACGGCCTGTTGGTTGCTCGAATAGTACTTTCATGGTCATAGTGTGAGCGCCAGGATAGTAGGTGGCATGTGAAGCGGGTGTGATAATGATCGAATCGAAATCAAGTCCTGTGCCTTCGGCTGCTTTAGTGCTGAGACCTGTGGTTGCTACCGTAAGATCGAATGCTTTCATAATTGAAGAACCTATTGATCCTGCAAAGGTACGCGAAATACCGCAAATGTGATCAGCAACTATACGTCCTTGTTTGTTTGCGGGACCCGCCAGGGCAATGTGTGCAGGTTGCCCACTAACAACTTGGGTCGTTTCAATAGCATCGCCAATGGCATAAATATTGGGATCGTTTGTTAAAAGGTGCTCGTTCACCTTAATTGAGCCCTTTATGCCCAACTCAAGACCAGCTTCTTTTGCAAGTTTATTTTCGGGCACAACACCAATGGCCAAAATTACTAGGTCGGAAGCGACTGTTTGGCCAGTTGCTTCTGTTTCGTCTCCTTTGTTTTTGAAGGAGGTGCTTATTTCGTTTGCGGTCTCGGAAAATCCCGTGACATCAGCTCCTAGCTTTAAGGTTATGCCTGCTTCGCGCATGCGATTATGTAAAAGCGATGCAATGTCAGGGTCAAGTGAGTGCATAAGATGATTAGGGCGTTGAAGCAAGGTAACGTTCACGCCTCGTTCAACTAGGTTTTCTGCCATTTCCAGACCAATGAATCCGCCACCAACAACAGTAGCGCGCAAAGGCTTTGATTGAGCGAGCGCTTGATTGGCGCGTTCTGCCTGTACCTTCTCTAGGTATTCTGCTATCCCAAAGGTATCCTCGACGGTGCGTAGGGTGAAAATTCGCGAGGAATTAATGCCTGGTAGATTCGGCATAACGGGATGAGCACCAGGAGACAAAATAAGTTTGTCATAGGTTTCGGTATAAACTTCATCGGTTGCTAGGTTGTGAATTTTGACCTGTTTTGCTTCGCGGTTGATACTGGTCACTTCCTGATCTACGCGGACATCAATATTAAATCGCGCACGGAAGCTTTCGGGGGTTTGGAGGGTAAGTTTATTTTTATCGGTAATGGCGCCCCCGATATAGTAGGGTAGTCCGCAGTTTGCATACGATACGTAATGAGTACGCTCAATGATGATAATTTCTGCTTGTTCATCTAAGCGACGAAGACGGGCTGCCGCAGTGGCACCGCCTGCTACACCACCAACAATAACTACTTTCATTTTCGTTCCTTACTTAGATCCCTTAACAACTTCGCCGCGCCATGAGCCAATTCCGCCCATGTTGGTTACTTGGGTAAAGCCTTGGCTTTGTAAAAACCGAGCAGCACTTCCGCTTCTTGCTCCGCTTGCGCAATATAAATACAGGGGAGTGTCGGGGTCTTTGATTATTTGCTCTACCCTTTGAATTTGGTCAACAGGTATATTGACTGCTCCCTTAATGTGGCCCTGCTTAAATTCTGCGGGTGTTCGTACATCAATAATGGTGGCGTTTTGCGTTGTGCGCGCCTCTTCAACTAAATCGTTGATGTTACTTCCGAATCCAAAAATATTAAACAATCCCATGATGTTCTCGTTTCTGATTTTTGAAGTACCGAATTTAAAGACCAGTACACAAGAAATTGTAGGAGGAGATAGGGTTAATCTTGCGTGCCATTTTGTATTCGGTACTTCTTTAGCTTTGCTTCAATAAGAACTTTACGGGATAGTTGTTTGATTGTCTGTGACAAAGTCACCTAAAACCATTTGAGCCTTTTTAGGATAAGCAGCAAAACAGCCAAA
>URVA01000131.1 GCA_900551155.1 uncultured Eggerthella sp. | reverse complement strand
TAGTTGGTAGAGCAGGGGACTCTTAATCCCAAGGTCCGGGGTTCGAGTCCCCGACGGTCCACCATTTTTTGAACTTTAATCGAACCCGTGAGATGTTCAGTCTTGCGGGTTCGTTTTTTTGCAGGACTCTCGCCCAATTCGTGTTCTACAGAAATTTCTAATATTTGTATGCAATGTTGGTTGCTTTGTTTATTTGTTTAGGCCAGTTTGGATTAATGGCTCGTCTTGAATTTAAAGATATGAAAATTGTTTTATAACTGTTCAAATGTATCTAATTTAGAAGCAATTTGTGTGTAAGATAGGTTATAAGAAACAAGAGGTTTTTTAGCTTGGGATTACAGAGATGAAATTATCCCGCTTGTGCGGATTTTCTTTTTGTTGTTAGTGATGTGTTTTTGAGTATTAGTGAGGAGCCTGATTAGTGGAAGCATTTGAGCTCATCCTGTTGTTAATGGTTGCTGTTCTGCTCTCTTCTGTTTTAGATCAGGTTGTTCCTCGTATTTCATCTCCTCTTATTCAGATTGGTCTTGGCGTCATAATTGCTCTTTTGGCAATCTCGCCTATACGTGTTTCGATTGATCCTGAATTATTTCTCATCCTTTTTATTGCGCCCCTGCTTTTCCACGACTCTATAGAAGCGAATAAGAAGAGTCTTTGGGATAACAAAGGAATCATTGTTTCCTACGCCATAGGGCTTGTTTTGCTCATTGTTTTGTGTGTAGGCTTTGTCCTACACTGGCTGGTGCCTTCAATTCCGCTTGCTGCAGCATTTGCGCTTGGTGCGGCTCTTGGTCCTACCGATGCGGTTGCGGTAGCTGCTCTTAAGCGTGAAGCTCAGGTAGGGAAGAGGGAAAATGCAATTCTGCAAGGTGAAGCACTTATTAACGATGCTTCTGGTGTAGTTTCGTTCCAGTTTGCTATTGCAGCTGCTGTGACAGGCTTCTTCTCTTTAACCGATGCTGCAACGTCTTTTGCTATGAACTTCTTCGGCGGAATCGCACTTGGTATTATTCTTGCGTTGATTTTTGCATTCTTCGCTCATCGAGTCCGCGACTTAGGACTTGAAAACATTACCTTCCATGTTTTTATGGAAGTATCCATGCCGTTTATCGTCTTCCTTATTGCGGAGCATCTACATGTATCAGGTATTTTAGGTGTCGTTGCTTGCGGTATTGTGTGGTCGTTAATGCGTGACCAACGCATTTCTCCGTATCACTCACGCTTAAACATTGCACTTTCCAGTGTGTGGAAAGTGGTGAGCTTTACCTTAAACGGTATCGTTTTTGTTTTGCTGGGTATTCAGCTTCCCAATGCAATGCAGTCAACGTGGGATGATGTGTATATCGATAATGTCGATCTTATTGGATATGTCCTTATCCTTACAATTTTGATTGTTGGATTGCGCTTTATTTGGGCTTTAGTTATGGCGCGTCTGTTCAAGAATCCTTTGACGGGCAAGCGCGATAAGTTCAACAAGAAAACTGTTAAAGATGCTCTTATTACTACTATCGGTGGGCCTAAGGGCGCCATTACGCTTTCCATCGCATTTTCGATTCCATTTTTGGTAAGTACAGGCGAACCGTTCCCACAGCGTTCTTTGATTATTTTCTTGGCGTCAGGTGTTATCGTTTGCACCCTTTTGCTTGCCAATTTCTTGTTGCCAATCTTGGCTCCTAAAAACGAAAAAGAAGTTGATGAAGACGAAGTTGCCGATTACGAGCGTACTCGTATAGAAATATTGCGTACCGTTATCGAGCGCTTGATGGCGGATTCAACTGATGACGACGATCGCGAAACGAAGCAGGTTATAAAATCCTACAACCAGCGAATACGTGCTATTCGGTCAATGAGTAACACCCTTGAAGATGTACCGCCTTCTCCTAAGCTTACTTTTGAGGTGATTGATCATCAGGCTGAAGAGCTTTTTGAAGCAGCTAAACGTAAGGAATTAGAGCCCTATGCGGTATTTCGTGTGGTTGATACTTTGTCGCGTCATAAAAATCTACTGGCGCACACTAAACGCTCTTCTTTGGCTGCACGTTATACGTTGGGACGTTTGCGTACCTTCTTATCCTTCGTAAAGCACAGTATTTTAAGTTCGCTTCCTTCGAGTCGAGCGGGTGACAAAGCTGCCATTGATAAAGCGCGAGTGTACAGCGAACAATATGCGGTTGATTTCTTGCGTGGTCTTGTTGACAACCCCGACTATCCTAGCGACGAAGTGGCCCGTTTATTGATCCGTCATGAACGAGCTTTGAACCTTTTGGCAGAATCAAGCGATGCCACGGTTACCTCGGAGGCGGTAGAAAATGTCATGGTTAGCACCAGCGCAATTCAACGTCGCGGCTTACAGCTTGAGCTAGAGGTTATTCAAGACTTCTACGCCTCTGGTGATTTAACGCGTGCTCAGGCAAAAGAGCTGCGTGATAACACCATGCTGATGTTGATGGATGTTGAAGATCAGGTTTAGGTAGCTTGTATGGACGCTGCTAAACTTCAAGAAATAAAAACGCAGCTGGCAAGCGTACCTACTGAGCCTGGAGTGTATTTATGGAAAAACGCTCAAGGTGAAGTAATCTATGTCGGTAAAGCAAAGCAGCTTCGCGCTCGCATGCGCCAGTATGTTAACTTCCAGGATACACGCGAAAAAATTCCTTTGCTGGTTTCGCAGATAGATTCGTTTGAATATGTGGTAACGGCAAATGAGCATGAAAGTTTAGTGCTCGAGCGCAATCTTATCAGGCAGTATTCTCCGTATTTCAATGCTGACTTTAAAGACGATAAAAGTTATCCCTTTATTGCACTCACGAAAGGCGATGTATTTCCTGCAATTAAATACACGCGCGAGGCTCATAAACCTCATACACGTTATTTTGGACCCTATACCGATAGCCGTGCTGCACGTAATTTGGTCGATATTGTGCGTCGGGTAGTGCCTATTTGTGCATCGTCTTGTGCAGAGTGGCGTCGTATGGCTCGTCGTCTTGAACAGACACCTTATGATGAATTAGAACTTTCCCATCGTCCCTGCTTTGATGCTCATGTGGGCCTTGGACCAGGAATTTGCTGTGGCCAAATGGGGCCTGAAGAATATCAAGAACAAGTGCGTCGCGTTGAGCGATTTTTAGCGGGAGCTCACGATGAATTTATTGAAGAACTCAGTGAAGAAATGCAGGAAGCAGCTGCATCGCTTGATTTTGAACGTGCAGGACGTATTAAGGGCCGTATTGATACCATTAAGTCACTTTCTGATACGCAGCATGCAGTTTCAGCACATCGTTTGAATGCGGATGTTATTGGCATCTATCGAGAAGAAACGATTGCAGGTATTACGGTTCTTATTTTGCGAGAAGGCCGTATCGTTAATACCAACGAATTTATCTTCAATAAGGGCAAAGATATTCCTGGTGCAGAGCTTTTGCGCATGTTTGTGCTGCGCTATTACGACTCTACGGAATCTATTCCGCATGAGCTTATTGTGGAAGAAGTTCCTGAAGATGCGGATGTTATCGAAGCGTGGCTAACGGAAAAACTGGCAAGTGTCCATGGAGCCAAAGTTCGTTTTACTATTCCGCAGCGCGGCGAAAAAAACGCACTTATGGCAATGGCTAACAAGAATGCTCGTCACGTTCTTATGCGATATAAAGCACGAAGCAGCTATGATGATGATCGCATCAATGATGCGCTTTTGCAGCTCGAAAGTGCTTTGGCGCTTGATGCGCCACCTATGCGAATCGAATGCTTTGATATCTCCACGATACATGGGCGCCATTCGGTGGCTTCAATGGTAGTGTTCACTAATGGCAGACCTGATAAAAGCCAATATCGTCGTTTTAAAATTCGCATGGAAACTGAAGAGGCAAACGACTTTGCCATGATGAGTGAAGTATTTGCTCGAAGGTATTGTAAGGAACGTTTAGCTGACCAGCGTTTTGGCAAACGACCCGATTTGATTATTGTCGATGGTGG
>URVA01000130.1 GCA_900551155.1 uncultured Eggerthella sp. | reverse complement strand
TGCGCTCACTCGAGTGTTTAGACGATGTGTTCTTAACCAAGGGATTTATCGATGAATATTACCAGGCAAAACGTGACAAGTTACTTACCGTAGCTATAGGTTGTACTCATCCCGCAAAAACCTGCTTCTGCGAATCAATGGGACTCGATCCTAACAATGCGCCTTCGGCAGATGTCATGCTCCGAGAAACCGATGATGCCTACCAAGTAGAGGCATACACCGAAAAAGGCGAAAAGGCGCTCGAGGGATGGACTCCTCTTCTTAAAGAAGACGAAGAGCAACCACAAGAAGTCCATTGCACCTTACAGGTTGATAGCACAAACATAAAAGAAAAGCTCGATGGCTTAAGCGACAGTCCTGAGCTTTGGGATGCCCTGAGCATAAAATGCTTAAACTGCGGCACATGCACCTATCTATGCCCTACGTGCTACTGCTTTGATATTTCTCAGGAAAACAAGTACAAAGAAGGCGTTCGTTTTAGGTGCTGGGATAGCTGCATGTTTAGTGAATACACCGAAATGGCAGGCGGACATAATCCTCGACCTACCAAAAAAGATCGTGTTCGTAACCGCTTCATGCATAAGCTCAATTATTTCGAAGATCGTTACGGCAAAATGCTTTGTGTTGGTTGCGGTCGATGCGTTGAAAAGTGTCCCGTTAATTTAGACATTACGGTACTCATAGATAAGATTGGAGCGTTGTCGCATGAATAAAATCGAAATACAACACGACTGCGCCCATGGCGGAGAACCTTATATTCCTCTGATCTGCAAAATTGTCGATATAACAGAAGAAACGAAAGACGTTAAAACATTTCGTGTGCAAAAGCTCGATGGAACAAAGCCTTTCGATTCTAAGCCGGGACAGTTAGCCATGTTGTCCCCCATTCCTGAAGGTGAATCAATGTTCTGTATTTCAGGAACAGGCGAAGATTACCTTGAATTTACCGTAAAACGCGTCGGTCACAATACCGAAGTACTACATAGTATGGAAGTAGGAGATCAGGTTGGACTACGTGGGCCTTACGGAAACTGGTTTCCTTACGAATCCTGCAAAGGACGTGATCTCATATTCATCGGAGGCGGCATTGGCATGCCACCCGTTCGCTCGTTTTTGCTTTATTGCATCAACCACCGAGAAGATTACGGTCATATAGATTTCGTATACTCTGCAAGCAACTATGATGATCTTGTTTGCAAACAAGATCTATTTGAAAATTGGGTAAATGTTCCCAATATGGATGTACATGTAAGCGTGTATCACGGAAGCGACAAATGGGATGGCCCTGTAGCCTACACTGCACCCTTCCTTGAAAGCTTGGAGCTACCCGTTACCGACAACAGTGTAGCGGTCCTTTGTGGCGGTCCTTCTTTGTATAGAACCTGTAGTGAATCACTACAGAAAATGGGATTTGAACCAGGACAAATTGTTACCACCCTGGAAAAACGCATGAAATGTGGTGTTGGCAAGTGTGGGCGTTGCAATATTGGAAGCCACTTTATTTGTCTTGAAGGTCCTGTTTTCACCAAAGAAGAAATCAACCAGATGGAAGGGTAAAACCAACCAGACAAAGACACAACAAAAGAATTCTCCTACGATGAAATACAAGCAAAAGGGAGTACGACAAACGAATTTTCGTTTTGCTGAACGGATATTTAAGTATTCACAAAAGAAAGAAGCGTTTCTAACTCATCAGTCAGAAACGCTTCTTTTGCGTTGAGCAAAACAGGAATGATCCAACTATTAAGTAGCTACCAATGAACCATTCAGGAATCTTTGCTACTACTTTAAGCCTGTAGCCTCGCCGTCAATATCCATAGAGTCCTGGAGATATTCCTTCATGGGTTCAGGACCAACATCTTCAAGCTGGTCGCTTTCAACATGCCAGCATTCAGTACGAGGCATACCTTCAATTCGGTCAGATACAAACACAGGATTCAAACCGCGATTGCGCTGCTTTGTGTAGTCATCAAGTGCCTTAAACGCCCATTTGCCAAGCACGAAGATAGCAACCAGGTTAACGATTGCCATAAATGCCATCGTAATATCGGCAAAGTTCCACGCAAGGGTGAAGTTATTCAGGCAGCCTACCATGATTGCGATCAAGCAGGTAAAACGGAAAACGTTCAAAACAACATTGCTCTTAGTAATAAAGCGAATGTTGCCTTCTGCGTAAAAGTAATTACCAATCAAGCTGGAGAACGCGAAGCAGAAGATAGCAAACGTAACTACATGAATACCAAATTCGCCGATGGAAGAATTGATTGCCATCTGAACCAAAGGCATACCGTTCAAATCACCAAACGTTCCGCCCTGCTGAACAAAGAAGATAAGAACAATAAACGCAGAGCAGGTACAAACAAGCATGGTGTCCAAATATACCGACAAGGTTTGAACCAAGCCCTGTTTGCAGGGATGAGAAACACTTGCCGTAGCTGCAGCATTAGGAGCAGAACCCATACCTGCTTCATTAGAGAACAGACCACGCTTAATACCAAGAACAATTACCGAACCAGCAAAACCACCAAAAATTGACTCAAAGTCAAAAGCAGACTGGAAAATGTAATAGAACGCATCTGGCAAAAGGTACCAGTTAGTCACGGTGATAAAAAGACCCATGCCTAAGTACGCAATGGCCATCACAGGAACCAAGACAGAAGAAATAATACTGATACGCTTTGCGCCACCAAAAATTACAAAACCAGTCATTACGCACAGCACAATACCAAGAGCTACTGCGGTTCCGTTAGTAGCGTAGTCGGGAATGTAATATTCAAGGGCACTAGCCATGTTGTATGCCTGCAAGCCATTAAAACCGTAGGCATAGCAAATAATAAGCAGTACCGCAAAAACAACACCCAGCCAACGCTGGCCTAGAGCCTGTTCAATGTAATAGGCAGGACCACCACGGAATTCACCATTCTTACCGCGAACTTTCCAAATCTGAGCCAAGGTAGACTCCACGAATGCAGAAGCAGCACCAAAAAGTGCCATAAGCCACATCCAGAAAATTGCACCAGGACCACCAAGTGCTACTGCCGTAGCAATACCCGCAATATTACCCGTACCAACACGAGAAGCGGTAGAAACCATCATTGCCTGAAATGATGAAATTGATTTTTTGCCAGGAACATGTTTTTTCTCAAAGAGCTGAGTAAACATATCCTTGAAATAGCGAATCTGCACAAAACGCGTACGTACCGTAAAGTAGATTGCAACGAAGACCAAAAGAAATACCAAGATATAGGTATATAAGAAATCGTCGAAAGCGGTAGTGACCGAAATTAGCCACGCGTTAAAATCAGCATCCATGTAAACTCCCTTTAATTCATAAAACCCAAATCCAATAGTTTAATTGAATTTGTCTGTGAACCCAGAAATAAATATGCGATTAGATATATGGACTAATTATTCAGATAACTGGAAAGCCCTGTTTCTCTATATAAGCTAAGCGCAACCAATAAAGGTCTTATGCAGCAAAATGGATCGGACACGACGTCCGATCCATCATAAAAAATCTCATGTAATCAAAGATTAGCTTGACCTCATAGTTTGCTTGTCAACAATGACTATCGCTCAATCGCAGCTTTAAGGTTTGAAGCTTGAGATTGAAACCGCACAGGTCAAACGGTGTCTAAACGAGCGATTCTACAGGCTCTTTTTCAGCGCTAGATTCAGTCGTAGTTTCTTCCGCTTCATCATCTTCAATAAACTTACCAAAGATTGGCTGACCATCCTGGCTCAATTCAACCATGCCAGTCAAAATGTCAACATACTGATAAGACTGACGAGCAGATGCACCACGCTTACGCTTTACTTCCATAATAAAGAGCTGAGGGTGAACCTGCATAAGAACGCCTTCGCTCTCTACAATTTTAGAGCGACCCATGTTAGCCTTAACGCGAAGTTTTTGACCAACAAAGTCGCTCAAAGTATCATGAATATTGGTAATAATTTGTGCTTGCTTAGCTAAATCCATAAGTGATGTTTCTCCAGTTTTGGGTACACTAAAACTTGTTTATAATACCATATTTG
>URVA01000129.1 GCA_900551155.1 uncultured Eggerthella sp. | reverse complement strand
AAACGAAACCATTTATGGTACTCACTATCATAAGTTGCCCGACACAGGCGATGTGCCTCTGGTAAGCGATGTTTCTTCGTGTTTCTTATCTGAGCCAATTGATGTGTCTAAGTATGGCTTGATTTATGGCGGCGTACAGAAGAATATCGGTCCTGCTGGTGTGGTGATCGTTATTGTACGCGACGATTTGGTAAAGGAAGAATGGCTTCCCAATACGCCAACCATCATGCGTTATAAGACTCAGGTAGATGCTGGCAGCATGTCTAATACACCTCCTTGCTACGGTATTTATATCTGCGGCAAGGTATTTAAGTGGCTGAAGGCTCAGGGTGGTCTGGAGGCTATGAAGAAGCGCAATGAAGAAAAAGCAGCGCTTCTGTATGACTATCTTGATTCGACTGACTTCTATACGGCAACCGCACGTAAGGAAGATCGTTCAATTATGAATGTTCCTTTCGTTACGGGCGATGCTGATTTGGATGCCGAGTTTGTAGCGGGTGCTAAGAAGGTCGGCATTGAAAACATCAAGGGTCATCGCACGGTTGGTGGCATGCGCGCAAGTATTTATAACGCTATGCCCATTGAAGGTGTTCAGGCTTTGGTCGAGTATATGAAGGAATTCGAAAAGGCTCATTCCTAAAACCGCATTATTTAGAGTCTCGTAATTGCTAAAAGCGGTCGCCCCTTAAGGAGGGGTGACCGCTTTGTTTTGAAGTACTTTTGTTTTAGGGTGTGCAGGACATAATTGTGTCTGTTTTTAAAGGTCTGTTTTAGGCTCTCGCTTTGAATCGTTTTATCTATTCTGGGTCTTTGGAAAACTTTGAGGATAAGTATTTCTGGACACTTTTGCTTGCGTCTTGTACGTTTTGTCCGATATTGCGTCCTGCATGATTGGCAGCGATAACAGCCAAAGATCCAAGCGCATTGCGCAAAACGGTACCAGATTCGCGCTCTAGATTCTGGGCGGCTTTGGTAATAAGGGGGATAATTTTAGCTCCTCCAAAAAAGAGTTCGCTTGCATTGGAAATTCCTGATACCTCGATTGCCTTAAAGAGGGCATCAACTATTTCGGCAGCTTGTTCATCGGAATAGTTAGAAAGCCATTCGCTGAATACTTCATTAAAGAACTGAGCGCTATCGGTAATTTTTCCTGCGTATATGAAGTTGCCTGCTTCAATATTGACATCCCAATTGAAAATACTGTGCTGGTCAAAACCGTGTTCCTGTGCTTGTACAACGTGTGCGGTAACAGGACAGTTCATAAGCATGCCAACAATAGATTCCTGAGGGATGGTTCTGTTGATCTTTCCTTCAAGATGCTGCCATTCATCAGGAGAAATGGCTCCCTCTTTAAAGCCAGGAGCGTCGTGTACAAAAACAGTGTCAATTCGTTGCTGGATATCGGGATACGCTTTGAGTGTGGCGTATAAAGCCAGATTTCCTCCCTTTGAATGACCTCCAATATAGATTCGGTTGGGAAGAGAGGGAGCAACTGCCTCTAAATAACGAAGTGCTTGTGCTTGGGCGGGAACGGGGGAGGTGAAAGCCATGTTGAAGTTTTCTCGCCATCCTGTGATAGAAGTATCAGTTCCACGAAAGCCCACATAGGCGAATTCTTTTTGGGGATCTTTGCTGCTATAAATAAAGGTGATAGCGGCAAACTGATTGTTTGTTTCCTTGTCGAAAATACTTAAATAGTCCTGCAAAGACAAAACCCTAAAGCGAGGACTGGCGGCAAGTCCGACCAGGGCAGATTTAATTCTTTCAGGCACGAGTCCAGTAAACATTTCCGAATAACGTTCAGCCCGAAGAAGGTTGGTGAATCTTGCAGGATGAGCGCTGGTTTTTTGTGTGGGCTTTTTTGTCAGAGTGCTAAGAAACTTTGGTATGCCTGGTTTGCGGTTTTGAGATGTGCGTGAGGGTTTGTTTGGATCAAAGGCGGGTACTAAACCTTCGCATCGAACCATACAAAACTGGGAAAGAATGGCGGAGTCCACCACATTGAAAGACTTGTTTTCAAAGGAACTAAATTCCGTTTCTAAATAATCAAGAATGTTCATACCAAGCTCCTTGAAAATACTGTGTTTGAATGGTGCGTTTCTTTATCGTAAGAGTATCAGGATGCTGCCTATAGGAATGGTACATTTTTGAAAAACTGCAATACCTATTATGCTTGTACAGAGCGTTTCTAAAGTGATGTTTTGCGCATCGATTCTATTTATAAAGATCAGGAATTTTAGGGTCGGTTTTAAGGACGACATCGCATCAAAATGTAAACATCTGTTCCGCAAAATTGTAAACCCGTGTAAATTACGACAAAAATATGGAAGAACCTCTCTTTCTTCGCCGCCCATATGATATACTTTCCTGGTCTGTCAAGAGGGCAGGCATTGAAACTATAGGCCCCCGAGACATGTTTGCTGTTGGCGCATAGATCTACGCGTAGCATGCATGGTTAATGTTTGAAACCGCAAACACGTACGAAGGGTCCCTGATTACATTTTGAAAGGGGTCCGTTTTGACCGAAATCAAGAACACCTCCGTCATTGATTTTGAAGACATTTCTGATGAAGAAATGAATCAGATGATCGATGGCACCTTGACCGACTTCGACGAGGGCGATCTTATCGACGGCACCGTTGTAAAGATTGAGCATGACGAAGTTCTCGTTGATATCGGATTCAAGAGCGAGGGCGTTATTCCTGCTCGCGAGCTTTCCATCCGCAAGGACGCAGATCCTTCAGAGGTTGTAAGCCTGGGTGACAAGCTTGAGGCACTGGTTCTCCAGAAGGAGGA
The DNA here is from genome assembly GCA_900551155.1 of uncultured Eggerthella sp. Classification (GTDB taxonomy): domain Bacteria; phylum Actinomycetota; class Coriobacteriia; order Coriobacteriales; family Eggerthellaceae; genus Anaerotardibacter. The sequence goes on along the minus strand of URVA01000129.1, from coordinate 1,246 downwards.
CAAGGACGGCCGCCTCATCCTTTCTAAGAAGCGCGCAGAGTACGAGCGTGCTTGGATTCAGGTTGAGGATAAATTCAAGGCTGGCGAAGTTGTTACTGGTGAAGTTATCGAAGTTGTTAAGGGCGGTCTGATCCTGGACATCGGCCTGCGCGGCTTCTTGCCTGCATCTTTGGTTGACCTTCGTCGTGTTAAGGATCTTTCTGCATATCTTGGCACTGAAATCGAAGCTCGTGTTATTGAGATGGATCGCAATCGCAACAACGTTGTTCTTTCTCGTCGTGTTCTTCTTGAAGAAGGCCGCAAGAACGAACGTGCTGAAATTCTGGAGAAGCTGTCTAAGGGCATGCGCCTGAAGGGCACCGTATCTTCCATCGTTGACTTCGGTGCATTTGTTGACCTTGGTGGCATCGACGGTTTGATTCACATCTCCGAGCTTTCTTGGAGCCATGTAAATCATCCTTCTGAGGTTGTTAAGGTTGGCGAAGAAGTTGAGGTTGAGGTTCTCGACGTTGATCTTCAGCGCGAGCGCATCTCCTTGGGTCTCAAGCAGACCACTGAGGATCCTTGGACCAAGCTTGTTGAAACCTATCCTGTAGGAACGGTTGTAGACGGCAAGGTTACCAAGATCGTTCCATTCGGTGCATTCATCGAACTTGGTGCAAATGTTGAAGGCCTTGTACACATCTCCGAGATGGCTATGAAGCACATCGATTCACCTGCTCAGGTTGTTCATGTAGGCGATGCTGTTAAGGTAAAGGTAATGGACGTAAACGTAGAGCGCCGTCGCATTTCCTTGTCTATGAAGGCAGCTGCTGAGGAATTGGGTATCGAAATCGAAGTTGCTGAACCAGAAAACAAGGAAGAAGCTGCTGCTGACGCTGAGTAGTACTCAGAATAGCACGCGCCTAAGCATTTATAAAAGCGAGATCACTTTGGTGGTCTCGCTTTTTTGTTAATGACTTCAGTCTGTTGAGGACGCATAGCGTCCGAAATAGAAAACCAGGCATATAGGACAAAAAAATGGAGGCTCTTTCAGGTGTTTTCTGTGTTTTAATTTCAGACATGTGTTCTTGGATGCAACCACAAGGATCAACTCTTTTGCTAGGATTTGCGGTTATGTCCTTGAATAATGCGTTATATCCTCTTCATAACGAGTGAAGCATAATCTTGGCTTTGATGAAGCAGGTGAGCAATGAATATTTTGTCGTTCTCATTGAGCTGTTGGTTGAATGATTATGCTATAGGC
>URVA01000128.1 GCA_900551155.1 uncultured Eggerthella sp. | reverse complement strand
TAGGCGCTCTTCATGGAGAATAGAGCGTATATATTCAAGAGCAATAGCTCCAGCTTGATTAAGCGCTATTTTGCGTCCATTGCGATCTAAAAGCTGAGTATTGAGTTCCTCTTCAAGACGCGCTAATGATCGGCTGAGCGCAGATTGGGAGATATGAAGGCGTTCTGCAGCAGCACTGATGGTGCCGTAAGTGGCAATAGCATCAAGTTGATGAAGTTGGTCGAAGTTCATGTATCCACCTCGTCCTCTAATCATTATGCGTGTACACGCAAAGCTTTGTGCCGATTGAATTCTGATGCCATTATCGAAGGCTTGCGTCTCTTATTACCATAATGCATATAAGAAACAATTAAGTGCATTGTACTTCAAATAAACCACCTGCAAAAATAAGAATATAGAAGCTTTAAGAAATGAGGGACTTATGCAAAACTTAGTAATGAATAATGGATTAAAAATCCCATCGGTTGGCTATGGTGTGTATCTTATGTCCTCTGATGAAGTGGAAAAGCATTTACCTGAAGCGTTGAATTTGGGCTATAGACATATTGATACCGCTAACGCTTACTTTAATGAAGTTGCGGTGGGTAAGGCAATCAAGGCAACTGACGTTAAGCGTGAAGATTTATTCGTAACGTCGAAATTGTTCCCACAAAGCTATCCTTATGAGCAGTGTAAACAGGATATTGATGCAACACTTGAACGCTTGGACATGGATTACGTTGACTTGTTGTTATTCCATCAGCCCTATGGCGATTATGTTTCTGGTTGGAAAGCAATGGAGGAAGCTGTTGTTGAAGGTAAGGTAAAAAGCATTGGTCTTTCTAATTTTCCATTGCACAAGATTAAAGAGATCATGGCGGTTGCAACTATAAAGCCTGCTGTTCTACAGGTGGAAATAAATCCCTATTGGAATCAGCATAAACTAAAGGCGCAGCTGGCAGAAATTGGCTTAGGTGATGTGGTGTTTGAGGGTTGGTATCCCTTCGGTCACGGTGATAAAACTCTTCTAGAAGAGCCTGTATTTGCGAAGTTGGCTGCGAAATACGGCAAAACTAACGCACAAATTATTATGCGTTGGCTGCTTCAAGAAGGAAATGTTGTTTTCCCTAAGACACTCAACCCTGAGCACATGAAAGAAAACATTGAGGTATTTGATTTTGAATTGACCGATGCTGAAATGGCTGAAATCAATTCTCTTCCTCAGCATGCGTATTACGAGGTTCCCGAAAAAGCTCCTGATTTTGTTTTGGTGGATAACGACTATAGCAAGCAGGCATAAACAATAACGGGCGAATGAAAAGCAACGTTAGTAAAGGTCAATAAACATATCCCGACATAAGGTGATAAGAAATGAAATATAAAACTCTCAACAATGGCGTCGAAATGCCTATGCTTGGTTTCAAACTCCTCCCGAGGAAACTGAGCGCTGCGTATCCGAAGCACTTGAAGTAGGTTATCGTCTGATTGATACCGCGCAGGCATACGGTAATGAAGAAGGTGTTGGTGCAGCAGTTCAAAAGAGTAGTATTGCGCGTGAAGATGTATTTATCACCAGTAAAATTTGGGTTTCCAATATGAATTACGAACGCGCAAGCGCTTCTATTGATGAAACCTTGCAAAAGTTGGGCACTGACTATATTGATCTGATGCTTCTTCATCAAGCGATGGGTGACTATCCTGGTGCATATCGTGCAATGGAGGATGCCTACAAAGCAGGTAAGATTCGTGCAATTGGTTTGTCAAATTTCTATCCTGAACGCTTAATTGATGTGTGTGCGTTGGCAGAAATTTCACCAGCAGTAAATCAGATTGAGACGCATCCCTTCCGTCAACAAGATGTGGCACATGCAAATATGGAAACTCTTGGCGTTGTCCACGAATCCTGGGCACCATTTGCAGAAGCTCAAAACAATATCTTTACCAATTCTGCATTAAGCGAAATTGCGGAAAAACATGGTAAGACTGTCGGTCAGGTAATTTTGCGCGGACTCATTCAGAAAGACATTGTGGTTATTCCGAAGACTGTTCGTAAAGAACGTATGAAAGAAAATTTCGACGTATTTGATTTTGAACTTGACGAAAACGACATGGAAAAGTTTGCTTCTGTGGAAGACCCTGATTTTCCGAAGATATTTGATCATCTTGATACGAATATTGTGAGTTGGATGCTTAATGATCTGGTTAAAAAGCAACAACTAAAGGGAGCAACACTGTATTAGACGTACCAGGCAGAGCAATCTTGTACTAGCTGTACTAATGGGGCAAACTCGCACTAGGCGTACACATAGCAATCATAGCGAATGGATTTTCCTTTAATTGAGTAACTGGGCTTCTTCCCTGCAAGGAAGGGCCCTTTTGCCATGCGCTTAACCACTATCTTTCGAGGTTGAATATTCATAGCTGCACCCAGAAGCTCTTCTTCGTTTTCGCAAGGGTGTTCAAGGTGGTGAAGTAACTGAAACTTCTTTTTAACCGCAGCGCTTTTGGTTCGTTCGGGGAACATGGGATCAAGATAAATGACATCGGGCTTTACTGTTAGGTAAGGCGGGGAGTCGGAGGTTTGTGGCATCTGTTCGTCCCGAGAAAGACTCGTTCCTAGGCGTTGTAGCGCCGAAATACTATCCTCAGCAAAAAGATGCATTCTTTCTACGATATTTGCCAAGGCAGGGTCGCTTTTTGCGCGATCAAGAGCATCTTCGAGCAGAGCGGCAATAATAGGATCTTGCTCAAACATATATACCGTAAATCCAGCGGCAGCCAACAAAAACGAATCTTGACCAAGTCCCGCTGTTGCATCTATTGCAATAGGGATAGCTGGAAGGGATCTTTCGTTGGTCACTTTCGATTGTTCAATATTGTTTTTGCTTTGTATACCGCTATCACTCAATGGTTCCTTGTGTTTAATCTTTGCTGCTTTAACAAGGAGTTCTGTTTGTAATTTACCTGGTTTTATCCGAGGAAGCATTTCCAGAAAATCACAACGCAAGGACATTTTTTCTTTCTCGAGCACCAAGCCTTGTTCTGTGCGATGAAGCACCAATGGATGTTCCGCATCGGGGTCCACTACGTAAGGAAAAGTATCAATTATTGATGTTGATCGCTCAATGCTCAAAGAGTAGCTCCTTGGTCTTTTACTAGGCGATAATGCCTCAAAGATTACGTTTTGTATTGTATAGGAGTCTCCTATTACCTCTTTTGTAAATAAGAGACTAGGGCTTATTATCTTTTGAAATCTCATTTGCAAAACGAAAGAATGCACGACTAGAGAGGCATAGGTTTTCTTATGGCTCCTCTCTCGTACTTTTGTAATATAGACAAGAAAACATGCCCGAGTAAAAGAGCCAAGCTTGTTTGTGTGCGTGGTTTAACGTACCCAATTTGTGTAGTGCATAACTCTTTTGCTTGCGTAATAGGAGAAGAAATAATGCTTATTGGTATTCCAAAAGAGATCAGTCCAGACCAAACTTTAGTTGCTGGTTCGCCCGATACGGTGAAGAAGCTTATAAAGCTTGGTTATGAAGTTTGCGTCGAAGAAGGAGCGGGTGTTAGTGCACGCTATTTCGACGATCAGTACAAGCAAGCAGGTGCTGAAATTGTTTCTACGGAACAAGCTTGGGGTGCAGACATCGTTGTTTGTCTTGATGCTCCAACGCCTGATTACTTGGCGCTGATTAAACAGGGTGCGACACTCATTTCTCGAATGAATCCTCGGGAAAATCCCGACTTTGTTCAAGCTTGTATCGATAAAAAACTTACTGCACTTGCGATGGACGAAGTGCCTCGTATCAGTCGTGCACAGTCTCTTGATGTGCGTAGCTCAATGATGAATGTTGCAGGCTATCGAGCTGTAGTAGAAGCAGCAAGTGCTTTTGGTCGTACCTTTACTGGTCAAGTAACAGCAGCAGGCAAAGTTCCTCCTGCTAAGGTGTATGTGATCGGTGTAGGAGTTGCTGGTTTGGCAGCAATTGGTCAGGCTGGCGCTATGGGTGCTGAAGTTTCTGCGACCGATGTGCGTCCTGAAGTGGCCGATCAAGTAAAGTCGCTTGG
>URVA01000127.1 GCA_900551155.1 uncultured Eggerthella sp. | reverse complement strand
TACCTATTGCCTTGCCCAACGCTAATTAGAGCAATTTTGGGACGTAGGCGCTTAACTAAATCATCGGTTAAAGAAGCTTTTGCGCCATGATGAGAAACTTTTAAGACATCAATGCGCTCAATCTGATAGGCCTCAACTAAAGGCTCCACTGTTTGTGCTTCAGCATCCCCGCAAAATAAAGCTGTCCAATCAACATTTGAATCCCGATTAGAATCGATACCTAAAAGACAGCAGATACTGTCTTGATTTCCTCCTTCATCACGTAAAGTATCAGGAGAAAGAATGGTAAAGCTTACCGTATCAAGCGTGATCATATCATGTGTCTGAAGGTAGGTTATATTCGAAGCCCCAACAAGATAAGCAGCATCATCAACTAGTTCACGAGCATTATCGTCGTTAACCTCTTGCATACCTTCAGCCAGAAAGACACGATCACAGTTTACGATCCCTTTTAAATCGCGCAAAGCTCCACAGTGATCACTGTCTGCATGAGTAATAAGGATTGCATCTAAGTGTGCAGCACCACTTCGTGCCAACCCTGCATACAATTCTTTGGATTGATAACCCGTATCTATAAGAAGGGTTTGGTTATTACTTCTTACAAGGAAGGCATCTCCTTGGCCTACGTCGACCATTGTTATAGACGTACCAGACTTAGGAGCAAAGCTTACAACAATAAGCAAACAAAGAATGCTTATTGATCCCGTAATCAATCCACGCGTTAGTTTTAAAGGCCACAAAACCCAGAGTACAATACCGAATCCCAACGATAAAACAACTAAGAAAGATAAAGACGAATCTATCGGCAAAGCAGCAAAAGGCACACACGATAAAGCATGAATAAAGGCACAGAGCAGCTCTGTTACCCAAATAGCAGTTGCTAATAATGCCACACAGACAGGTTCTAGTGGTAAAGAAATGAATGCAATGAGTCCAAGGATACATATTGCACTTACCAGCAGCGATGCTAAACAATTAGCGAGTGGTGCTATTGTAGAAAACATAGCAAAAGAAGCAATACTAAGCGGAAACGTAAAAACTAAAGCCGCCATGGTCATTGCAATCGGTTCAATTAAAAACGTTTGGAGAGGGTGATTTTTCACTCTTACCCAAGAGGTGAATAGCGGCATAAATACGACTATCCCTAAGGTAGATAACGCAGATAAGGCAAATGACAAAGAAAATGCAGTCGTAGGACTTAATATCATTAATACAACAATTACAATGCCTAAGCCTGATAGTGCATGTGAACGCCGTGACGTGGTAAAAGACAGAATAGAAACTCCGCTCATAAGTGCTGCACGAATACATGAAATCGGAAAGCCAACCATGCACACATAGATACCCAGTAGAGAAATCTGAATTCCTACCGCTATCGTTTTTGAGACCCTCAGTCCCTTTAATACCAAAGATACAAATCCCATAACAATTACTAAATGAGATCCTGAAACCGCAACTAAATGAGCTAAGCCTAATATTTTTACTTCTTGATAAAGAGAAAGTTCAAAAAGTTCTGACCTATCCCCTAATACCAATCCCTTTAGTAGCGCGATTGCTTCAGCATCTTTTTCATCCTCTGAGGTGGCAGATGAAGAGGATTTTTGCTGGTTTATGTGCTGAGTAAATATGTTTCGTATCTGTATTACCGACCCAATAAAAGATCCAGAACCTTGATCGTACGAATCGATAGTCGCCGTTGCAAGGATCCCTTCAGTGTTACACCGTTTCATTTGAGAATCAGTTGGTAAGGAATACTGTGCCTGCGAACGAAATTCATCACCATACTTACATTGAGAATGCGGTAAATACAGCGTTACTAGCCCAATTACCTTAGATTGATAAGATACTTCCGCAACAACGGAACTTCCGTAAACGCCTTGTGTCGGATCTTCCGTAATCCTAAAAGAACAACTTTTACCACTGACATTTTGCAATTCTATACGTTGATTTTCTAAAGTAAGTACCTGATTTGACCAAAGTAGTGCTCCCAATATGAAGAAGATCGAGATGACACAAAGAAATAGAGAAGTCTTTTTCCTTAAACGCACCAATAGAACAATTGAAAGAGCAACTAATGCTAGTATGCAACATGCCAAGAAGTCATAAATATCAAGGAAATCAGTACCTATTGATGAGACATAACAGCCCAGCCATAGTGATAAACCACACCAAAGTAAGATAGGAATTGACGGGCGCTTCACGTAAAGGTCTTCAAATGCCAGCTTCATACCGTAATGGCATCTTTCATGGCTTCAAATTTCTTTTCACCAATGCCTGATACTTCTTTAATCTCTTCAATGCGAGCAAAAGGACCATTCTCTTGACGATAGGCAATGATTTTATCGGCGGTAGCTTCCCCTACTCCATCAAGGGTCATGAGCTCTTCAGCAGAAGCGGTGTTGATATTAACCTTTCCCTGAGAAAATACTTCCCCCGAAGGAGAACCATTGGATGTTTCAGTTTCTGTAGCTGCCAGGATATCTTCATTGCTAGCAACAATTATTTGCTCTCCATCAGTTAATTGCCGAGCTAAATTAACGCTACTCGTATTGGCGTCTTCAGACATTCCGCCTGCTGCACTAACCGCATCTGAAACTCTGGATCCTTGAGGCAGCTCGTAGAGCCCTGGGTTTTTTACGCTACCAGCAATATGAACAAATAGAGTTGATGCGTTCGCTTCATAAGTGCCTTCAGAGTCGCTGTTTTCGCTTTGAGATACCACTATCTTGTCAGAATTATTACCTGTAGAAGAATCTTCTTGAGGCATCGTTACAGAGGTCCAGACTGTTCCAAGAACCACAAAGACAATAAGGATTACTATTGCTCCAAGAAACGCAATAATTGGCAATTTTGGGTTTGCAATTCCCGCTTTTTGTTTTAAGGAATCTACCTCTTCAAGAAACGACATAAGAATCCTTTCCCGTTTTCTAGGTATAAGAATAGGAAAGAAAACTCACGTAAAAGAGAACTTTAAAGCACAGATAGTGCATGTATGAGTAACAGAAAGTGCATATAGAAATCATACGTGATTCACGCATGGTGCATCTGCTAATCACATACACCATAAGAATCCGATCAGGATATGAATATAAAATATAACCCGTATAACTCAGAGGGAGTCATACGGGTTCTGAATCATTCAAGAAGGTACTAGAGCCCTTTACCCTTCATACCCTTCAAACACCAAAAAGGTGACTATCCTTGTCGAGCAGCCTTTCGTTCTACACGAGGAATCTTATAAGAAGGACACGAATAGGTATGAATTTCAACATTATCAAGTGCTTCTTGCGCCCATTCATCCATAGGAAGAGATTCTTCAGCAGCTAATACTTTGGGAAGTTTCGCATGCGTTTCAGGGATTCGAGGCATAAAAAGCGTACAGCAATCAGGAGCATCTTGAGAAGAAATTTCAAAGGTTCCTAGCTTTTGTGCTTCATTGATAATCTCAATCTTGTCAAAGCCGACTAACGGCCTGTAAATTGGGATTGATACTGATTGATTTACCACAAGCATGTTGTCCATGGTTTGAGAAGCTACTTGACCAAGACTTTCTCCCGTAACCAGCGCTTTTGCTCCCTCGCGATTCGCAATACGCTCAGCGATCCTAAACATCAAACGACGATATAGAATTACACGAAGCTCAGGAGGAGCTAAAGCAGAAATTTCACGTTGGTAGGTTCCAATAGGAACAATATACAGACGTGCGAAGCATCCTGTTCGCTCAAGAACCTCTGCAATATCCTGAACAAGATATTCACTTGTTGCTGAAGTTTCAGGCCTTCCGGAAAAATGAACTCCGATGCACGTTGCACCTCTACGCGCAATACGCCAGGTTGCAACAGGAGAATCTATACCCGAAGAAAGCAGACAAATCGCCTTTCCAGCACTACCAACAGGCAATCCACCAATACCTGGAATACTGCGACCATAAATATAGGTAGACCCTTGAATAACCTCAACACGTACTTCTACATCAGGATTTTTCATCGCAACTTTTTTATCGGGAAATGCACGACAAAGTGCCGCACCAACCAATTGGTTAAGCTGCATGGAATCGATAGCAAAGTCGGTA
>URVA01000126.1 GCA_900551155.1 uncultured Eggerthella sp. | reverse complement strand
GTTGCAACGCTTTTCCGTCTTTACGGGTAATAGCACATCCACGACGCACCAATTCAGCAATAACAGTTTCCGCCAAAAATGGCATGCGCTCTAGCACCTTTGGTGTAAGTCCTTCCATGAATTCTATTGGCTCCAAATTTTCTACCTGCATGCCAAAGCAAAGACCTTCTGCTTCAAAACCAAGCATCGTTGCCGCGTCGAAAAGATCTGCAAGCTTTAGATCATGAAGAGACGTGCGTGCTCCAATTGCACGCGCTATATCATAGGGTTCATAGCGAAATACCGTACCTGGCTCAGCATCGGTGCCATCTACTGCATCTACCGTAAGGATCAGATCGTAATCGTTGACCTTAGAAACCATATCAAGAGTCATGCAACCCACATCAAAGATGTCCACGTTTTCGGGTAAGTCATACTGTTCAAGAATATAGTCATATACAGCTGGTCCGATACCATCATCAAGCATCAGACGATTACCTACAAAAAACACCGCTATACGCATGTTTCATTCCCCTAACAATAGGTAGTCTACATACCAAGAGTAGGTCTTATAACCAAGTTGTAATACGTTGCAGCACCAAGCATTACTGCCGCTAACACGCCCATGGTAATTGCCCAAATAACTTGGCGTTTTTTATACTGTTCTTTCGTTTTCCCGCGCGATAAATCACGACGAAGTGCATACACCTGCGAAGCGCGCGCAAAAATGATAGTTACTCCCGCAAGAATAAGAGCAGCGATAATTGCAAGTATTACCGTCAAAGGCGATGGATTCGTATAGGCGCCATATAATAAGTTATCGATCAAAAGCCAGGCAGGATAATACAAAATCGCAATCCAGATACCATGAGCAGGACCCCAGATCGGCGGCATAAACATTGCCCCTATATTAACGGGAGGCAGCCCTTCTAGAGATACTTCCTCAATCGGTACTTTCTCAGACTGTTCTGGGGTTGAGTTATTTGCTGTTTTGCTCACGGAAAACTTCCCTTCGTATAGCAAACTGCTTTAGCTAATAGGTCTTTATAGTTACCTCATATGGATTTTATTTCGTTGGCTATAGTAACAAAAGAGAATACCGCTACCGAGCGTAAGCATTGTATCCGTATGCTATTCGCTCCACCAACGGTTTAATAGCAAGAAAGGATTATCCTCCATAGAAAAGATCCCTCCATTTATACTACCCTGTGGTATTAAAAGGTCTAATTAATTCACTCGCCCACAACGATTGGATAATTCATGGCAGACAAAGCAAACAACCTTGCTCTTTCAGCGTTTGAAATACTAGGACCCATTATGGTTGGTCCCTCCTCTTCGCACACCGCAGGTGCGCTGCGATGCGCTCAAGTAGCAGCATCACTCCTGGATTCCACGATTCAGTCAGTACGCTTTACCTTGTGGAATAGCTTTGCACAAACCTATCAAGGACACGGAACCGATCGCGCACTGGTAGCTGGCATTATGGGGTTTGCAACCGACGATAAACGCATACGAGACGCTTTTGATATAGCCCAACAACAAGGGTTTCACTATGAATTTGTTATTGGTGGTGAAAACAGCGCACTTCACCCCAACACCGTAGATATCGAAATGACCAACTCTGAAGGCCTGAGGGCTACCGTCCGCGGCGAAAGTTTGGGCGGTGGAAAAATAAGAATTTCTCGCATTAATGATGTCTCGGTAGATATATCGGGAGCATACTGCACCTTATTCGTTGCTCATCGCGACGTTCCTGGCGCACTTGCTGCCCTAACAAGCCTTCTTGCAGAAGCGCACGTTAATATAGCATTTTGCAGCACCTACCGCACTGAAGCAGGCGGACAGGCCTATTCGGTATTCGAAACCGACCAGCACTATACTGCTGAGTCGTTTTTATCAAAGGTCCGAAGCCTTGATTTGGTAGATTACGCCAGTTTTATCGAAGTACCAGGTGCAGAATCTTTTCAACATTCCCAAGAATCAAACCCCTACCTTTTCGCAAATGACAATGAACTGCTTTCTTTATGCCAGGAGTATAACCTCAACATTGGCTCTGTCATGATGCGACGCGAACAGATTCTTACTAATGAAACATTTTGCTCAGAGCACATGAGAAGTGTAATTCAAACAATGAAAGAAGAAACGACTGAACCACTCGATTGGCCCCAAGCCTCTCTTGGAGGATTCATTGGCGGAGAAGCGCAAAGGATCAAGGTAAATCAAGCACAGTATGCTGAGGGTCTTATGGGTGCCTCTCAAACCAATGCGGTTGCTCGCGCCATGGCTGTACTAGAACGCAGCGCTTCAATGGGTGTTATCGTTGCTGCTCCAACTGCAGGATCCGCTGGCGTTGTGCCAGGATGCATACTCAGCGTTGCAGACCACATTTCTGCAACCGAAAACGAACTCCATGAAGCACTTTTCTGCGCTTCGGCTATTGGATATCTTCTGAGCACCAATGCTTGTGTGGCTGGCGCAGAAGGCGGATGCCAAGCAGAAGTCGGAAGCGCTGCTGCAATGGCTGCGGCTGCTCTTGTTCAAATGCTAGGCGGCACACCAAAACAATGTCTTGATGCGGCTAGCATTGCGCTCTCCAACTTACTGGGACTTGTTTGCGATCCTGTAGGAGGGCTCGTTGAGGTTCCTTGTCAAAATCGCAATGCTATAGGCGTTGCTGCAGCTTTTTCTTCTGCGCAGCTTGCCCTATCAGGCATACCAAGCCTAGTTCCTTTCGACGAGATGGCGCGCGTTATGCTCGAAGTAGGACATGCGCTTCCTTCAACACTACGAGAAACGGCACTCGGTGGTATTGCAACCGCCCCTTCAGCGCTGCATGCCTGTAAACACTGCAATACCTGCAAGTAAACGCTTGCTGTAATTTCTTTCGTTTTTGCAGGCATTTTTTTGGCCTATCAACCCATTTTTGATACAAATTGACTCAGAATTGCCAAAACTAAGCCCAGATAATGAAAAACTCCGATCCAGAAACCTGAATCGGAGTTTTGTTTTGCTGATACGAATCACTCTGTTTCGAGGATTCGTCAGCGGTAATTTGCTATGCCATGCTAGTAGATAAAACTGCGTTAGCTGGCAAGCAAAACCGCATTGTTTAGTGGTGATCTACAGAGTGATCTTCGCCAACGATAACGTGACGAGCAGGGTCATAAACCTTGCCACCATGTTCCTTACCAAGAAGCATCAACTTAGCAGGAGCAGTGCCCTCGATGAATACGAGGTAAATATGCAACATGCTGAAGATGATGAATACGAACATCATGAAGTAGTGAATGATGCGCATGGACATCATTCCACCTACCAAAGACGTACCTGCTGCGAAGAACGTCCAAGATGCGGTAGGAACCCAAAGACAGAAGCCAGTGTAAGCCATGATGAGGATAAGCACACCAACAGCAAGATAAGAAATCTTTTGAGGAACACCAAGCTTTGCAGACAGTGGATGATCCTTCTTGATGAACAGGTAATACTTAATCCAAGATGCCAACTGGTGACGATTGTCTGCCTGAGGAAGCCAGGTCTTGTAGTCGCGTACCAAGTTGCGGGTACCACCCGTAGGAGCAGTCTGAAGCAAGAATGCAAACACGATACGCACAATGCAGTTAACCAGGAGAACAATACCCAAGAAAACATGTGCGCCACGAGCAACACCTGTAAGAGCTGCCCAGAACGGGAAGTGAATCAAGAAACCAGAGAAGATCAAGCATGCCATGCAGATGAGATTAATCCAGTGCGTCACGCGCATGGGCATTGGATGAGCTTCTTTGTAGTGAGCCAAATGTGCCATTTACTTCACCCCCCAAGGGCTAGTAACAGTTTCGAAGTGCTTACCGGTTGAAGGCTCAGTTACATGAACTGCGCAAGCGGTGCATGGGTCGAAGCTGTGAACCGTACGAAGAACATTGATAGGCATCTCAACGTCATCAACTGGGTTACCAATAACAGCCTGCTCGATAGGACCAGGAACGCCTTCAGCATTACGAGGAGCAATATTCCAAGTGGTAGGAATAATGATCTGATAACCAGTGATCTTGCCGTTGTTAACGTGCTCGGTGTGATAGAGAGCACCACGAGGTGCCTC
>URVA01000125.1 GCA_900551155.1 uncultured Eggerthella sp. | reverse complement strand
CGGAAGCGCGAGATGACCAAGGAGGCAGGCATGATAGACCGCACGTTCATCGACGAGCTGGCGAGCAGCGCCCCCACGCCGGGAGGCGGCGGCGCGTCCGCGTACTGCGGCGCCTTGGCCAGCGCTTTGGCCTCCATGGTGGCCAACCTCACGGTGGGCAAGAAGAAATACGCCGACGTTGAAGATGAGGTGCAAGCACACCTTGATCAGCTGAATGAAGTTCGTGAAGAATTGTTCGATTTGGTAGAGCGCGATGCTGCTGCATTTGCGCCACTGGCTCAGGCATTTAAGCTTCCAAAGAATACTGAAGAAGAAAAAGCACAGCGTCACGAAGTTATACAAGCTGCGCTGATTGATGCTATCGCGGTTCCTTTTGCCATTATGAACGCTTGCGATCGCGTTATAGAACTAAGCGATTTTTTGGCACATCACGGAAACCAAAGTGCTATTTCCGATGTGGCCACGGGCGTTTCTTTTGCGAAGGGCGCCCTTAAAGGTGCGGCTCTTAATGTATATGTAAATGCCGCTATGTTGGACGATCGAGCTATGGCAACGCGCTATACTGATGAAGCGGACAGATTGATTGTTGAAAGCGGTCGTCGCGCGGACGAGATTTACAACTACGTGTTAGAAGAAATCAGGTAACTACAATGACTCACGTTTTGCATTCCCGCCCAGTTACGGAAGCTATTGCGGAAAATTTAACTCATCGTATTGAGCGATTGAAGATTTTAGGTATTGAACCAACCCTGGCATTGGTACGTGTTGGTGCTCGCCCTGACGATTTGAGTTATGAACGTACGGCAGTTCGCCGCGCTGAATCACTGGGTATTACAACACGCGTTTTTGAATTGCCTGAAACTGCATCTCAGGAAAAACTGCTCCTGCAGCTTCGCCGGATCAATGGCGACTCTAAGATTCACGGATGCTTATTGTTCCGCCCGCTTCCTGAAAACATGGAAGAAAAGCTGGTAAGTGATGAACTTGCCATGGCGAAAGATATCGATGGCATTTCTACCGCTTCTTTGGGCGCGGTATTTACCGATGCGGTTGAGGGCTATGCGCCTTGTACCGCTGAAGCATGTGTAAAGATGCTGGATCACTACAACATTCCTGTTGAAGGAAAGCATGTAGTAGTTGTTGGTCGTAGCCTTGTGGTAGGTAAGCCCGTCGCCATGCTTTTGCTTCGCCGCAACGCAAGCGTTACTATTTGCCATTCTCGTACGGCCGATTTGGCAGAAATCACCCATACGGCAGATATCGTAATTTGCGCAACAGGACGCGCACGTGCTTATGATGCGCGTTATTTCAAGCCTGGTCAGGTTGTGTTGGATGTGGGCATCAACTTTGACAAGAATGGCAAGATCTGCGGCGATGTTGATTATGATTCTGTCGAGCCTGTTGTAGATGCTATTACTCCTGTTCCAGGCGGTCTAGGCTCAGTTACCACGTCCGTTACGATGGAACACGTAGTAACCGCGGCAGAAAAGACTATCCGCTAGACTTTAACCGCAATATAACGTGATACACTCAAAGCGCCAGGCTCTCGTGTTTGGCGCTTCGTTTTTAATGACGGAAAAAGGTAACGTATATGAGCGAACAATGGGTAGAAATTGCTACAACTGAATCTGCAAGTGAAACCAAACAGGTAGCAGCTGCGCTTGCTATGGTGGTTGGCCCTGGCGATGTAATTACCTTAAATGGTGATTTAGGGGCAGGTAAGACCCAGTTCACTCAAGGGATAGCCGAAGAACTTGATATCGAAGGACCCGTTACCAGTCCTACGTTTAATCTGGTTATAACGTATGATGACGGGTGCTTGCCCTTGCACCATTTCGATCTGTATCGTCTTGAGAGTCCAGAAGAACTGGAAGATATTGATTTTTATGGAATCGTTGAAGGCGATGGAGTTTCGTGTATTGAATGGGCTTCAAAATTTCCCGACGATATGCCCGAAGATAGACTTGAAGTGTACTTGGAAGTAGTACCAATGAGCGCAGATGACAATTCACGTCACGTAAAAGCGCGCGCCTTTGGGTCTGCTTCCCAGCTATTAGACTTCTGGCAGCAAGCACTGAAATAGAACGGAATCGCATGAAGGATTTTGTACTAGCTTTCGATACTGCAAATGAAATGATTTCGGTGGGATTAGGACGTCTTGATCGCAAGACGTGTTCCATCAAATTAGTTGCTTCAAAAGAAACAGAGGCTTTTCGCGCATCGAACGTAAAATTGCTTCCTGAAATTGATGCTTTGCTTGGTGAAGCAGGAATTTCTCGTGATGATATTGCATGCGTGGTGTGCGGTCGTGGTCCAGGATCCTTTACGGGTGTGCGAATTTGTATGGCAAGTGCAAAAGGCATTGCCATAGGCTTGGGGGTAGCGTTATTTGGCGTATCTACAGCAGATGCTCAAGCCTGGCAACAGTGGGATACTGGCGTGCGTGGCTCAGTTGTAGTTCTGGGCGATGCTATGCGCAAAGAAGTGTATCCCGTGCGTTATGTTTTGAGTGATTCGGGCATCGATCGTCTTAATTCGGATTTTGTAATGAAAGCGGTCGAGCTTCCTGCGTGGCTAGACAGTGGTTCGAAGGTCGAAACCCTTATTACAGGTGATGCCCTAAAAAAGTATTCAGGTTATTGCGAAGAGTTTGGTGCTCTTGCGCAGGAATACTGCTATCCAACGGGAAAAGGACTTTTATTGGCTGCGCAAGCAGCTTGGCAGGCAGGGTCGCTCGATCCTGATAATGCGGCACTAGGCGATCCGTGTGTGGTGCTTCCTGTATATACGCGTCTTTCGGATGCCGAAGAGGCCGAACGTGCTAAGTTTGCCAAGCAACAGCTGCAGGCGGGGGTACAGCAAACGCCACAGGTCGAAGCCCCCCAGCAAGCACAAACGCCGCATACCGAAGTCCAGCAGCAAATGCAGCGGCAAAAGCTCTCGCAGCCAGCAGCAATTTCGCAACCGACGCACGTCGCTTCGGGTGCAGCTGCAACTCTTGAAGAAAAGGACCTTACCACAGGTGTTCAGGGTGGTGCGATAATTCGCTATCAACCCCTTGAAGCGGTGTGGGTTTCTGCGGTGGAAGCTCTTGAGGCTCAAACAATGGGAAGCGATGCGTGGCATGCCTCGCAGATCATGGATGAGCTACCACGAGGTGATCGTACCTGGTGGGCAGCGTATGAAATGAGTGACTCCTCTAAGCGTGCGGTTAGTCCAGAAGATGCAAAGCTTATTGGTTATGCAGGCGGTTGGATTGTTGATGGGCAGGTTCAAGTGCTTAAAGTTGCAACCGATCCTGCATATCGTCGTCGCGGCATTGCCCAGGAGTTATTGGCTCATATTGCGCGTGATGCGCGTGATCTGGGTGCAAGCGAGATGACCCTTGAAGTGCGTCTTTCTAACGCAGGTGCGCATGCATTTTATGAGCGTTTGGGACTAAAGCGTATAGGTGTTCGTCCTCGTTATTATTCCGATAGGGAAGATGCGGTAATTTATACGGGGCCACTTCCCTTAGCTGAACACGATGTGGCGGGCATGGAGCTGCGTCTAAACGATGCAGTGAAGTCGGCTGATACGAATATGTCTGCTCAATCCGACCAGTTTCTTAATGTCCAAGGTAAACTCATTCTTGCTATCGAAACTTCTTGTGATGAAACGGCTGCTGCGCTTATTGATGAAGCGGGAACGATCGTCGCCGATGTAGTGGCATCTCAGATTGATTTCCATTCGCGTTTTGGTGGCGTGGTGCCCGAAATTGCAAGCCGCAAACATATCGAAGCTATTGGTGGCGTGGCCCAGGAATGTCTTGAGCAAGCACGCATCCGTACAGGTAAGGCTGACTTAGCCTGGTACGATTTGGCAGCGGTATCGGTTACGTATGCGCCAGGATTAGTTGGCGCACTGGTAGTCGGACTTGCCTTTGCTAAGGGGCTTGCTTGGGCGGCAGATAAGCCACTTATCGGAGTGAATCATTTGGAAGGCCATCTGTATGCAAATAAGCTGGCTTGTCCTGACATCCAGCCACCTATGGTGGTGTCATTGGTTTCGGGTGGTCATACTATGCTCGTCCACGTAAAAGACTGGGGTAACTATGAAACCATGGGCACTACGTTAG
>URVA01000124.1 GCA_900551155.1 uncultured Eggerthella sp. | reverse complement strand
AAACATTGCATTAACAAGTCGCCATAGAATAAAGCAAATACTGCGTTATACAACATCGTTGCAGAAAGCTTGAATCCAGGATTAGATTCATCGAGCTTCTTGAATGCCAAAGAAATAACAGGAATATGACCCAAACCAGCAGCTTTAAGTGCTTTACGAATAAGAGAAATATAATTCGTAGCGCGACAACCACCACCCGTTTGCGTGATGATAACTGCCAACTTATCGGTGTCATAACGACCCGAGGTAACCGCTTCCATAATCTGGCCAGTTACCAAAATGGAAGGATAACAAATGTCGTTGTTAACGTATTTCAAGCCAGCATCCACCGCACCGTGGTCAACTGCAGGCAACAATTCCATGTTGTAGCCATTAGCATTAAAGATTGGCAACAATAAATCGAAGTGAATAGGAGCCATTTGAGGACATAAAATGGTATATCCCGCTTCTTTCATTTCCTTCGTGAACTGAACCTTTGGGAACGCAGTGGATTCAGCCTTTAGTTCATGATTTCCCTTAAGTGCTTCTGCAAGCGCTGCTTCTTCTTCAGAGGTCATAATGCGATGATCGCTTTGTACTTCCTCGGCGCTTTCACGAGCAATTTCAGCAGCAACGGCAGCACCAGCTTCAGCTTCACGCTTACCACTCTTCGCTTCAATAACAGCTTCACGTGCTTTAACGTCAGCTTCAAGCTGATCGCCATCAATACCGCAAACGGGGCATCCACCTTCCAGAGCGTTCTTTTCAGCACGTTCTTCTGCCTGATCTTTCAATGCTGCAAGCAAAGAGCGTACGCGAATACGAGCAGCGCCCAAATTCGATACTTCGTCAATCTTCAAGACGGTATAAATCTTGCCTGATCCTTCAAGAATTTCCTGGACTTGATCTGTGGTAATAGCATCCAAACCACAACCGAAAGAATTAAGTTGAATTAAATCGAGATCATCACGTTGGGTAACCACCTTAGCAGCACGATACAAACGCGTGTGATACATCCATTGGTCAACAGCACGCAAAGGACGCTCAACCTGACCCATGTGAGCAACAGAATCTTCCGTAAATACTGCCAAGCCAAAGCTTGTGAGAAGTTCAGGGATGGCGTGGTTAATTTCAGGGTCTCCATGATACGGACGACCTGCAAGAACAATACCGTGAACACCGTGCTCTTCAATCCACTTCAAGGTTTCCATACCCTTTTGGTGAATATCTTCATGCACCTGTTCGTCTTCTGCCCAAGCAGCATCTACCGCAGCATCAATTTCATCTTGGGTAGGAAGCGGTCCTGAACCCATAAGTTCTGGATGCTTTTCTACCAATTCAACATAGAGGCGCTCTTTAAGTTTGTCCTTTAAATGATAAGGAACGAATGGATTTAAGAACTGAATATCTGTTTCGTTGAGCGCATCAACGTTGAGCTTTAACGCCTCAGAATAGCTCATAACAATCGGGCAATTAAAGTGATTACCTGCAGTTTCATCTTCTTGGCGTTCGTACTTAGCGCAAGGCATCCAGATAAAGTCAATGTCCTTATCAAGCAGGTTCATGATATGGCCATGCGAAAGCTTCGCAGGATAGCACACACTTTCAGAAGGCATTGACTCAATACCCGCCTCATACGTTTTCTTAGTAGAAGGATCTGAAAGAACCACGCGGAAACCAAGCTTGGTAAAGAAGGTGAACCAGAATGGATAGTTCTCATACATATTCAAAGCACGAGGAATACCAACGGTTGCACGCGTAGCTTCTTCAGCAGTAAGCGGCGTGTAGTGGTTGAACATACGCTCAGTCTTGTAATCAAACAGATTGGGAACCTTTGCGGCTTCCTGCGCAAGACCAGCACCCTTTTCACAACGATTACCCGTGATGAAGCGACGATGCTTACCGGTATTTTCGTCGATACCAAAGTCATTAATAGTCAACAGACAATGGTTCGAACAGGCTTTACAACGAATGTTGCGATGAGTTGGCTCAAGTGCCTCTAAACCTGCAAGATCAAGCATAGTGGTCTGTGCAGGCTTACCGCTACGTGCTTCAGCATCATGTGCGCGATCACGCGCCAAAAGCGCTGCACCATATGCGCCCATATTTCCCGCAATATCGGGACGCACCGCATTAGTTTCTGCCAGCTGTTCAAAGGAACGAAGAACGGCATCGTTTAAGAAGGTACCGCCCTGAACGATAACCTTTGTTCCAACCTCACGAGGGTCACGAATTTTAATTACCTTAAACAGAGCATTTTTAATAACCGAAAGCGCCAGACCAGCAGCAATATCACCTACTGTAGCACCTTCTTTTTGTGCTTGCTTTACGCGGCTGTTCATAAATACCGTACAACGACTACCCAAGTCCACAGGATTGCGAGCCTGGATAGCGCTTTGAGCAAACTCAGAAACACTAAGATTAAGGCCAGAGGCAAAGCTTTCGATAAAGGATCCACAGCCTGAAGAGCATGCTTCATTAAGCATAATATGTTCGATTACGCCATCTTTAACGCGAAGGCATTTCATATCCTGGCCGCCAATGTCCAAAATAAATTCAACGCCAGGAAGCATTTCTTCAGAACCGCGCAAATGAGCAACGGTCTCAATTTCGCCAGAGTCAACTCGCAAAGCCTCTAATAGAAGCGCTTCGCCATATCCGGTAACCGTCACATGACCAATACGAACATTCGACTTTCCAGTAGCAGGATCTATCGGCAATTTGCCATACAATTCCGCAACAGCGCGTTTAGCGCAACCCAAAACGTCACCCTTGTTATTCATATAGCTACTCCACAACAAAGCGCCATCTTCTGAAATCAAAGCAGCTTTAAACGTTGTAGAACCAGCATCAATGCCTAAATAGGCAGCACCCTTATAGGTATCAAGATCTTCACGACGAACTTTCTCTTTGTCGTGACGTTCTTTGAACTCTTTATAATCCTCTTCGTCCTTGAACAAAGGAGGAAGGCGGACCACTTCACTACCCTGAACATCACCAAGGTTTTCAAGACGCTCAACAACATCAGTCAAAAGTTCGGGTTTTCCTTTAGCGCTTGCAAGCGCACAACCACCTGCAACGAAAAGATGTGCATTGTCAGGAACGATAATATGCTCATCGTCCAATTCAAGCGTTTCATAGAAGCGCTTGCGCAACTCTGGCAAATATTGCAATGGACCACCGAGGAACGCTACATACCCACGAATAGGCCTGCCACAGGCAAGACCAGAAATGGTCTGGGTAACTACCGATTGGAAGATAGAAGCCGCAATGTCTTCTTTTTTTGCGCCTTCATTAAGCAAAGGCTGAACGTCGGTTTTAGCAAATACACCACAACGGCTTGCAATTGGATACAGAACCGTATGGTTTTTAGCTAATTCATTAAGACCACTAGCATCGGTATCCAAAAGTGAAGCCATCTGATCAATAAAGGCACCCGTACCACCAGCACACGTACCATTCATGCGCTGCTCAATGCCATTATCGAAATAGATAATTTTTGCGTCTTCGCCGCCAAGCTCAATAGCAACATCAGTCTTTGGAATAAAGGTTTCCACTGCTGTCTTAGATGCAATTACTTCCTGAACAAATTCCAAATTAAGCCATTGAGAAAGCAGCAGACCACCAGAGCCAGTAATAGCAATCGTTATCGGTTGATCGGGAAATTGTGCAGCAGCTTCACGAAGAACTTCCAATACCGTCGCGCGAACGTCAGCATGATGACGACGATATACGGAATACACGATCTGCTGGTTATTATCCAGAACTGCAACTTTTACGGTAGTGGATCCAACATCAATGCCCAAATGAAGCCGCGCAGTGCTTGTCGTTTCGGGTACCATCAATATCTCCTTACAATCTAATTGGTTCACCAGGTTTAATAAACAACAAACGCATAGCTATTAAAGCCATAGTTTGAGAATCTTCTTTCATGCCCGCATCTATCCAGTGGTTTATTACACCCAAATAAGCAGAAGCATAAAAAGAGATGTAATACCCAACAAAGGGATCAGGATCATTTCGATACTTTTCATGCAACACGCCCTGAATAAGGTTGGTGCAGAAGCTATCCCTTAAACGAGAACCAAAACGAGGATCACCGCCAGGGCCCATTACCGCATGAAGAAAATCCCCTTGTTCTCTAAAGTAGTCAAACAGTCGTACTAAAAAAGGAAGCGGCTTTTTAGAAACGCAATAAGCCATTACGTCTTTGACGGACAACAAACTCATTTCACTACGAATGAGCGCAATGGTATCCATCACTTCATTCTCAAAAGAAACCAGCAAGTCTTCTTTATCAGAAAAGTGATTATAGAACGTACCT
>URVA01000123.1 GCA_900551155.1 uncultured Eggerthella sp. | reverse complement strand
TGATAGCTCAATCAAACAAGAACGCATCATCTCTATAGGGACAAATAAACTTGCCCGTTTAATTTGGCAAAATATACATCACTCTTTAAGAATGGGCGATGACAGTTATAAAACTTTGTTTGGCCTTCTAAAGCTTGCGCTCTATTAAATGGCGATAATACCCAAACAAACAACAGGGCTTCAGGAAACATCCCTGAAGCCCTACAAAAGTAAACGTCTATTATTAGCTACTGTCTGTTATTACCTATTTCCCTATTCACTTCTTAGTGCTTCAACGGGATCTTTTCGGCTTGCTGAAGATGAAGGAATAAGTCCTGCAATAAAGGTGAGTAAGACACTAATAATTACCAGTACTACCGCAGCTCCCACAGGCAACGATGCAATATTAGGCACATCGAAGAGCAGTTCAACAAGCGCACTTATTGGAATACAAATCAAAGCCGTAATACCAACACCAAGTAGGCCTGCAATCAAACCTTCAATGATTGTTTCAGCGTTAAACACATGCGAAATATCCTTTTTACTTGCACCAATCGCACGCAAGATACCAATTTCTTTGCGGCGTTCCAGAACGCTGATATAGGTAATTACACCAATCATGATGGAAGATACCACCAAGGAAATTGATACAAACGCAATTAATACGTAACTAATCATATCGACGATTGTCGTAACCGAAGACATCAGAGCACCTACGATGTCAGTATAGGTAATAACTTTGTCCTCTTCGCCACTTTCCTCCATTTGGGAATTATACGAATCCAGAATTTCTATAACGTGCTCTTTGCTCTCAAAATCAGTAGGATAAATATCTATGCCTGAAGGTTCTGACTTATCTGCATAACCCAACTCACGCAAATTGCTGTCATAGGTAGTTTCGCCACCTGTCATCATGGACATCATAAGTTCGCCTAAACTTTCTTCGTCCATATTGACCTTAAAGGCATTCGCCATCGCATTAGGATCGACCTGCATAGCAGAAGCCATATTGGTAGCAAGTTGCGCCATCTGAGCCTGCATAGCACCACCCAATTGCTCCTGCAAGGCAGTGCCCATTTGAGTCATAACACTCGACATTGTTTGAGTCATATATTGCTGAATAGCAGACTGCAGTTGAGTTTGAATGCTTGACTGAAGAGCGGTAGTAATCTGCGACTGAATTTGCAGAGTAGCAGAATCACCAATCTGCTGAGAAAGCTGATCCTTTACCTGCTCTGCCACATCTTCTTCAAGCTTGCTTGTATCTACCGCCTCGCTAATTGCGGCATCAAGAATTCCCTGCGCTTCAGGCGAAGACAAATATGCATTTAATGCAGTGTTGAAGTCTTTGTATTCACCTGAATGATCGGGATACCAGCTTGTAAAGAAGCTCAGCACAACAGCCTTCATGGCTTTTGCTAAAGGTTCAGAATCAACCGTAACACCGTCATCGAGCGTTAAACCGCTTAAATCAAATGACATGTTAGTTAAACTATCTAAGTCCATTTGATTTGGGTCAACCTGAATCGAAGATGCGTCAAACGCTGGGACCGAACTCGTATCAATGCTTACGTTCGACAGATCTAAGTTCATGTCGCCTAAGCCTGCTGTAAGCGCACTTTCATCTATCTTGAAGGCTGCCGAAATCGCATTGCCGTCAATGGTGAATAAGGAATCCATGCTGAAACTAGAATTACCCTCGTCTTCTTCACCAAAGGGTTTGCCCGTAAATACGTTAGTATCGGAATCTGCCAGCTGATCTTGCACAATCTTACTCTGAGAGGCCTGTTCAATAATGTGGTCAGTTAAAGACGCAGGATAATTAATGCCTGAAGATAACATCGAAGCATTGGCATCTTCCTTCGGCTGCACAATGCCCACAATCTTTATTTCTTCGCCATTGTCAATCAAATCGCGCATATAGCTTTCGTTGTCGGTTTTGTCTCGCCAAACATCGTAGCCACTGTCATATTCGTAATAGTCTGCTGCATTCACCAGCTTAAACGTAACATTTAAAATATCGTCGTAGGTGGGATCAGTAATATCGTCAGGAGCAGTTACCTCTTCTTCATCGGCAAACTGTTCCACCATGTTTTCTAATTCTTCCGAATCACGCAATCCTAGCGTGTACAGCATAAAGTCACTAATGCCACCATTGCTAGTAAGAACCAAAACGCATTCGTTATAGTTTTGAGGCCAATGACCAGCTTTTACATCGTATTGGTTTTCGTACAAATTCGGATTGCTGGGCATTTCATAGAACACATTGGTGCTCATACTAGCACTCATAATACTGTTTGAACTTACCGTGGAACTAATACCCAAGGAAGAAAACGAGGTATCGGGGTTCACCTGATGAATGGTTTTCGTATCAGAGCTATAAATTTGCGGTACCACATCGTAGCTGTATTCAATCGTTGATGTGTACTGTTCAATACCGCTTTGCCCACTATCGAAATACTCTTTTAATGAAGCCAAGTCGTTCGAAGTCACACTCGACAACATATTGGTAATCATGTTGATTACCTTAACGCGGTCATCCCCATCTCCTTCTTCACCATTGGCAGAATCACTGCCTTCCGCTGCAGCACCCACCATCATAGAAGTCATATCAAAACCGGTACTTTGAATTTGCAGAGGATATTCTGAAAGAGTTTCTTCTTCAACATTAGCAATATAGGTATTTACGCCATTCGCCAGGGCAAGAATAGCTGCAATACCAATAATGCCAATAGAACCCGCAAAAGCCGTCATAATCGTACGGCCCTTTTTAGTCATAAGATTATTAAACGACAACCCGAGCGCAGTCAGAAAACTCATACGAGTTTTGCGAATTGGTTTATCAGATAAGCGCATTTCCTCTTCGGTTGGAACGTAAGGATCCGTATCGGAAGTAATAACGCCGTCCGTTAAATTCACAATACGCGTTGCATACTGCTCTGCTAATTCTGGATTATGCGTAACCATTACCACCAAACGATCTTTGGCGATTTCGGTAAGTAAATCCATAATTTGCACGCTTGTCTTAGAATCAAGCGCACCAGTAGGCTCGTCTGCAAGAAGAATTTCTGGATCGTTAATCAAAGCACGCGCAATAGCAACACGTTGCATCTGACCACCAGAAAGCTGACTTGGCTTTTTATTGATATGCTCGCCCAAACCAACTTCTTCAAGCGCTTTTTTTGCTCGCTCTGCACGTTCTTCCTTCGAAACGCCCGACAAGGTAAGCGCCAATTCAACATTGGCTAAAATGGTTTGATGAGGAATTAAGTTGTAACTCTGAAAAACAAATCCGACACGATTGTTACGAAACGTATCCCAATCGCGATCTTTGTATTCTTTGGTAGAAATACCATCAATAATCAAATCGCCTGAATCATAATGATCCAAACCGCCAACAATATTAAGTAGTGTTGTTTTGCCTGAACCAGACGGTCCTAAGATGGCAACAAATTCATTGTCGCGAAATGATACCGATATGTCATCAAGTGCCACCTGAGTAAAGTCGCCCGTAGTATATGACTTGCGAATGCGCTGCAGTTGAAGCATAAAGGGCCTTCCCCGTTTATGTAGTGTTTTACCCATTTTTATGATAATGGTACATAACCTATCCAATAATTAAAGAAATGAAAGTGTCATTTACCTGTAAAAACTACAAGAACCCGCCCGATTCAAACTAAACCAAGCGAGTTCTTAAACACATTGATTTAAAGTGATGGGTTATTACAAACGCTATTCACCAAAGAATATTGCTCTTGTTTCAAGCTCTTTGGCAGTATCTTTTGGCTTCACCACTAAAGAACCTATAACCATGCAAAGAAGCGATACGGTAATACCTATGACAATCTGATGCAAGCCAAAGAATGTAATTCCCGCAGCCATGGTTCCACAATATGCAAGCGTGCCGCCTACCATCGAAAGCAAGGCGCCTGTTTTATTTGCTTTTTTCCAGAATAGGCCCATCACCAAGACCCAGCAGAAAGCCGTTTCAAGACCACCAAAAGCAAACATGTTGATCTTCCAAATTACATCAGGAGGAACAACAGATAGAATAAATACAATTACCCCGACGACAAAGGTAAATACCTGACTATAATGAGCAACTTTCTTTCCACTAGGAACATCATTTTTCTCTTCGCGATAATGCAAATACATATCCTTGATGATGGAAGACGAAGAGAAGATCAATAACGAAGCAACAGTAGAAATTGAAGCAGCAACAGGACCGATAATAGCAACACCCGCTAACCATGGTGGCAAGGACTCAACAATAGCAAGAGGAATAATATTGTCGACGCTATTACCATAGGCAGAAAGATCTGCTG
>URVA01000122.1 GCA_900551155.1 uncultured Eggerthella sp. | reverse complement strand
TAAGGCGAATCTGCCAGCGGAATTCCTTCAAGATTCATGCCGAACAGGCCACCGATAATGGTTGGAATACACAACACCAAGGTAAGCGTTGCAACTAATTGCATGGTGTGGTTCAGGTCGTAATCCATGATTAAGCCAAAATGGTCAATCGCAGAATCTAAAATACCCGAATAAATCTTAGTGGTTTCAAGTGCCTGCTGATGTTCAACGATGACATCGTCGAACAGTTCAATCAAGTCCAAATCGCCCGAAGCAGCAACGTAGCGACAATAGCGCTCAAACACGGTGTTGTTGGTGGCAAGCGAAGTTTGAATATAGACGTAAGAATCGTTTAGCGCGTAGAGTTCTTCTAATTCCTTTCGCGTGGGGCGATCAATTGAAGAGGTAAGCGAACGACGACGCTTATCCAACGCTTGCAGCGAATTGAAATACGCCTGAGAAGATGCGATCAATATATCGCTTACAAACTGTTGTGTTTGGCTGGTATCGTGCAGATCATCGAAGTGGGATTTCAGAATACGCACCAGCGGAACGCGATAAACCGAACAGACCGAAATTACATGGTCGCGTGTTTGAAAAATGCCGATAGGAATAGTCTTGTAGCGTTTTTCGCCCGAGGATTTATCGTGAAGTGGCGTGTCGACAATGAACATTACGTAGTCATCGTTGCGTTCAATACGAGAAATCTCTTCCAAGTCCAAGGGGGCAGCAATGTCATCTTCGTCAATGCGAAAGCGCTGAGCCGTTTCTTCAAGTTCTTCGGGAGTTGGCTCGAATAGGGCAATCCAGCATCCTGGTTGTTCGGTGGGAACACGAATGAGTGAATTGCTTTTTTCTTCCAAGACGAAGTATTCGATCATGCTGCCTCCTTTCGGGTTTTCTTAATTAGAACACTTTATTTTCTCAAATAGTTCTTAAACGCATGTTAAATATAAAACTTGCTTATTAAGTACTTGCTTATTAGGTTGTGCTTGCTTAGGGATTGTGGTTTCCGTGGGTTTTAAACCTCGGAACGATTTCGTTCGCTGAATCCACTTAAAACTCACGCTTTTCATAAAGCTTGATAGCAATCAGTAAGCTAATGATATAGAGCACAACAACTACTGCTGCGCCACCGAAAATTAAATACAGTACCGCGGATTCGTCGGTTAATAGCCACTGAATGAAGTCGGGAACATGGGCTGTCAGAGGGCCACCCTCACCAAACGCAGCAAGCGCGATTAAGAAAATAACTACACCCACAACAGGTACAAGACGAGCACTTTTAGTAAGGCCAACTTTAGCTACGAGTGGTAGCGTGATAGCTGCGAGGAACAATGCCATAGCTGCGCCGCCAACCGCGCTTCCGAATATTAACTCGGGAGGATTTGTGGCTAGTGATAGAGTAGATAAAAACTCTCCTGAAGGACTGGTGTAGTTCCAGGTAGATCCAAATTCGGCTCCGTTTTGGGTTCCAATCAGGCTGACTATGAAGCCTACCAGGTAGGACACTACAACTCCGATAACAATTGATATCAAAGCAATAATTAAAAGACTTGCATAACGCCCTACCATAATGTCTTTTCGTGTAGAAGGAAGAGTTAAGCGGAAGGTTTGCCAATCATTCATTTCGTCGTAGCCCGCGACCGTAAAGAGGTACAGCAAGGGAATCATGGCGCCAAAGCACCCACCAATGGGAGCTAGTGTGCTGTTCATGGCTACGGTGATAACGATAACAATAATGAAGCAGGTTAAAACCATCTGGGATAGATTGCGGCGCATGATGATAAGGTCAGATAAAAGCATAGTTTTCATCGGATTTCTCCTTTCAACATGAAGCGCATGTAGTCTTCAAGGTTGGTGCGATCGCATGCGATAGAAGGCATTGCTTGGGCAAGTTTCACGCGGTCGGGAACAAGAATGTCGGTGCTGTAGGTACTGCGAATAATGCGTAAGCTTTGAGGCTCGAAGAGTTCTTTTTGGAGCAATTCTTCCACTTCAGCTGATCGACAATGGGCTATGCCTGCTAAATCGCAAATTTCATCAATTGGCTTAGTGAAGACTTGCTTGCCTTCATCTACGCAGATCACATAATCAGCAATTTTTTCTAGGTCGGAAGTAATATGGCTCGAGATAAGGATGCCGTGGGATTCTTCGTCCATGAAGTTACGCAGCATATCCAACACTTCATCGCGTGCTAGGGGATCAAGTCCTGCGGTAGCTTCATCGAGGATTAGAAGTTCGGGATGATGGGCTAGCGCAAAGGCTAATTGCAATTTCATTCCCATACCACGCGAAAGGGACTTTATCTGTTTGGTATGTTTCAGCTCAAAGGTATGGATGAGCTGATTGAAATAAGATGTATCCCAGTTGGTGTAAGATGCTTTACCAACTGCAGCAATGTCGGTTAGCTGGCAATCGGCAGGGAAAGGTAGCGTGTCAAACACGACGCCGATACGCTGTTTAGTTTGTGCTGGCAGTCCATTTCGGGCTGTTTCTGTAAGTGTGTCACCAAAGAGTTCAATGGAGCCAGCATCATAAGAGATAAGTCCTAAGATTGCTTTGATAGTGGTGGTTTTACCAGCGCCGTTACTTCCTATGAAGCCAACAACGCCATCTTCGGGAACAGATATATTGATATGGTCGAGGGTAAATTGGTCATAATACTTAACCAAACCCGATACTTTCAAAATGTCAGACATGAGAGCAATCCTTTCAAAAGGTACGTCTCTTGTAGAGCCTGGTTGAAACAGGTTTACTCGATGTTCGTAAATGTTTGGATAGTGCTTGCTGAAGTGTGGTCTACCTTAAGGCTCTGATTATTGAAGTACGTCTTCTCCTTAGGATTCTGCCAACGTATCTAAAATGTCATGCAGCTCTGGCAGACTAACTCTAGCGGTTTCAGCATTGTTTAGTGCTTCTTGTAGGAGTGACTCAATATGACGAAGTTGTTCTTCCCGTAGTAGCTCAACATTTCCACCTGCAACAAAACTCCCTTTACCTTGGCGTGTTTCGATAAACCCCAGTGCTTCCAAATCGGAGTATGCACGTTTGGTGGTTATAACGCTTACGTGAAGGTCGCTTGCAAGAGAGCGGATAGAGGGAAGTGCTTGTCCTGTTGCGAGTTCTCCTGACAGTATTGCGTTTTTAATTTGCGTTGATATTTGTTCATAGATGGGCTTATCGCTTGAGTTTGAAATGATGATTTCCACGTTCGATGAGCCCTCCTTACCTGCTATCTATTCTTATGCTCAAATAGCTAAGCGAAGAATAGTTTGCCTTTACTAATAGTCCGTTGCTAATTCACTGCTAGCTTGCTGTTAAACAGAGTTTCCGGAGAACCCTGTTTTGAAGGATCGTTCCGGTGTCGTCCTTCTACAGTTTGTTTGAACCAGGTGCGCATCCGAATTCGAACTAACTGTATATATCATGATGTATACAGTATATACACACTATATACAGTTGGCAATAGGAGATTTAAGAAAATGAGTTTTTCTGCAGGGTGCCTTCGTTTTTCCGATAAAAACATTGCAGCGCAAAAATGAACGTGTTCATAAAGTGCTAGAATCGAGTCAGACATTAATTCCGAAACAGGGAGGGGTTTGTATGACGAAAAAAGTACTTTTGCTCTGCGGCGATTTCACCGAGGACTATGAGACCATGGTTCCTTTCCAGTCTTTGTCCATGCTTGGCTATCAGGTAGATGCGGTTTGCCCTGATAAGAAAGCTGGTGATGTCGTCGCGACAGCAGTTCATGACTTCTTGGGTGAGCAGACCTACACCGAGCTTCGTGGTCATAACTTTGCTCTTACTGCTGACTTTGATGTAGTAAAGACCGAAGATTATGAAGGTTTGTTTATTACGGGTGGTCGTGCTCCAGAATATATTCGCCTGAATGCTCGTGTTATTGAAATTGTTAAGGAATTCTTCGCAGCTGGTAAGCCAGTAGCCGCAATTTGCCATGGCCCTCAGGTTTTGGCAGCAGCAGGAGTTCTGGAAGGCTACAAGGCAACCGCTTATCCTGCAGTTGGTCCTGACGTAGTACTTGCTGGTGGTGAATATGTAGAAGCTGGCATGGATGAAGCTGTAGTAGACCGCAATTTGGTAACGGCTCCTGCATGGCCTGGCGATACCGCGATTGTTCGCGAATTCGCTAAGCTGATGGGCGCTAAGATTGAGATTTAATTAATTTCGGTTTTGATTTGTAAATAAAATCGAGCGTATAGGTAACAAGCTTTTCCTTTTGCTTACACCATATATGCGTCAAGGGGATATGGCGCTATAAAGCTTTTATCGTGCGTAAATTTTAAGGGGCATCATCGCAGGCGATGCCCCTATTTCTGCTG
>URVA01000121.1 GCA_900551155.1 uncultured Eggerthella sp. | reverse complement strand
GTGGGCGGCAAGCATTCTCCTGCAGTAGATGCCATCATTGGTGATTTGGAAGCACAGGGTAAAGGCAAAAAATCTGTTCAGTTCCGTCTGCGCGACTGGCTGATTTCACGTCAGCGTTACTGGGGTAATCCTATTCCTGCAATTTATTGCGACAAGTGTGGTTTGGTGCCTGTTCCTGAAGAGGATTTGCCCGTAATGCTGCCAAAAGATATTGATTTGGCAGCTGGTGAAACCTTGGCAACGCACGAAGAGTTCTCCAAGTGCACCTGCCCTCAGTGTGGTGGTCCTGCTCATCGTGAAACAGACACAATGGACACCTTCACCTGCTCAAGCTGGTATTACTTGCGTTATACCGATCCTCATAACGATAAGCAACCTTTCGATCCTGCACGCGCTAATCGCTGGATGCCAGTAGATCAGTATATTGGCGGTATTGAACATGCCATTTTGCATTTGCTCTATTCGCGTTTCTTCACCAAAGTATTACGCGATATGGGCATGCTTGATTTTGATGAGCCATTTTCTAATTTGCTGTGCCAAGGCATGGTGCTCGACGAACATGGCGATGTTATGTCTAAATCTAAGGGCAATGTTATTTCCCCTGAAGAAATGATTGATGGCTACGGCGCCGATGCTGTTCGCGCGTACATTTTGTTCATGGCACCACCAGATAAGGAACTTCAGTGGAATGAAGATGGTCTTGCTGGTATGTATAAGTTCCTTAATCGTGCATGGCGTATGGTTGCAGACTTAGCATGTGATGCAGGCGAAAAAACACTCTTCCAGGAGGGTGCATCAGCAGCGGAGGCTGAAGAGGCTAAGAAGATGTTGCTTCGCGAACGTCATCGTGTAGTAGGTAAGGTTATTGAAGACTTTGCTCGTAATAACTTCAATACGGCTATCGCTGCCATTATGGAGTTGGCAAACGCTGCAAGCGATTATCTGCGCAAAACCTCTCCAGAGGTTCGCAAGGCAGATGCTGAACTGCATGCTTTCGATACCGAGATTGCTGAAGTTATGGTTAAGCTGCTTGCACCAATTGCTCCTCATTGGGCTGAAGAATTGTGGCAATCCGAACTTGGTCATACCGATTCGGTTCATCATCAGGATTGGCCCGATTTTGATCCTCAGGCAGCAAAGGCTGATGAAGTAGAACTTGCTGTTCAGATTAACGGCAAGGTAAAGGCTCGAATCATGGTTGCAACCGATGCGGATGAAGACAGCATTCGTGAAGCAGCCCTAGCAGCTGCAGCTTCTGCAACGGATGGCAAGGATATCAAGAAAGTTATTGTTATTCCTGGTCGTCTGGTTAATATCGTTGCAAAGTAGCTTATCTGCTTCGTTAAACAGTTTGCTGCTTTAATAGGCTATTTGAGTAGATTCTATGCGCCCCACTATTGGGGCGCATTTATTTGATAACGTCTGATTGCGAAATTATGACTGCACGAAGAACTCGACATAAGAAAAGAGGATGCTTAAGCCGACTAATTAGGGCCTTCTTTGGCCTTATTTTGTCGATTGTGCTTGTGGTGGTAGGCATTCCTTTGGCAATCAATCTCTTCATGTGCGCTTCGACGCGTCCTTCGTTTACAACAGTGTCCAGCTCAAACATTCAAGAAACAGCCTTTGATGCAGATGCTATTGTGGTGCTTGGTGCGGGTATTAACTGGGATGGCAGCCCCTCTACGGTTCTCAAAGATAGACTTGATACCGCCATTGCGCTGTACAACGAAGGGGTTGCACCCAAGATAATCATGAGCGGAGACAATAGCGATTCGTCTTATAACGAAGTAATGGCTATGGCTCTATATGTAGAAAATCAAGGCGTATCTGCCGATGATGTTTTTTGCGATCATGCGGGATTGTCCACTTATGACAGTATGTATCGCTTACGTCATGTTTTCGGGGTGGAGCGATGCGTGGTAGTAACGCAGGAGTACCACTTATATCGCGCGCTTTACGATGCCCATTCGTTTGGAATCGAGGCATATGGTGTACCAAGCGATAATGCTGATTATGCTCATATGGATGACTATGAAAAACGCGAAGTGCTGGCGCGCGTAAAGGATTTTGCTGCAGTTTTGGTAAACAGTGAACCCGAAACTAAAAGTTCGCCCGTTAGCCTGGAGCAATCAGGAACCGTTACACAGTGGTGGTAAGGTAAATCCAAGTTCTCACAAGGCTTTAAATCAAATCTGAAATTGGGAGAAGCCATGCCAAAAATCGTAGTTACCGATACTGATTTTGAAAATAACGATATTGAAGTTGCTATGGCGAAAGAAGCGGGCGTAGAGATTGCCCTATTTAACGACCGTAGTGAAGAAGCCATTATTCGAAATGCCCAAGATGCTGATGGAGTAGTTACTTCTTATGGCAACTACACCGCAAAAGTTTTTGAAGCGCTTCCGAACCTAAAGGTGGTTAGTCGGACTGGCATTGGGTATGACAACATTGATGCACAGGCGGCTACAAAAAATGGCACTGCGGTATGCATTGTGCCTGGATACGGAACAGAAGTAGTATCCGATCATGCTATTTCACTTGCTTTGGCAAGCTTGCGCCGATTGAATGAATGCGACGCTGATATGCGTGCGGGTGTTTGGGATTATACGCGCCGCCGACCGTTTGGCCAGGTTTACGGTAGAGTTTTTGGTGTTGTAGGTATGGGTGAAATTGGTAGGGCGGTTGCGCGTAAGGCATCTGGCCTTGGATTTCGGGTAATCTGCTATTCGCGTTCTTTGGTGCCAGGTCGTCGTACCCCAGAGGGATATGATATTTGCACACTTGAAGAGGTATTATCGCGCTCAGATGTGGTTAGTTTCCATACGGCGCTTACGCCAGAAACCCATCATCTGCTTAATGCGGATAATATTCGCTTGATGAAACGCGGTGCGGTGGTGGTTAATACTTCGCGCGGGGCAGTAATAGATACGCAAGCTCTCGCTGAAGCCTTGTGTGAAGAGAGGCTTTGGGGTGCGGGTATTGATGTGTTTGAGGAGGAGCCGATTGATTGGGATCATCCTATAATGAAGGCTCCCCATACGGTATTAAGCCCTCATGTGGCCTATTATTCCGAAGAATCAGGGGAAGAGCTGCACCGTCGTTCTATGCAAGCGGCACTTGATGTGGTGCTTGGTCAAACACCAAAAGACTGTTTGAATCCTGAAGTACTGCGGGGTCAAGCGCAGCAGCATCAGCCACGACAAGGTCAATCGCAAGAGAATCAAACAAAGCAAGGCCAAGCGCAAGGGGGTCAAACACAGAAGGCTCAGTCGAAGGAAGCTGAATCGCAAGAGTCACAATCTGGATCGACGAAAGAATCAGAACCCGTAGAGTACTGCTATCAGTGCTGGCGTTAGCTTGGGTTACTAATGGCGTTGTTCTAGTCCACGAATAACGCTAGTTGGATTAATGAATACCGCTAATTAAGCTCAGTGAGAAGCACTAATTCGGTTCGACAAATAACGCTAGTTTAGCCCAGCGAATGCCGCTAATTAAGTTCGATAAATGGACACTAGTTTAGTTCAACGAATTCTACGTTTGAGATCTTACCTTCTTCAATGGTAAGGCGTGCCATGGTCTTTTTGTTTCCTCCACGAGGGTTTGTTGCACTACCGGGGTTCAGGTAGAGAATTCCATCGATTACTTGGTTTCGAGGAATGTGAGTGTGTCCGTGGACGACAACCTGCACATCTTCCGCGGGTGTGCCGATGTCTTCGGGGCGGTGAACCATGAAGAAACGAACGCCACCAATGCGAGGCGATGCCGTAAAAGGAACATCCGAAGAAATAGAAGGATAGTCACAATTTCCCTTAACGGCAATGGTAGGAGCTATGGCGTCAAGTTCCATAAGGATGTGTTCGCGCTCAACATCGCCAGCACATAAGATGATGTCGCATTTTTCAAGTTCATGTACCGCGCGATCGCTTAAAACGCGATGTAGATCTGAAATAACTCCGACTATCATCATGGCTAACCTTTCTGCGAATTCGTAAACTAAGCACGTGAAATCAAAAGCGTGAAATCAAACGTACGAAACTAAGCACGCACTTTGGGAAGGGTTCTGGTGCTTAGTGCTCGTCAAAGCGAGCGTTTTAATGGGCCAAAACAAAAATCCGATGCATTTGTAAGTATTTTCTTGAGTATAGTGCATCTTTTGATTGACCTATGAACTTTTGGGCATTAGAATGTTTAGCTGCTCACTACAAAATGTTTAGCGTAAATGCACTAACATATTGAGCACAACATATGCGCCGTTAGCTCAGTTGGTAGAGCAGGGGACTTTTAATCCCAAGGTCGCGGGTTCGATTCCCTCACGGCGCACCACTTAAACTTTCAACCACC
>URVA01000120.1 GCA_900551155.1 uncultured Eggerthella sp. | reverse complement strand
GCAACGCGAGCCATTGCCAAATACATGCCTACCTCAGAGCACTCGCCTTCAAAGTTAGCGCGAAGATCGTTAACGATATCTTCTGGAACCTCTGGAAGCTTGCCAACGCCAACTACATGTTCAGCAGCCCAAGACATCTCGGTGTCTGCCTGCTTAATAAAACGATCGCCAGAAACGCCGCACTGTGGGCACTTGAAATCAGCTGGCAATTCGTCGCCGTCAAATTCTTCTACATAACCACATACAGGGCATACAAATTTCATTGTCTTCTCCTTAAAAAGTTGAATAACCAGGCAAAGCAATTACAGGTTCCGACCTCTGCTCTTCGGTTGACAGCCTAAGCTTTTGCCTCTGTGCTTAACTATATACCATTATCGAGACAAAAAGGTCCAGATTCGCAAAATAATGATACTAATTTGGTAACATTTTACAAACAAGAAACGCTTTTGCTGTGAGTCGTACCTTGTTTGCTCAGAATCAAGCAGTATTAGGCTCAAATCTTATGCTCTAGAGGTCAGAAAAATCAGCGCTGCGTTCTCTAAACAACAGGTAAAATAAGTTGATCAAAATGAGAGATATAGTTGCTTACTATACCGATTTATAAACAAGCAACTACAAACAAAGACAACGTTAGATAGGGCTTCGATTTATGCATACTAATATTTCGCTCCAACAACTTCGCTATATCATTGAAGTTGCCGAATGTGGATCTATCAATGCAGCAAGCCAGCAACTCTACGTTTCTCAGCCTACCCTTTCTGCCACCATTAAAGATACCGAACAGGAACTGGGAATCTCTATTTTCAACCGCACTAACCGCGGCATCACTCTTACCAGTGAAGGAACTGAATTCATTGGCTACGCACGCCAAATCCTAGAACAGTTCGACTTATTTGAAGCCCGTTATTCCAATACCCACAATTCGTCATCGGGTCGTTTGGCAATTTCTTCTCAGCACTACGCATTTTGCGTTGAAGCTTTTGTTGATTTAGCTGAAGAATACGATGAAAAAGAATACGATTTTTCGCTGCGTGAAACCAGAACAGCAGACATTATTGATGATGTAAAAGATTACCGCAGTGAACTGGGTATTATCTATTTAAGCGACTTTAATTCTAAGGTTCTTACCAAAGCATTTAGCGATGCTGGTCTTACTTTCGTCCCTCTGTTCCAGGCGCATCCTCATATTTTTGTTGGCAAGCAACATCCTTTGGCGCAACGCAAAAGTGTAACACCTGATGATTTACAGGATTATCCCCGCTATTCTTTTGAACAGGGTACAAACAATTCATTCTTCTTTTCCGAAGAACCTCTAAGTCACCTACCCCACCGCCAAAACATTACCTATTCCGATCGCGGAACACTAACTAATCTGCTTACCAATCACAACGGATACACCATTACGACGGGTGTTCGGAGCGGCGAAATGGGACAGAGCAATATTGTTGCTATCCCCTTAGAAGTAGATGAAACCATGACAGTAGGATATGTTTGCCATGAATCGCGCCCACTTTCCACTCTCGCAAAACGCTATCTGGAAAAATTGCGCGCCCGTATAGAAGCTAACCCTACGGTAAGCACCTACTACCCCTACAAACAATAAACGCGGTCTTTCGGAAATACTACTGAACTAAATATGCAACCAACACATCAACGAATCGGTCTACCGCATCTTGAGTAGTGTCGTATCCAAAACTGATACGCAACGTATTGCGTCCTAAAGAAAGTGGAATTCCTGCTGCCTGCAACGACAAAGGATGTTTTGGTCTCCATGTTCCAGGCGCCACCGTCGTATGATTCGATTCGCACGCAGCTGCCTTAGAAATATAAATGCCGTTGTCGCTCAGATAATCCAAAGCTTTCTGGTTATTCATGCCTGGAACCGTAATATTGCAAATATAAGGTGATCCATCTTCGCGTGAATTAATAATTACCGATGGAATTTCTGATCTAAGACGTTTCACCAGATAATTCCAAAGAGAGCGTGTAGTCCTCCTGTCCACATCAAACGTTGCATATGTTTGTTTCATCGCTTCCGCAAACCCTGCAATTAAAAACACCGCTTCCGTACCAGAGCGAAGTCCTCGTTCTTGCCCACCACCAAATGCCGTCGTAAACAGATGCGTTCCTCGTTTTACGTATAAAGCACCAATGCCTTTAGGTCCTCCAATTTTATGAGCAGAAAATGAAGCCATATCCACTCCCCATTCACGCAAAGGAAGAGAAACTTTACCCAAGGCCTGCACCGCATCAGTATGAACAAGTGCCTGAGGTGCATATTTATCTCGAAGGTCGCAGACTTCTTTAATAGGCATGATGTAGCCCAGCTCATTTTGAACGGTCATCACCGTAGCTAAAATTGTGTCTTCTTGAAAAAACCGCTCGCATGCAGCAAGGTCGAAATTTCCCCCTACCGCTTCTACGTACGATACAGGCCAACCTTCACGCTTCAAGCCACGAACTGATCGGGTAACCGAAGGCTCTAGCGCTGAAGTAATAATTTGGCCTGCCCGCTTACCACGAGCACGACAGGCACCACGAACCGCCAAGTTATTGGATTCAGTCCCACCAGAAGTGAAATAGATTTCATCGGGCTCTACACCAAGAGCCTGCGCAATCACTTCACGGCTCTCTTCCAAAATAGTATGAGCACGTCTTCCAAGTGAATGTAGCGCAGAAGCATTGCCGAAATTTTCTTCGAGCACCTTCTGCATTACGCGTATTACTTCGGGACGAGGCTTCGTCGTAGAAGCGTTATCTAAATATGCTTCATGTTCCATGATTCACATCTTCGCTATAGAGCTTTAATGTTTAGCAACTACCTTGCGCTCAATAGAGCGCACCTGCGCAATAAGTTCAGGCGTAGCTTGAGTCTCAATTGGAACAGCATCACCAGACACAAACAACCCAGCTTGCGCGCATTTTTCAAAGGCTGTATCCAAAGCTTCATCTGCCTTTTGGGCTAGTTCTTCTTCCACCTGACGAAAGATATCAACCAACGCGCGAGCTTCTGGAGTGAGCGATGATCCACTTGCGCCTTTGCGAATAAAAAGCTTTATGCCAAGCGCGTCTTCGGCATTTTTCACGATACGCCACGCTTTGCTATACGCCATACCCATATCCTGTGCAGCACGATTAAGAGATCCCAAGCGTTCCACCCGTTGGCACAGCTCAACTACACCCAAACCAAGACCAGTAGCCTGACCCGAATCGTTGGTTCTCAAAAAAAGTTTTACGCTTGCGGAAATATCGCTACGCTGCATGGCGCTTTCCTCCTAAATCCCCTTACGGATTTTCTCGGTCGCTAATTTTTCACGTTCGCTGGGTTTTACACACGTGCTGTTTTTTCACGTTCGCTATTTTCTCGTTCTATGCCTAGATCAACTACTTTTGTGGGTTCGATGCCTGAAAGCGCGGATCATGAGCAATGGCATCAAGGCGAGCAGTAACCACTTCTTCTACTTCGAATGAGAATGGTCTTAGCGCCTCTTCAATAAAGACACTGCGAATATAGCCTCCACATTCATCACAGGTAGCAATGCGATGACCATCGTCACCTTCCACGTTGAAATAATGCAGATGGCCCTGATTGCGAGTGCCGCAACGCGCACAACGAATGCGCTCAAAATCCCAAACACAACCACATTGTTGGCAATACAAAGATCGACCACGACCATCAGTGGGACTATCAGCACCACCAACTCGCGCAAGCGCTGGCTTACTTCCACACACAGGACAACACAGCGGATTGTGGTGATTGTCATCGCCTTTAGGGAATTTTTCGCTCAACGCACTGGCTATTCCTTCAAAATCTACGCGCAGCGCAAGCATAGCAATAAGAACAACCAAACGCTGGGCACCTGCAGAAAGATGAGATTGATCGATTTCTTGAGAAAGATCATTCAAAAATGCTTCAGGATCTTTTCCTGCTTCAGTAAGCAAATCTTCAGAAATTGAAGAAGCTATATCAAAGGCAAGCAGCTCTTGTACAGCTTGTTCGTCCATAACATTTGCCGAAGCCACATACGTGCACAACGCTTTAAAAATTGCTACGAAGCGATCTTTGTTCAATTGCGCAGGAGCAATACGAAGAATTGCTTGATCAGAATTCCATGCATCAAGAATAGCCTCTTGACTGGGTAGGCCATAACCCTTTGCTGCGGCAGTGGGGCCACTTGACCAGCGATCCATTTCTTCCCAAAGTCCCTCAAAGAAAGCAAGACGAGCCTTATCAGATTCATCAAGTGTTTCGTTATATGAATCAATAACACGATGGATTAATTTCAAATTCATTGTTTTAGGCTCCTTACCTTTGCATGAGACTAAAATGAGGCTGCCCTAGTACTGCCAGGGCAGCCTCGATGATGTTAGGCAAACATCTACTTTTCTATGA
>URVA01000119.1 GCA_900551155.1 uncultured Eggerthella sp. | reverse complement strand
ATTGATTGTGATCCAAGCGTACGACATTGCCATTGCAATCGGCAATGGTCTGAGCAACGCGGACTAATTCACCTGGACGATCGGGGAGAAGTACCGAAACGGTGAAGATTCGATCACGCTGAATTAAGCCATGTTGAACAACAGAAGACATGGTTATAACGTCCATGTTGCCGCCTGAAAGAATGGAGACAATCTTCTTTCCTTCAACGTTGAGATGTTTAAGCGCTGCAACGGTTAAAAGACCAGAGTTTTCAACGATCATCTTATGGCTTTCAACCATGTCTAAAAAGGCAACGATAAGCTCATCGTCTTCAACGGTGATAATGTCGTCAATATTTTCTTGAATGTAAGGGAAAATCTGATCGCCTGGTTCAAGTACGGCAGTACCATCGGCGATAGTATTAACGCTTGGTAGTTTTACAACATGGCCTGCTTCCAGAGATGCTTTCATGCACGCAGCGCCCGCTGGCTCTACGCCAATTACACTGATGCGCGGGTTGAGCATTTTTGCCAGGGTTGAAACGCCCGTTGCAAGTCCGCC
This sequence comes from uncultured Eggerthella sp., assembly GCA_900551155.1. GTDB lineage: Bacteria > Actinomycetota > Coriobacteriia > Coriobacteriales > Eggerthellaceae > Anaerotardibacter. The sequence goes on along the minus strand of URVA01000119.1, from coordinate 3,960 downwards.
GCCTCCAATAGGCACCAAAATAATGTCGACAAGAGGCAGCTCCTGAACGATTTCCATCGCGATTGATCCTTGGCCTGCTGCAAGGATGGGATCATTAAAGGGATGAATAAAGGTCAAAGAGCGCTCTTCTGCAAGCTTGAGGGCATGTTCATAGGCTTCGTCGTAAACATCGCCTGCAAGTACAACTTCGGCGCCTTGTTCCTTGGTGCGTTCGACCTTAATGAGTGGGGTAGTTGTAGGCATAACAATGGTAGCTGGTACGCCATACTTACGCGCTGCGTAGGCTACGCCTTGTGCATGATTACCAGCTGATGCGGTAATTAATCCATGAGAACGTTCTTCGTCAGTCAGCGTGCTGATTTTGTAATAGGCACCACGTACCTTATAAGCACCAGTGCGCTGCATATTTTCTGGCTTTAGATAAACCTCATTACCCGTTTCTTTACTGAAATGATGGCTATAGATCAGTTTCGTTTCTTGGGTAACTTCTTTTACTTTTTTTGCGGCTTCTTCAAATGTGGCGAGCGTTAACATGGAGGTCCTTTACTCTTATAGTATGAATTGCATGTTTTGAAATGTTATCTTAACAGCATTACGTTATCACTATTTATAGTACAAAGTTGCGAAAAGGGAGAAAGAATGCACGCTATCAGCACTGAAAAAGCACCTGCTGCTATTGGACCCTATTCTCAGGGTGTTGTAGTCAACGGTATTTTGTTTGCCTCAGGTCAAATTGCACTAGATCCAAAAACGGGCGAGATGGTTGGCTCTACGATTGAAGAGCAGGCTGCGCAAGTTATGAAGAACATTGCTGGGCTTCTTGAAGCTGCAGGTACTGATTTTGATCACGTTGTTAAAACAACTTGCTTCTTGGATGATATTTCTGACTTTGGTGCATTCAACGAAGTATATGCACAGTCTTTCGGTAAGCATTTACCAGCACGTTCTGCTGTGGGTGTTGATGCTCTGCCTAAGGGCGCTTTGATTGAAGTAGAAGTTATTGCCTCGGTAGAGTAGAGGCTACTTATTAGTATGGCTAAAATGCGCGATATGAATGCTTCATCCAACAAAGGAAAACTGGTTATTTGTCCAACCCCTTTAGGGAATTTAGGCGATGTAACTCAGCGTAGTTTAGATGCCTTTTCGTCTTGCGATGTGGTCTGCTGTGAAGATACCCGCGTAACAGGCAAGTTGCTTAGTGCTTTGGGTTTACGTAAGCCACTCGAGCGACTCGACGAAGCGACCATTTCTCACAAGGCAGAAGTAATTGCGCAGCGTGTATTGTCGGGTGAAGTTATTGCATATGCTTCTGATGCGGGAATGCCTGGTGTTTCGGATCCTGGTTTAAGGCTTGTTGATGCTGCTCGTAATATCGGTGCTGCTGTGGAGGTCTTACCAGGACCTACCGCGGTTACAACAGCTTATGTTGCCAGTGGCTTTACTGCTCAGTCGTTTTATTTCGGTGCATTCTTTCCACGTAAAGTAGGTGAGCGTCAAAAACTACTTTCTTCACTGAAGTCACTTAATGCCGTTTTAGTGTTTTATGAAAGCCCTTTACGTATTGTTTCTGCGTTGCAGACGGTCCAAGAAGTTTTTCCTTTGAGGCGCGTTGCGGTTTGTCGTGAACTTACTAAACTCCACGAAGAAGTTGTCCGTGGTAGCGTGGACGAAGTGCTGCGCATATTTGAACAAAGGCAAGAAGAGGGCTCTATAAAAGGTGAAATTGCCCTGGTTATTGATGCTCCTAATGAAGAAGAATCGCAGGCTGTCGTTGAGGATGCTCTTGTTTCAGCAGAAAATCGCGTGTCTGAGTTGCTTAAGGATTCTACCTATTCAAAGAAGGATATTGTGAAAATTCTTAAAGAAGAATTTGGTCTTTCGCGCAACGATGCTTACGAACTCGTGCATAGTTCTCAATCTGAATAATCTAATTCCTGCGCTTTCTTTTGCATGGTATTCTTTCACTGTTTGGGGAATATATCGTGTGGAATGGGTGCTTCCATGGATAAACAGTGCATCAAAACTTCCTTGTCAGCGCGTCATATCATGGTAGTTGCTGCTGGTATTTTGTTGTGTCTCGGACCTTGTGCGTTGGTTTATAACACCTGGTCTATCTTTGTGGTGCCCGTATCTACTGCACTTGGTGCAAGCTCATCTCAATTTACTCTCTATATAACGCTTGTGTATTTGATTGGCGGTCTGGCTTCTCCTGTTGCGGGTAATTTGATGGAACGCTTTGATTTACGCATTGTTTTGTCGATCTCGGTATTGTTTGTGGTTATCGGTATGGGGCTGTGCTCTTTCTGGAATCAGATTTGGCAGTTTTATATCTCTGGAGTCCTGATTGGTTTTGGCATCGTATCGTTAATGTTTCTTGCAGTACCAACTCTTATTAATCGCTGGTTTGTGGAACGCACAGGATTTTTCATCGGTTTGTGTTTTTCTATGTCGGGTGTTGGCGGTGCACTATGGAGCATGGTTGGTGGCATCGTTTTTTCTATTGCTGATTGGCGTAGTGCCTATTTACTGTTTGCGTTACTAGTTCTTGTAACTGGCTTGATAGCAACCGTAGTTCTTATAAGGAGTTATCCTTCTGAGGTTGGTTTGGAGCCCTATGGTACTTTGGTAGACAGCAAGATGAACAATGACAATTTGTCCGAAAGCGAATTCGAGCAGTTGGAATTTACAAATCCTCATAGTGTTGATGCGGGAACATCTTGTGATTCGGACACTAACGATGCTAAAGCTGACTTTGATGCAAAGGGTAAACAGTGGGGTGTGCCTGCTCGCGTGATGTTTAGATCTCCTGTCTTTTATACCTTAATGATCACGATGGGTATCTTTAATGCACTGACCGTAGTAGGTAATCTCTTTGCTACCTATATTTACTATTTAGGAGATAGTGGAAGCGCAGGGATAACACCAGATAGCGCAATTATGCTTGCCTCTGCTGTTGCGGCTTGCATTATGGTTTTATCAGCAGTTAGCAAGGTACTACTGGGTGCAGTCTCGGACAAAAGCCTTGTTGTAGCGCTGTGCATTCCTTGTATTTGTGGATCACTCAGTATTCTTTGTATGTGGTTTGGGGCACCACTTTCATCGGTCTTCGTGTATGCTGGTGGTCTTTTGTGTGGAGTGCTTTACGCGGCAGTTGATGCGCTGGGAGCATCGTTTACGCGCCAGATTGCTGGCCCACGAGACTACACGCTCATCTATTCGCGTGTTGCTGTTTTTGTCAATTTAGCAGGGGCAGTGTCTGCAACATTGTTTGCCGCTGTGGCAGAAATTAGTTGGGAAGCAGAATGGATAATGGCGCTCTCTCTCATTGCGATAACGTTTGTGCTAGGTATGGTGACCATCAAAAAAAGGAAAGCGTTTAGAGCAAACGTACGAATAAGTAATTATTTCTACGAGTAAAGTATGGCTTACTATTTCTCTTGAACTAGCTTCGCTTATTTCATATTTCAAGCAAAGCAAAGAACACGGCGCAAATGATTCGACGATTGATTTCTTCATCCCTAAACAATCGATCGAAAACATGGGGCCGTGTTTTTTCATACTTTGCTTGAAATATGCGCTCCGAATAGTTCAATAGAAACAGTAAGCCATACTTTTCGAAAATTATTAGTCGAGGTTTGTTATAACTTCACGAGCTTTATTCATCTGGGCTTCAATATCCATGCCGATAATATCGAGTCCTTCTGCGCTCACAAAACGGGTTTCTCCCAGGTCAAACATTTTTGCGATACCACAGATATAGTCGTAGCCATAATTCTTGTCAGCAATAAAGCCACCGCTTGTAGTGATGTAGGTAAGTTTCTGTGATTTGCATAATCCTTCAGGACGGCCTTCGGGTGTGTAGTGAAACGTGATGTCGCAAACGCAACAATGTTCAATGTAGGTCTTTAGTGCTGCGGGAAAAGAAAGATCCCAATATGGGGCTCCAATAACAACTTCGTC
>URVA01000118.1 GCA_900551155.1 uncultured Eggerthella sp. | reverse complement strand
TTAGTAAGCTTACACAAAATATAGATTATAGAAACTTCCCTAAAATACCGCAAGGTATTTCTGGTTTCAAATTAATGCAACCTACCCATTCTTCATAAATAAGCCCCGCATAAAGCGGGGCTCAAATGCATAGCTAGACATAAAACATCTAACAAACTTGAACGCTACTAATTGCTCGCCTCGTGAGCGCTTTCAATAAGCTGACGGAAAGAATCCGCCTGCAAGGATGCTCCACCAATAAGACCACCATCAATATCAGGCTGTGCAAGCAGAGATTCGACATTACCGACATTCATCGAGCCACCATAGAGCACACGACAAGCCTCTGCTACACCTTCGCCAAACATATCCTTTAACGTAGCACGAATAGCGCCGCAAACTTCTTCTGCCTGTTCAGGCGTTGCCGTACGTCCCGTGCCAATAGCCCAAATTGGCTCGTATGCAATGACAACATTCTTCATATCAGATTCATCGAGACCTGCTAAAGCAGCACGAACCTGCGCAACGATAAAAGCACCATAGTCGCCCGAATCACGCATTGCAAGAGATTCGCCAACACATACAATCGGTGCAATTCCTGCTTCAATTAAAGCCTTAACTTTCTGATTTACCGTCGTATCAGTTTCGTTAAACATTTCACGACGCTCAGAATGACCAACGATACAGTATTCGCAACCAGCTTCTTTAATCATAGGAATAGAAATTTCACCCGTAAAAGCACCAGATTCTTCCCAATGAGCATTTTGAGCACCAATTGCAATGTTTGTCTTATCGAAGTCGATAACGGTGTAAACTGACTTAATGTCGATCGCAGGAGGGCAAACTACAATATCTACGTTATCCCACTTACGATTGTATTGATTGCAGAGCTGCTGAGTTAAAACGATAGCTTCAGATATCGTTTTATTCATTTTCCAATTACCTGCCATTAAATACTTGCGCATACATTCCCCCTACCAATACACACATTATTGCTTACTACAAAGACCAAAACCCTTACTTTTATTTAAGCGCCTCAACACCTGGCAAAGCTTCCCCTTGTACCAATTCCATGGAAGCGCCGCCACCGGTGGAAATAAAGGTCATTTGATCCGCTAAATCAAATTTATTAACCGCTGCAACGCTGTCGCCGCCACCAATAATGGTATCAGCATCTTTGTTTGCAGCAACTGCTAACGCTACACCCTTGGTACCTGCTTCGAACGAAGACATTTCAAAAACACCCATAGGGCCATTCCAAAATACCGTTTTAGCACCAGCGATTGCTTCAGCGTATGCCTTAGTGGTTTCAGGACCAATATCTAAGCCCATCATATCTTGAGGAATAGCATCTACCCCACAGGTAACCGTATTAGCATCATTTGCAAAAGCATCAGCGCATACAACATCGCTTGGAAGCAGAATAGAAACGCCTTTGTCCTTCGCTTTTTGAAGCATCGCAGAAGCACGTTCTACCCAGTCCTGCTCCATCAAAGAAGTACCTACGCTATATCCCTGAGCAACCAAGAAGGTAAAGCACATGCCGCCACCAATAATAAGCGTGTCGCACTTATCAATGAGCGCATCAATAACCGCAACCTTATCAGAAACCTTTGAACCGCCAAGAATAGCTACAAAAGGATGATTTGGGTTATCCAGCATAGAAGTTAAAGTGCTTACTTCTTTTTCCATAAGCATGCCAGCATAAGCAGGCAGGTACGCTGCAACACCAGCGGTTGAAGCATGAGCACGATGCGCTGCACCAAAAGCATCGTTAACATACACATCAGCTAAGGATGCAAGTGCTTCGGCGAACTCTGGATCGTTTTTCTTTTCACGCTTATCAAAGCGTACGTTTTCCAACAGAGCAACATCACCATCAGAAAGCGAAGCTACCGTTTCTTTGGCAGATTCACCAATGGTGTCTTTCGCAAAAGCAACAGGCTTGCCCAAAACTTTCGAGAGATGTTCTGCAACAGGAGCCAAAGAAAATTCTGCCTGGTAACCCGTTCCTTCAGGACGACCCAAATGGCTGCACAAAATTACCTTTGCACCATGATCAATTAAATACGTAATAGTTGGAAGAGCCGCCTGAATACGCGTGTCATCAGTTACCACGCCATCAGCTAGCGGAACATTAAAATCAACGCGACACAGTACACGTTTACCCGAAACTTCAGCATCGGCAAGAGTTTTTACTTTGCTCATAACGCGCCTTTCTCTTGTAATAGGTCCAAAACGCCTCTTAAGTTAAACACGAAAGCATGTGAGCCTTCAAACAGAAAGAGAACCTCGCTTAAGAGGTTCTCTTATTATCTGTTTACTTCAAATTACACCCTGTAATAACAAGTGCCTTGTTACAGCATGATCTTAGCAAGGTCTTTTACGCGGTTGGAATAACCCCACTCATTGTCGTACCAAGATACGCACTTGACCAAGTTACCCTTTCCACCAAGAACCATGGTGAGCTTGCTGTCAAACAACGAAGAATGAGAATCGCCTACGATGTCCATTGAAACAATTGGATCTTCAACGTAAGCCAAAATACCCTTCATTGGACCTTCAGCAGCTGCCTTGATAGCTTCGTTTACTTCTTCAACAGTAACTTCGCGTTCAAGTTCTACCGTCAAATCAACCATAGAACCATCAGGAGTAGGAACGCGAGTAGCAAAACCGTCAAGCTTGCCCTTCAGTTCAGGAAGAACCAAAGAAACAGCACGAGCAGCACCGGTAGTGGTTGGAATCATGGAAAGATTAGCAGCACGAGCACGGCGAAGATCCTTATGAGACTGGTCAAGAACCTTCTGGTCGTTCGTGTAAGAATGAATCGTATTCATGAAGCCGCGCTTGATACCAAAGCTATCCATTAAAACCTTTGCAAAAGGTGCAAGGCAGTTAGTAGTGCAAGAAGCATTTGAAACAATGTGATGCTTCTCGGGATCATACTGATCGTCATTTACACCCATAACAATAGTGATGTCTTCATTCTTAGCAGGAGCAGTAATCAGAACTTTCTTTGCACCTGAATCAATATGAGCGTGTGCTGCATTAGCATCAGTGAAGAAACCAGTGGACTCAATTACAAGTTCTACACCAAGTTCGCCCCATGGCAAATTGTGAGGATCACGATCAGAAAGAACACGAACGCGCCTACCATCAACAATAATAGAATCGCCATCTACTCTAACTTCGTCATATACACGACCGTGAATAGAATCATACTTGAGAAGATGAGCTGCAGCAGTGATGCTGCCAGGATCATTAATTGCGACAATGTCGAACGCAGGATCCTTCTCCATTGCTCGAAAAACAAGTCGGCCAATGCGGCCGAAGCCGTTGATACCAACCTTGGTTGCCATTGGGCTCCCCTTTCAGAAACGAATATATCAGTGCGTCATGCTAGCCGCACAAACGAAAACATGACATAGTCATTCTAACATGCAAACGAATAAGGCAAGCATTCTCAAAGAACTTTGTAGATATCAGCTAAATAAATTGCACCAAACTATGCACATTTGTGAATAATCGCTATAGTTATTGAGTTTCTCGGAACAGCGTTATGTCCCTGTTTGAAGGGTGCTTATTTCTTTTTGGGTTTTCCAGAAACCTCGCGAGCCATTTGTTCTATTCGACGAACGCGATGATAAATTGCCGATTTAGAAAGAGGCGGATTAGCACGTTCCCCAAGTTCTTTAAGAGTGGCTTCTGGATAACGCACACGCAGTTGAATATATTCTTGCAAACCACGAGGAAGCGATTTTATATCACGATGATCAAGCAAGGTTCGAATTGCTTGCACCTGTTCAACCGAAGCTTCTGCGGTCTTGGCCTGATTGGCAATTTCAGCATTTACTCGCCTATTAACATCGTTACGCACGCTTTTGATTACACGTTCGTTTTCCATCTTGAGCGCACTTTGATGAGCACCTACAAAGGCTAAAAATGAAGAAATTGCTGCGCCGCTTTTGAGATACACGGTATATGAGTTGCGTCTCTCAACAATCTTGGCATGGATATCCTTTGTAGCAAGCAGATCAACAATGTCATTCGCCATCGTTTGAGATTCAACGGTCAATTCAAAATGGAAATCCCCTCGCGGATTCGAAATAAACCCACTACCCAAAAACACTCCGCGCAAGTAAGCAGAAGCGCAGCACGATTTGCGTACAAGTTTGGGATCAATGCCGCGCTCGAGGCCCTCTTCTCCGATGATACCTAAATCATGCAAGGCTTCGTTCAAGCGCGGCTGTGTTGGTATTTCAATTAACCAGTTTGGTGTTTTATGAAGCACGCTACGACGCATGGTTAAATCCGTCTTAAGGGCATACATACTATGAAGCGCACGGATAATAAAACGCGCTACCTGAGGCACATCAGTTGAAATTTCTAGACGCAATTTACCAGGACCATTAAAGAAGATGGACCCTTCGATACGAATAAGAGCAGCAAGCGTTGCAGCATCACAATGGGAGCACGTAGGCTCTACACGAGATAACTCTTCTTTTACCTCTGTTGTGAACGACAAAGCTTAAACACCCCCATAAAGGCATCAGCAAGAGCCTTAGGATCATGCCACGTTGGACGAACAGGATCTTTCATATCGCGCAGCAATACTACAGGTCCTTGTGCCTGAATAGCAT
>URVA01000117.1 GCA_900551155.1 uncultured Eggerthella sp. | reverse complement strand
ATAGAGCAGCATTTTATTTGTAGGTGTAATGCAAAAAGCGGTTTTACACTTATTTGACAATTCAGCCTAGATCTTAGTGGGCTCAATTGGATCTGCCAATTAAACAATTGCTGCAAATATATTTAAATGCCGACGACGGCGTAGGTGTAATGTTAAATATCAGATCATATTCTCGCTTGAGTTCATAGAACACACCTCTATAGATAGCTATAATCCAAAGTAGATATCTGCGATTTGTTTGGGCGATCGTCCATCACCGCAGGGCGTGGTTTTGGGGGATTACGCCAAAGGAGGGGAAGCTTATGCTTGTTAGTTCAAATGACATGCTGCAGAAAGCATGGAAGGAAGGCTATGCTATTCCTTCGCCTGATTTTGTTGATTCTAATTCCATTCGTGCATATGCTCAGGTTGCACACGAATTCCATGCTCCACTCATTCTGAGTTTCGCTGAGGTGCACTTAGAGCAATTAAGCATTGAAGAAGCCGCTTTGCTTGGCAAATACTATGCAGAAAAAACAGACGCTCCAGTAGCGCTTCATCTCGATCATGGAACCAGGTTAGAAACGGTTGAAGAATCTATTCGCTGTGGTTTTACTTCGGTGATGATTGATGCCTCTAGTAAGGATTTAGAAGAAAACATCCGTCTTACCAAAGAGGTATGTCAACTTGCTCATGCTCATGGCGTTACGGTTGAAGCTGAAATTGGGCACGTAGGAACCGAAGAAGATAACAATCCTCATGCGGTTTCGGAAAGCGTGTATACCGAAGTTGATTCCGCAAAACGTCTTGTTGATGAAACGGGAGTGGATTCGCTGGCGGTTTCGATTGGTACCGTACATGGTACGTACAAAGGTGAGCCGCATATCAGTTTTGAACGTTTATCAGAGCTTAATGCTGCATTGCAGATTCCGCTGGTATTGCATGGCGGATCTGGATCAGGAGACGAAAACCTAGCCAAGTGTGCTCAGGGCGGCATAGCGAAGGTAAATCTGTATACCGATTTCATCTTGGCAGCACGCGATGCGGTGTATGAGCAGCATCCAAACAATTGGGTTGAACTGTTGAATACAGGCGACGAAGCTATGCGTGAAGTATTGCGTCGCTACTATAAGGTTCTTCGCTGCGTCAAATAGCGTTTAATCATGCAGGTTAATGCGGCGTGCCTATGGGCGCTATGCAACTATACGGGAGTTATAAGGGGAAATCTGTGATTACGAAAGATGAATTGGCAGCACGCTTCATTCATGCTACTGAAGAAGTTATTGCTGCAGAAGATACACTCACTGAAATTGATTCTCATTTTGGAGATGCCGACCATGGACTAACCATGGTAAAGATTGCCAATGCAATTAAAGGCGCTATAGAAGATGCTGATGGAGGCATCCAGGAAATGCTTGATGATGTTGCTATGGCAGTAATGGTACTTAATGGTGGCAGCGCGGTTCCGCTCTGGAATACCTGGTTGGATGGTTTGCAAGAAGTAGCACCTGAAGGTGACGAAGCAGATACCGAACAGCTCAAAACAATGTTTGCGAATGCTCTAAGCGAACTTGCTGATATAAGCGGTGCTGAAGTGGGCGATAAGACCATGATGGATGCCGTTATACCAGCAAGTGAAGCAATTGCAGCATATTCAGGTGATGAAGCGGGATTATTCGCGGCTGCGGCACAGGCTGCTGAGCAAGGGGCAGAAAACTCAAAGAATTTTGCTTCAAAATTCGGTCGTGCAAAAAGTTATGGCGAAAAAACTATTGGTACGCCAGATGCCGGAGCGGTATCTATGGCGTGCTTCTTTAAGGGACTTGCGCAGGCATAAGGGGAACCTGCGTGGGAATAGAGCGAGAGCATAGCGAAACGCTGCTCTAAACAAGGAGGAATCTTTATGATGAAGAAATTTATTAACAGCCAGGAAACCATTACCGACGAAGAGCTTGTTGGTTTTGGTCTTGCTTATGGTGATATTTTGACCGTTAATGATCACACGGTTGTAAGCAAAGATCTTGAAAACGCAGATCGTGTAACCATTGTTACGTATGGTGGTTCTGGTCATGAGCCTGCACAAAAGGGCTTTGTTGGTAAGGGTATGTTGGATATCCAGGTAGACGGTGATATCTTTGCAGCACCAAACGGGGCAGCAGTATTTGAGGCAATGAAGCTGGCGGACAAGGGTCATGGCGTGTTGCTACTTACACTTAATTACGCTGGTGATCAGTTGGCTGGTAAGCAAGCAATGAAGCTTGCGAAGAAAGCGGGCATGAATGTTCGTCAGGTGGTAACGGGTGAAGAAATTCGCTACAACGAAGAATGCGAAGATAATCAGCGCGGTTTAGCTGGCTGCGTGCCTGTATATCATATTGCTGCAGCAGCTGCTGCTGAAGGCAAGAGTCTTGATGAAGTAGCCGATATTGCGCAGCGTTATGCAGATAGCATGGCTTCTATTACGGTTAAAAGTACCGATGCAACTCATCCGCAAAATGGCATGTCATTTGGCGATTTGGGCGAAACTGATCAAATGGAAATTGGTGCAGGCCAGCATGGAGAAGGTGGCGGTGTGCGTGTTCCTATGGCTTCTTCTAAGGAAACCGTTGGCATGATTGCTCCAAAGTTGGTTGAACATGTTGGTTTACAAAAGGGCGACAAAGCTTTCGTTATGATTAATGGCTGTGGTGCTACTACGATGATGGAAATGCTCATCTTGTACAAAGATACGGTTGAGTATCTTGAGGGCTTGGGCGTTGAAGTAGTTGCCAATATGGTTGGTGAAATCTTGACGGTTCAAGAGTCTGGCGGCTTCCAAATGAACATTGCCAAGTGGGATGATGAATTCTTGCGCTTGTGGAATACTCCTGCTCATACGCCTGTGTTCTTCAAGGAATAGAAACTGCAAAACGGTAATAGTCACAGTAATGAGTCCGCACCGTCTGTTTTATTGCAGGCGGTGTGTAAGCCTTTGAAAGTAGGTAATACGTATGTCTGCTGAGTATATGCATGTGGGAATTCCTGTACTCAACAAGAAGCCCAATATGGTTTACAACGAGTGGGGCGGTTTTTGGGTAAACGAAAGCGTGGATGAATACGACTACAAAATTGAGTATTTGAAGTTTGAAGAAGGTACTCGTTTCCCCGAAATTCTTTCCAAGCAGCCCCATGTTGCTTATTTGGTAGATGATTTGGATCACTATATTGAAGATGTAGATCAAGTTATTTTTGGTCCAGAGCCAGTAGGTGACGATCGCTTGGCATTCGTTATTAAAGACGACGCTATCTTTGAGTTATACGAAGCGCACTAAGAAGTGAATAGTGCACACTAAGCTTCTGGTAGTTTTTGACCTCTAGCTTTCATTTTTAATAACCCTATTCAAAACAGGCAGTCTAACGGGCTGCCTGTTTTATTTTGAGTGATTGGAAGTATGCTTTTTGTTCAGGAGAAATGCGCCTGCTTTCACGTGCTTTTTGAAGTGACTTGTTATAGGTCCAGGTATCAAGAGGAATAGGTCGCTGCTCAAAGAAAGGAATTGCAGTTTCGGGCTGTTTTATCAGCGCGTACGAATAATACCAGGCACGAGCCATGTTGATGTAGTATTCTTCGCGTTTGATAGAGGCAACAAGATTAAGGTGTTCGGGCTCAAACGCTTCATCTAAAAACAGAGTCATGAGCTGAACTACTCCAAAGCGCACCATGTATTCTGGATCTGAAACAATCCATTCTTTTATTTTATTGAGCGTTGTAGACAAATCCTTCTTAAAGACTTTTACACGAATTAGATCACAGGTAGCCCAGTTATTTACATAAGGCAAAAAGGAATCCAGCATGGTAAAGGCATCTTCAGGTGATTTTGCCAGAAGGCCAATCAGTTCACCATGGAGATTGTTTTCTTCGTAATAGGTGTGAGGAAGTTGCTGCATGAAAGTGCGTGCTTCATCACGGTGTGCTTTAGTAAGGTCTTTTGCATACTTTCGCAGTACGGGTGCGCGAACTCCTAAAACAAGATTTGCATCAATGTTAGGAACCAACTTTGATTGAAATGCCTGATAATCAGGATCAGCCAGGTTCTTTAGGTCTTGCTCTATAGTTTTCATCTCATCTCCGATTGGACTGTTTTGTTTTCTTTAACCCAATTAAATAATTCCAAGGCTTGTTTAGATCCATCGATGTTAGCAAGTAAATAAAAACTAACATGTGCTTCAGGCTCATCAAGGGGAATCACCACACGTCTAGGCATCTCTCCCGATAAGTAAGCGGCATCTGTTACAAAGCCTAATAATGGCGAGGTAACTGCAAGCTGTTCAAATACCATACGGTCTTCCTGGACTAAAAATGACGAGTGCGGCATTTTGCTAGCGACCATTTCGTGCCAAAATCCAATATTTCCCATAAGGAGAAAATCTTCGCCATCGATATCTTTGAAGGTTAATGAAGATTTGTGAGCGAGTGGGTGAGTGTTTGGCGCAGTTATCGCCAGGGTTTCATCCATCAAGTGGCAACAATGGACGGCAGGATAATGGAGAGGCTTACGTGTGATGCCAAGATCGATATTACGATTGATAATTTCTCGTTCAACATCGTTTTGATGCATAGTGCGTGAAGTAAGCAGTCTATCAGGAAAGCGTTCGATAGATT
>URVA01000116.1 GCA_900551155.1 uncultured Eggerthella sp. | reverse complement strand
GTCGCCGGTTCGAGTCCGGCCGTTGGCTCCACGAAAATCGCAGGTCAGCTGTTTGTCAGCTGACCTGTTTTGTTTATTTGCGAAGAAAAGCAGCGTGAAATGATGTGACCCAGATTTCTTAGACATCTAAACAAGGAAAGGATTTTCGATATCAACATGTCGAAATCGTTAAGCCTTATGACGATTTCTTTAAACGGGAATATAATAGTCACTTCATAATGAATAAATAAACTTTTTTAATTATTTCAGTTGGTAGCGTGCTTGATCAGGGAAAATTGTTTAAGCATATACCAATTAACGCTACAGATAGAACGAGGTACGCACGTGGGTTGTGCAATTATTGGCTGCGGGAAGGCGCTTCCTGCTCTGGATGTTACTAATGATGATATGGCGAAACTGGTTGATACCAGTGATGAATGGATTTCTAAGCGCACGGGTATCAAAAGTCGCAAGGTTGCTATCACTGAAACCACTACCGATTTGGCTGAAACCGCATCTCGTCAGGCGCTTGGATGGATAGAGGGCGGTTATAGCGAGCGCTCGATCAATCCTGAAGAAATTGATCTTGTTATTTTGTCTACGGTTACTGCAGATGTTCTAGTTCCTTCAAATGCTGCCATTATTCGCCGCCGTCTTGGGCTTTCTAACGCTGCCTGTTTTGACTTGAATGCCGCATGTTCAGGTTTTGTATATGCACTAACTGTGGCAGAGGCAATGGTTTGTGCTAGTGCCACAACAAAAACTCGTAGCGATATGGTACGCGCTTTGGTAATCAGCGTGGATCGTCCGAGTCGTATTACCAATTGGGCAGATCGCAATACGTGTGTACTGTTGGGTGACGGGGCTGGTGCGGTAGTTATCGAGTATGATCCAGCTCGTACGGGCATTATGAGCACCTATATTGCGAACGAAGATGATATTCATAATTCTCTTACGTGTCCAATGCCTCTTGATGTGATTCCTCCGTTTGATGAAAACGGCGTCAATACCGAAGCAGCACATCAGCCAGAGCGCAGCCATGCTTCTATTGATGAGGAATTAGGAATTACTGAATCGCTTGAGGCGGGGGATCCTCGTAATGTTTTACGTATGAATGGTCAGCAAGTATTTAAGTTTTCTGGGCGTGCAATGAAGCAAGCGGTTTCTCGTGTATGCGAAAGTGCAGGGGTGGCTATTGAGGACGTTAAGCTGGTAGTTCCTCATCAGGCTAACGAACGCATTATTGATTTCGGTGCACGTCGTATGGATATAGAAAAGGATATGTTCCAGGTATCTATTGAACATCGTGGTAATTCTTCAGGCGCAAGTGTTCCTATGGCGCTTGCAGATGCGTATGAGCAGGGCACTATCAAAAAGGGCGATAAAGTAGTGCTCGTTGCGTTTGGTGGCGGTTTCACGCTTGGCGCAGTTTTGGTCGAGATTTAGGAGCGCTAGCCCCGACCGCTCATCTGAGCTTCATAACGTTTCTTTGTTACAAATAGTCTGAACCTCATCACAAAATGGTACCCTCAAGGTACCGTTTGTGTTTCTATGCCCTGATAAGGTGATTCTTATGACGGACAATTTGAGTAATAAAACAAATGATAAAGAACAGACCGTTGATGGCGCTTATGATGTTGCTCCTCGGATAGATGCCAGCTTGTTTACGCAGCGTGTTCAAGAAATGGCATCTCAAATAGAGCCTTATCTGGTCGAAAAGCGCCGTTTCTTTCATGCTCATCCAGAATTGAGTGGTGAAGAAGTGAACACTACTGCTGCTATTGCAGCGCAATTAGATGCGATAGGCGTGGAATATTTCTATCCAAATTCCTTTGAACCAGGGTTGGCGCCAGCGGGTTTCGTCGAAAACGAACATTTAGCTGCGATGAAGCAGGCAGGAAGAGCTTTTGTAAGGTCGGACAGCACGAAAACGCAAACAGCTGATGCCGATTTGTCGGGCGCACAACAGCAAGAATCAACAGAATCGCAAGAAACTACTACTATCAATCCAAAGTCTGGTCTTATCGTAACCATTAAGGGTGAAGCTCCTGATGCCTATGATGTTCAAGGACGACCGCGTCATCGTATTGTGCTTCGCTCGGATATTGATGCACTCCCTATTGTTGAAAAAACAAATGCGCCTTATGCATCCCAAAATGAAGGGGCAATGCATGCCTGCGGGCACGATTGTCATATAGCTATGATGCTTGGAGCGATTCGCATTCTGCATGAGCTTCGTGCGTATTTGCGAGGAGAGGTGCGTATAATCTTCCAGCCAGCAGAAGAGATTTCGATTGGATCTCGGCGCATGATAGCTGCTGGTGCACTAGATGGTGTTGAATCAATTTATGGTGCTCATATTTGGAGTGAAGTTGACGCGGGAACGGTTTCTATTGAATCAGGGCCTCGCATGGCGAACACCGATTGGTTTCGTGTTGATGTAAGTGGCTCAAGCGCGCATGGCGCTATGCCTCATAAGGGTGTTGATGCCATAGTAGTAGGAGCTGCCATTATTGAAGCGCTGCAGGTAGTGGTAAGTCGCGATGTATCGCCTTTTGATCCAGTGGTACTTACTATCGGAGAATTTCATGGCGGCGTTGCTCGTAATGTTATGGCAGGAACTTCATATTTAACAGGTACGGTTCGCTCGTTTGATCCTAAGGTGCGAGAGTTTTTGCGTGAACGAATGGAATTTATGGTGCATCACGTGGCGCGTTCGTACAGTGCTAAGGCGGAATTTGAATGGCAACCAGGAAATTCGGCTTTGATTAATGATAAAAAATGCGCGAAACGCGCCATCAAATCTGCAGTAAAAGTTTTGGGTGAAGATGCACTTGCAAAATATGAAGGTACCTTATCTGGCGAAGATTTTTCCGAGTATTTGCGCGTGGTGCCTGGGGTGTTTGTATTTGTGGGCGGTCGCAACCCTGAAAAGGGAGCAGACCACCCACAACATAGTTGTTTTTATGAGGTAGACGAAAGCGTACTGGTGAAAGGATCGAAGCTTGCCGCTCAGTATGCCTTCGATTTCTTAAACGAAGATTAAGAGGCAGTTTATCCTGCGTTCCAGCCACCATCAACGATCAAAACATCACCGTTGATGTAAGCAGAATCTTCGCTTGCTAAGAACAGTGCTGCCTTCGCAATGTCTTCAGTGCTACCCATTTCTGGGCCGCATGCCAAAACAGGTTGAATGCGACCATAGCCATTTGGATTAGGCTGACCCATGGAAGTGGCAATTTCTGAAGCAATTCCACCTGGGGCAATGGCGTTAGCGCGAATGCCGTCTTTCATGTACATATAGGCAGTGTTTTTGGTCATTGAAATAACAGCAGCCTTGGAAGCGCAATAAATGACGCCAGCGCAGCTACGCATACCGCCTAGCGAAGCTACGTTCACGATAGTGCCACCATTGCCTTGCTCCAGAAAGACTTGTACTGCTTTGCGCATAGAGCAAAACGGTCCAAAGGTATTTACTTTCAAAACCTGCTCGTATTTTTCGTTTGTTGCATCGCCGATAGGGCTCATGTCGTCCATGATGCCCGCATTGTTAACTAAAACATCAAGCTTGCCGAATTTTTCTACAGCAAAATCAATCATGCCTTCGCAGATGGACTGGTCAGAAACATCGCCAGGATAGATTTCTACCGTGCCAGGTGCCTCTGCGAGTGATTCCTTCAAGGATTCCAGGCGCTCCTTTCGGCGTGCAACTGCGACAATCTGAGCGCCTTCAGAGGCAAAGAGACGAACGATGGCATCGCCCATGCCAGAAGAAGCCCCTGTTACAACTACCGATTTCCCTTGCATTTTCATAAGGGATCATCTCCTTCGATAACAAAGGCCTTATTGCCTTTGATTAAAAGTAAGCCCTCAGCACAAAAGAAAAGACCGCAAGCTGGGCAAGCGGTCTTTAATGGGTTCTGTGAGGTTAAACGGTAGCTAGAAGCGGATAAACGGTTTTAAGAGAAAAGGCCTCGCTTTTAGCTTGTCCAGGGCTTGTCGAAGTCAGGCTCTAAGCTGCCATCGTCGGGACGATTAAAAAGCGTTTCTTGGCCACAATCCTGACAGGTGCCAACGAGAACCTTATGCTTGTGGAACAAGGTGTAATACAGATAAATCAAAGCAAATGCGATAGAAAATGCTGGCATGAAGAAGAAAAATACAACAACAGCAACTGCGGCACCTACGTGAACATACCATTTAGAAGGAACACGGCGCCTGTCTGGCATGTACTCCATGTTTGTGCTGCCGCAATGCGGGCAGGTAACAACAGGCTTCTTGTCCTTTCTCTTATTAGGATTTGTTGGTTCGTATTTTTTATTTTTCGCCATCCCGATTCCCTCTCTATCAAACGGGTGAACGTAATAGGTATGTTGCTATCCCAATAAGCGTAAAGCTTATTGGGGGCAATAACCCCTAATTTGGGTAACTTCATAAGGGTAACACGTTCATATACGGGATGGCTAATTCTTGTTACTTGCATTCATCACACGGATTAATTGCAAGAAACAATGTATTAGCGCAGATTATTCAAAGCGAAACCGATTAGCAAAAGGGGTTGGAATGTTAAAAGCCCCACATTTTTACTTCAGTTTCCAGGTTGACCCCAAATTGCTCTTTTACCGCATGTTGTACGTCATGGA
>URVA01000115.1 GCA_900551155.1 uncultured Eggerthella sp. | reverse complement strand
AAACAAATGCTTGAGCACCAGCTAAGGTGGTTACATAACAGAGGTTCTGGCGTACAGCCATAGTACGTAATACATAACCATCCGAGCGTGTATCTTGACCAAACGGTGTGTTGATCATCAAGTCAATGTTTCCATCGCGAATCATCGTTAAGATATTTGGTTCAGGATCACTAACGCGTCCAATTTCTTCACAAGGAATATTTGCCGATTCTAATGCTCGTGCAGTGCCAGAGGTGCAAATGAGCGAAAAGCCCATACGAGCCAAATCACGTGCAAGCGGCAAAATAGCACGCTTATCGCGATCACACACCGAAACAAAACAGGTGCCACTTTTTGGAAGTTCCATAGAAACTGCAGCTTGAGTTTTCGCATAAGCAGCAGGGAAATTATTAGCAATACCCATTACTTCACCGGTGGACTTCATCTCAGGGCCTAAGATCACATCAGCACCAGGGAATCGTCCAAACGGCATAACCGCTTCTTTTACACAAAAATGCGATTGACGACGCTCGTCGCTAGGGAGATTAAACGACTTAAGTTTTTCACCTGCCATAATACGCGCAGCAAGCTTAGCCAAAGGTACACCAGTTGCTTTAGAGACAAAAGGAACCGTACGCGAAGCACGAGGATTTGCCTCAATTACATAAACCGTTCCATCTTTGATGGCAAACTGGACATTAATTAATCCTACTACCCCTAAACGAAGTGCCAACTGGCGCGTAATAGAACGAAGCTGAGATACCTGGGACTCAGACAGGGTGAAAGGAGGAATACAGCAAGCAGAGTCACCAGAATGAACACCCGCTTCTTCGATATGCTCTAAAACACCACCAATATATACCTGCTCGCCATCACATAGAGCATCAACGTCACACTCAATCGCACCTTCAAGGAATCGATCGAGATAGACGGGATGGTCAGGCGAAATACGAGCTGCTTCTGCCATATATTTTTCAAGATATTTAGCATCATAAGCAATAACCATACCTCTGCCGCCCAAAACATATGAAGGGCGCACCAAAAGCGGAAAGCCAATCTTATCAGCTACGCGGCAAGCTTCTTCAAAGGAAGACGCCATACCTGCTGCAGGATAGGTAATATGAAGCTCATCGAGAATTTCTGAGAATCGATCACGGTCTTCAGCTAAGTCAATTGCTTCAGGCTTAGTGCCCATAACAACCATACCTGAATTTTCCAGATCACGTGCTAATTTAAGTGGCGTTTGACCACCAAGAGTTACCACTACCCCATCAGGTTGTTCGACATCAACAATATCCATTACGTCTTCGTAGGTTAGAGGCTCAAAGTAAAGGCGATCAGACGTATCATAGTCAGTCGATACGGTTTCAGGATTGCAGTTAACCATTATGGTTTCATAACCTGCATCGTGAAGAGCGTAGCTAGCGTGAACACAACAGTAGTCAAATTCAATACCCTGGCCAATTCGGTTAGGTCCGGCACCCAGAATCATTGCACGCTTTTTGGAAACAGAACGGATTTCACTTTCACCTAATTCGTAAGTCTTGTAGTGATATTCCGTACGGCTTTCAAATTCAGCAGCGCAGGTATCAACAGTCTTAAATACAGGAACTACTCCAAGCTCTTTACGACGCGCACGAACCGTATGTTCATCGCTGTTGGTCAAATAAGCAATTTGTACATCTGACAAACCGAAGCGCTTAGCCTGAAGTAAGTCCTCGGCGCTTAATTCATCAAGTGAATACGAAGCGAGAGCTTGTTCGACTTGAATAATGTCATAAATGCGCGACAGGAACCAACGATCGATTTTAGAAGCGTTAAACACCTCATCTATCGACCAACCACGACGGAATGCTTCTGCGATATAAAAGATGCGATCTTCAGTGGGCTTACCAACCAGCTCATCAAAGTTATCTTCATCAAAATTGTCTTTTCCGTCTGCACCTAAACCTGCTCGACCGTTTTCGAGAGAACGCATAGCTTTACCAAAAGCTTCTTCGAAATTACGACCTATAGCCATAATTTCACCGACGGCCTTCATACGCGTAGAAAGGGTTGTATCAGTACCCTTGAATTTCTCAAAAGCAAAACGAGGAACCTTTACCACGCAATAGTCAATAGAAGGCTCAAAACAGGCTGGAGTTGCCTTGGTAATGTCGTTAGTAATTTCATCTAAGGTATACCCTACTGCTAATTTAGCTGCAGCTTTTGCAATGGGAAAACCAGTAGCTTTAGAAGCAAGAGCAGAAGATCGAGAAACACGAGGATTCATTTCAATAACAATCAATCTGCCATTTTGCGGGTTAATAGCAAACTGAACATTGGATCCACCCGTTTCAACACCAATCTTTTCAAGAATAGCAAGTGATGCCACACGCATGCGCTGGTACTCAACATCAGAAAGTGTTTGAGCAGGAGCTACGGTAATAGAGTCACCGGTATGAACACCCATGGGATCAAAGTTTTCGATGGAGCAAATAATAATTCCGTTACCCGCTTTATCGCGCATAACTTCCATCTCATATTCTTTCCAACCCTCAATGCTCTCTTCAACCAAGACCTCGGTTACTGGAGATAAATCAAGTCCCTGAGAAACAATAAGCTTAAGCTCATCTTGATCATGAGCAATACCGCCACCTGCACCACCAAGGGTAAAAGAGGGTCGAATGACCAAAGGATATCCAAGCTTATCTGCTAATGAAAGGGCATCTTCTACCGAATAGGCATAACCACTGCGTGCAACCTCTAAGCCAATTTCAGCCATTGCTTCGTTGAATTGCTTACGATCTTCGCCTCGTTCGATAGCTTCAAGATCGCAACCGATCATTTCAACGTTGTATTTATCCAGAACACCAGCTTTAGCTAATTCTACGGCAGCATTAAGAGCGGTCTGCCCACCAAGCGTTGGAAGCAAAGCATCGGGGCGTTCTTTTTCAATAATTTTTTCGATAAATTCTTTCGTGATAGGCTCAACATAGGTTCGATCAACCAACTGAGGGTCGGTCATGATGGTCGCTGGATTGGAATTTACCAATACTACTTCGTAACCATCTTCTTTGAGAACCTTACATGCTTGTGCTCCAGAATAGTCGAACTCGCATGCTTGCCCAATAACAATAGGGCCAGAACCAATAACGAGAATGCGTTTAATATCGGTTCGTTTAGGCATGAGCTTCTCCTTCCGTTGCACCAAATACCCAGCCAGCTAGTCGATCTCGGGCAATATCAATATCTAAATACTGCTCATCTCCGTCCATAAGACGCGTAAATGCACTAAAGAGATAATGTGCATCGGTAGGTCCTGGACTTGCTTCAGGATGGTACTGAACAGAAAATACTGGTTTATCAAGAAAAGCAATGCCCTCAGCAGTACCGTCATTAAGGTTGATATGAGTAAGTTGAATGCGACCAAATTTATCATTTTGCACTACAGGAGCAATGCGACGTTCACTCCAGAAACGTAAATCATCAACATGGTCAGAATAGCCACCAGAAAGCTCTGGAATTAGAGTTCCGAGCGAGCTAAACACTAATCCAAAACCATGATTCTGCGCCGTAATCTCAACGCGGCCAGTTCGTAGATTCATGACAGGTTGGTTTCCCCCACGATGGCCAAATTTAAGCTTTTCCATTTCGGCACCGCTTGCCAAACAAATCATCTGATGCCCAAGGCAAATTCCAAAGAGCGGAACCTTTCCAATAAGTTTTTCAACCTGAACATATGTTTCACGAACCGCTTCAGGATCTCCTGGGCCATTACTCAAAAAGACACCATCGGGGTTCATAGCAAGTACAGTTTCTGCTGGAGTATCCCAAGGAACCACGGTCAGTTTACAACCCACACGAATCAATCCTTGAAGGATAGATTTTTTAACGCCACAGTCATACGCGACAACATTATACTGACCCTCTTTAGGCGAAGAGAGGGCAAATGCGTGGCTTTCAGGCAATTCATCAAAAGCGGTTATTTCACTATGACTTACCGTTTTAGCTAAATTAACGCCAACAATACTTTCCGAGGCGCGCACCTTAGCTAACAAGCTATCGGTATCCAAATCTATAGTAGACAACACACCACGTTGAGCACCGTGATCGCGCAAATGAGCGACAAGGGAACGCGTATCTATGCCGCTAATAGCAACTACCCCTTGTTCCGTAAGAAAATCAGGCAAACTTATCGTGCTTCTCCAATTAGAAGGAGTCGAACAAATATCATGAACGACAAGGCCTCTCAAAGCTAACGAATCAGCCTGAAGATCGTCAATATTAACGCCATAATTTCCAATTTGCGGATAGGTCATAGTAATAATTTGACCAGCGTAAGAAGGATCGGAAATAACCTCCAAATACCCTTCAAGAGAAGTATTAAAACAAACTTCGCCAAAAACCTCGCCAGACGCCGCACAGGAAAATCCCTCAAAAACCAAGCCGTCTTCTAAAACAAGCTTGGCTCGATCACGTAATCCATAACTGGTTTTCTCTAAAAGCTTACTCAACTACGACACCATCCTTACAGGTCAGCGAACCTCCAACAAACACATCGGTAGCTCGCCCTACCAACTCGTAGCCGAGGAAACCTGAATTTTTAGATTTTGAATACATATCGTCTTCGTTTACCGTCCAGGTAATATCGGGATTGAAAATAGTAATGTCAGCGCAAC
>URVA01000114.1 GCA_900551155.1 uncultured Eggerthella sp. | reverse complement strand
CAATTCATATGGCTGGAAACAGTAATGCCATTATTAACCACTCGCCTCAGGAAGCACAGGCTAAAGGTATTGAAGTTCTGCCTATTGTTACCAATGTTGGTGGCAATGATTATTGTGATGGTTTCGATTTGGGACGAGACGAATTTTTTGAGCTCTTAGAAGAAACGGGGCAGTTTCCCACCACTTCACAAATAACTCCTCATGTGTTTGCGGCAAAGTTTAAAGAGGCGCTCGATGCAGGGGACGAGGTAATTGCAATCATTTTATCTTCTGCGCTGAGTGGTACGTATCAAAATGCCTGTATGGCACAAGCCATGGTTGGCAACGAAGGCGTTTATGTAATCGATTCTCTTACAGCAACGTATCCTATAAGTATCTTGGCTGATTATGCTGCAACCCTTCGCGATGAAGGTATGCCTGCTGCGCAGATTGTTGAGGCTATTGAGGAGCTGAAAGGAACCGCCAAGGTTATCGCTATGGTGGATACGCTTGAGTATTTGCAGCGAGGTGGTCGCATTCCTAAGGCAGCTGCAAAGATTGGAGAAGCAGCTAAGTTAAAGCCTGTTATTTCAGTTACGGAAAAGGGCGACCTTGCTATGATTTCGGCATGCTTGGGACGTAAGCGCGCTTTCGACACCATCATGAAGCAGCTTGAGTCTATAGAGATTGATGATCGGTTTCCTGTGTATGCCATTTATTCCTATGGCACTAAAAACTGCGAACGCCTAGAGGTTCGCTTGCAAGAGGCGGGTATTTCTGTGACTGAGCGTCGCCAAATTGGGTATGTCATCGGATCTCATATTGGACCTAATGCATGCGGTGTGGTGTATGTAGAAAAAGCACCCAAAAAAGGTGGTATCAAGGCTTTTTTCAAGAAATAAGCCTACACCCTGCAGAAAAACCCCGAAAGTGAGAGGGTCGAGCTGCTGAGAAGGCTTATTCGCTTAGCATCAAGACCAATTAATTGTAATTATCCAAAAGAAAAATGCACCGACCGATGAATTGTTGGTCGGTGCATTTTGTAGCCACGATGGAAAGTCTCTCACTTTCCGCGTTTTTCTGCAGGGTGGTGCCGAATTTCGCAAAAAACGTAGTCAAAACCCCGCAATTATATAAGCACTTAGACAATTATAAGCATTGAGAGTTGCTGATTTAGATGCCTGCTAATTCTTGCAGGCATCAAACCCCTATAAACCCTGTAATTCCTTGTGAGCCTCAAAACTCCGCAATCACTACTTGGAAGCAACAGTTGGGATAGGTGTTTCGTCTACTTCCTCTAAGTTGTCGTCGTAAATGTAGTATTTCGTTTCTTTAGCAATCATGCCAGACAAGAGCAAAACCATAATGATATTAGGGATTGCCATCAATGCATTGCCGATGTCAGAAATCGTCCAAACAATATCGCCAACGCCAATCGCGCCCAAGAAAGCAACTACTACATAGATTACCTGGTAAGGCTTAATGGCGCGTTTGCCAAAGAGGTAAGTGATGCAGCGACTTCCGTAGTAAGACCAACCCAGAATAGTGGAATAAGAGAAGCTGATCATGCCAAGAACCAAAAGGGGAGTTCCGATATACGGAATTTGTGCAAATGCCACACTTGCTAGTTGCGCACCAGAGAACACTGAAGGGTTAGCTAGAATTTGTTCTTGAATGGTGGGGAATGCATGCATGGTAGAAACCAAAACAATGCCCGTAAGCGCACAGATCACAACGGTTGACCAGAAGGTACCTGTCATACCGATGAGTGCCTGCTCAGCAGGATTTGGAGTCTTAGCTGCAGCAGCAACGATTGGCGCAGAACCAAGACCAGATTCATTAGAGAATAAGCCACGAGCGCAACCAAACTGCAATGCAACCATAATGCCTGATCCAACAGCGCCGCCAAAGGCTGCTTTTGCGGTAAACGCGCATTCGAAAATTAGCACAACTGCATCCCAAAGATATGCCCAGTTAAAGATCAAAATAACAAGACATCCTGCGGCATAGCCTATAGCCATAATGGGAACAAGCTTTTCGCACACGTTGGAAATAATCTGAACGCCGCCAAAAATAACGATGGCAACACAGAAAACAATAATAAGACCAATGATCCAAGGCTCAACATTAATACCAGAAGAGGTAAGAATGCCTGTCATTGCAGATGCCTGAACGGCAGAGCCAGTACCAATAGCTGCAATAGCGGCAAATAAGGCGAATGCTACCGCACCTAATTTTGCATACCAAGGCACCTTGCCGTTTTTGGTGAAACCGCGCTGCCAAGCATACATGGCACCACCAAGCATGTTGCCGTTGTGGTCTTTAACGCGGTATTTAATGGCTACAAAAATCTCGGAATACTTGGTAGCAATACCGAAAATACCCGTGAGCCACATCCAGAAAACTGCACCAGGACCACCTGCCAAAATAGCAGTCGCAACACCAACGATCGAACCCGTACCGATGGTCGCGGCTAAAGCGGTGGCAAGAGCACCAAATGCGGTAATGTCTCCTTCGTTGCCTTCTTTTTTAGTAAGAGACATTTTGATTGCTTGTGGAAGGCGCTTTTGAATAAAGCCCGTGCGGAAGGTAAGGAAAATATGGGAACCAAGCAATAAGATGATCATTGCGGGACCCCAAACAAAGGCATCAATTTGATTTAAGATTTCAACCATGAATTGTCTTTCGATTAGCAAAAGACGTAAAAGATCAGGCGTTATTGCTAACACCTTAAAACTAGGACATATAAATCAAGCTTATCTAGGGCGTCTTTTGGGCGGATAAATACAGGGCAGAGTAAACAAAAAAGAAAATCGGACAAGGGGCAAACTCATCCGATTTTCTCGTAAAGTTATTTACTTAAGGCCTTCGATGTACTCTACAAGGTCGCCTACCGTTTCGAGACCTTCAGGCTCGCCGAACTCAACTTCGCATTCGTCTTCAAGATCGCAAATGAGCTCAACCATGTCGAGAGAATCGATGCCAAGAGAATCAAAGGTAGCATCTTCGGTAACCTGTTCAGGATTGATATCCAAATTGTCATGCAACAGGTTAGTGATAATTTCCATGGTATCCATGTTAACTATCCTTTCTATGGACTGTATGCAGATATCCCCAATCTGCATTATTCAACAAATGTAAATTTACTTTGCCTATCTTAGCGGATACCAAAATAAAGGCAAATTGATACATAATTAATTGTGAATATGGTTGCTGTTTATAAGTGGCTGGTTTTGGTTAGTAGCGTTTAGCGGTTTTGATTGATTGTGTTGGCTTTAAGGAGGAGCGCATGGAAAGTATGGCGCAACAGTGGCGAAATTTAGATAAGATTCGTCGAACTCCAGATTCAGCTAAACATTGGGATAATCGTTCTCTTACCTACGGCAAGGAAGACAGCAATAAAGAAGCTAGCGATGCGTATGTCGCTTGTTTTATAGAAAAAATGCATCTAGAAAAGCCCAGCATTATTTTAGATATGGGATGCGGAACGGGGCTTTTAGCCATTCCGCTTGCTAAACAGGGGCATGGTGTTATAGCGGCAGATTTTAGTGATGGCATGCTGGGACGCTTGCGCGAAGATGCAGAAAAGGCGGGAGTGTTGGTGGTAGTGCCGTGCAAAGATGAACGCACGGGAATGCTGCAGATTCCCGATGCGCAAGAAGGCTTTGTCGTCCCGCTTCAAATGAGTTGGGACGATGATTGGACTTCTTTTGGCTTGCACGACAACATGGTTGATATTGCCCTTGCGTCTCGTTCCATCATTACGCACGATTTGGAAGATTTGCTTCGCAAGCTTTCAAACATTGCGCGAAGTCGTGTGTGCATAACGGCAAATTTAGGAGTATCTCCAAGGGTTAATCCCAAAATTGCGAAGGTTATGGGGGTCACGCTCGAAAAGCATAATGATGCCGTTTTTGTTTTTGGCGTTGCTCACGAATTGGGCTTTGAGCCTGAAGTTTCTTATATCCATTCACCTCGAGTGCGCGTGTATGCTTCTCGCGATGAAGCATATCACTCGCTTCTTAAAACACTCGACTACCTTGATTCGGATGCAGAGCAGGTTGATCCCGATACCGCAAAGCAAAGGCTTCGTGATTGGCTGCTTGTTCATTTAGTTCCTGGAGAAGTTGAGGGAACATTGTGTCTTGATGAAGTGCAAATAGTTCCGTGGGCTTTTATCAGCTGGGATGTGTGAAGTAAAAATGGCGGAGACGTATGCGAATCGAACACACCCGAGACGTTCTGCGCGCCTCACAACGGCTTTGAAGGCCGCGGAGCCCACCAGGACTCATCCGTCTCCACAAGGTCTTTTGCATTGTAGCGCCGTTTATCTTACCTGATAGCAAACAAAATAAAAGGCAGAATAGTTTTTTGCGCTCTATTTTTCGGGCAGAATACGCACGTCTCCTTTCCTGATGGTTAGTTTTTGATCATCAAAATATTCCAGAAGAGGAATTGCGTATTTTCTGCTGGTTCCCATGGCCTCTTTTAATTGAGTGGCGCTACCTTGCTTGTTTTCTAAAAGGTAGGCTTTTGCTTTTTCGTAAAAGGCGTCAAGAACGGGTTTAGCAAAACATAAGGTTTTAGAAATACGGCATGCTTTTTGCTGCTGTTCAAGAAGAGCGAGAGCCTTAGCACCTCGGCTTTGATCTATTCCTGCTTCAGTAAAAAGATCCGCCACAACAGGGGGAGTGGCTCCGTAGGAAACAAGAAGGCTTTCAAGAGT
>URVA01000113.1 GCA_900551155.1 uncultured Eggerthella sp. | reverse complement strand
CCGCGCGCCAGCGCTTGCTTTTGGATGACTTATTTCGCCTTCGTGCATCACGATTTTTTCTTGGCGGATACTCTCTTCGAGGATTGCTTCAAAACAACCCTCTTCCAAATGGTAGGGCAGTTTTTGTTGGAGTGCTCCTTTAGAGATACCCGTCTTAGCAGGGTTTTCAGCGTGAAAATTAAGCAGGATATTTTCTAGCGTCATTACCTGCTTTTGGATTACGGGCTTTTGAGCAAAGTATTGCTCTGTATCATGCGAAAGCTGCAAGTAGCGCGGCTTGCCTTTTCCTGTGGTTTGTTCGGAAAGAAGGTGACCTATCTTTTTTGAGCTCAGTCCCGTTATTCGTTTTATTTCGGTAAGGCTTACGGGAGTGGTGCTGGAATCTATGATTGCGGCACACATTTCAGCTTCATCGTTGCGGGCAAGCGCTGCGAGCAAATTCGAATCGTTTTCATTGAGTGTAGTGCGACGTTTTGGGTGCGCGTTAAGAATAGTGCCGCCACCTATTACGCGCGATGGCGACAAAAGGCGAACGATGAAATGATCACCACGCGAAACGGGCAGAGGCTCGTTTAAACGAATTTGAGCAAAGGCGGTTTCGTTTGGTTCTAGTGCGGTTTGACCATTCATGAACAATACGCGCCCAACAACTTCGCGGGTGCCATGAGCAATATGGACGTGCAATCCGCTTTCTAAGGGTTTTTTTGCGCTTAGAACGGGGATATAGGTGAACTGAGCATCAAAACGATCACTTACTTGAAGCGTTTTTGGCGTAGCCAGAAAATCACCTGGTTTAAGGTCGCTTTTGTTTACGCCAACTAGGTTTAGGGCAGTGCGTGTTCCTGGAGTACTAAGAGGTACTTCTTGATCGTGAACTTGAACGGTGCGCACGCGGGCTTTTTTGTGGCTGGGCAGCAATTCAAGTTCATCGCCCGCATGAATAGATCCACGCCATAACGTGCCTGTAACTACGGTTCCTGCCCCCTTGATGGTGAATACGCGATCGATAGGCATGCGGACTGATTCAGACGATGAGGCACTCAATGCTTCGTGTGAACAACTAACAAGGGCGTCTTTGAGTTTGTCGA
The DNA here is from genome assembly GCA_900551155.1 of uncultured Eggerthella sp. Classification (GTDB taxonomy): domain Bacteria; phylum Actinomycetota; class Coriobacteriia; order Coriobacteriales; family Eggerthellaceae; genus Anaerotardibacter. Next base: position 3,664 of record URVA01000113.1, on the reverse strand, counting down.
GACCTTCGCCATTTTTAGCCGAGACGGGAATGATAGGCGCGTTACTAAAAGGGGTAGAGGAAAGTTCTTCTCGAATTTCTTCTTGAACAAGGCTTACCCATTCTTCATCAACAGTGTCGCACTTGGTAAGCGCAATAACGCAATTGGTTACGTCGAGTAGCTGTAGAACGGTTAGGTGTTCTCGTGTTTGGGGCATCATGCCATCGTCGGCAGCAATGCATACAAGTGCTAGGGAAATCCCCGATGCACCCGAAATCATTTGGCGAATAAATCGTTCATGACCGGGTACATCTACGATACCCGCTATTGTCCCGTCGGGCAGCTCTAACTGCGCAAACCCTAATTCGATGGTTATGCCGCGACGTTTTTCTTCTAAAAGACGATCAGGATCGGTACCGGTAAGGGCTTCGATTAAAGTAGATTTTCCGTGGTCGATGTGTCCTGCGGTGCCAATGATGATGCGTCTGTTTTCAACAGTATCCATAGCTTTCCTATCAGAACTAAACCTGGGTTGCGTGTTCACTCGTATTTTGGGGCGTATTTTCATTTGGGTTGCGAGGCGCGTTTATGCTTGTGTCTAGGGAAGAGCTTTCGCTCGTGCCTTGAAGTGCGAATTCGCTCATGCCCGATACGATTTCGTTCAAATCGCTTTCGTCTATAAGGGTTCGCGCATCAAATAAAAGTTTTTGATGCGTTATGCGTCCAATAACGGGTATGCGCCGCTTTTGTACTAAGTACTCCATGCATTCTTGCGCATTGCCTTTGCCTTTGAAGATTGTTTCAACGCAGTACGTGGGGATATCTAGCATTGGCAGTGACCCACCGCCTGATCGGGACACATCTTGGGTGACCTTGAAATCGGCTACCTTGGAAGCTTCGCTTTGGTCGAGCGCTGTCTTTAGGTTGTTCGCAGTTTCTTGGATTTCTTCAGGCATTGCACAAAGCATCTTCAAGGTAGGAACAGCTTTCATTGCTTTGTCTGGATCCAAATAAAGACGAAGTGTTGCTTCAAGGGCAGCGATAGTCATTTTGTCCAGGCGAAGAGCGCGAGCAAGAGGATTCTTTTTAAGACGATCTATCAATTCCTTTTTGCCCACAATAATGCCTGCTTGCGGTCCTCCGAGTAGTTTGTCTCCAGAAAATGAAAGCAAGTCGCAGCCTTGGCAGAGTGATTCTGAAACTGTAGGTTCTTGATCTGCGGTAAGCCATTTTGGACGAATAAATAAACCTGATCCCAAGTCTTCGTACACCAAAAGTGGTTCTGGTGCGGGTCGTGCTGGCTGGCCATACATCGTATAGGGCGCTTGGCTAGAAAACGGCGTTTGGGCAGAATAGCACGCTTCAACCGAATGGGACGTTTGAGCGGCATAGGGCATTTGAGCAGAATGGGGCACCTCAGCGGAATAGGGCATTTGAGCGGCGCTACTACTTCGTTGATTGTTTACGGTATCGGCAAGTTTTCGTAGATCTTTTATGTCAACTGATTCGGTAAAGCCAACCAAACGATAGTTTGAAGTATGTACCTTTAGCAGCATAGCGGTATCGTTGGTGATTGCGTTTTCGTAGTCGGATAAGTGGGTTTTGTTGGTGGTGCCCACTTCGACCATGTGAGCGTGCGAAAAGTCCATAATGTCGGGGATTCTAAACGATCCACCTATTTCAATAAGTTCACCGCGAGAAATAATAGCTTGTTTATCTTGAGCGAATTCATGGAGCACCATCATTACCGCAGCAGCATTGTTGTTTACCGCGATAGCCGCTTCCGCACCCGTAAGTGCACAAATAAGTTCTTCGTAGTGAATATGTCTACTGCCACGTTCCATGGCTTGAGTGTCATATTCAAGTGTTGAATATCCCTTAGCTACCTCAATGACGCTTTCGAGGGCCTCATCAGCTAAAACACTACGACCAAGATTAGTGTGAACAATGATGCCCGTTGCATTTACTACGCGGCGAAGGGAAGGGTTTGCTTGTAATTCGAGCTGATCTATAACTGCTTCAGTAATAGAAGAGGCATCAGTATCGGCATGCTGATTGGCAAGAATTGCACTACGGCGTGTATCGATTTCTTTTCGGATGATATCTGCTTTTAGTGCATGGGGCAGATCGGCAAGTAAGGCATTCTTCTTGTTAAGAGAAAGGTTTTGAAGAATCTCTTCAACCGAAGGAAGTGATCGCAGAGCTTCTTGGATAGACTGATCTGCCATGGGGGATCCTTTCTCGTTTGACAGTTCCTCGCAGTGCAACAAATGTTTCGCAAAATGTATAATGCCAGTTCAAGCTGACACTTATTCGATGCAAGTTTGATTAGTTGGCATTATAGTTGGCAGAGATGAATTCACCTTCAACTCACCGCTAAGCGGGCGATTTAGTACCTCAGTATGATGAAAACTCCTCATTGGAGAATAATTGTGGTTATAATGCAGCCGACAGTTCGGCCAACTTTTTCTGCGTTAGTTTGGTTGAGCCATTAATAGTTTTTGTTTCGAATGGGAAACAAAGAACAAGCATTTCTGCATACCTTGTTCTATTCTGCACCGCCTGTAATGGAGACATGCCTGGTGTGGGGGCATGTGTGTCTCTGTGACGAAATGTTGTTCACAGTTGGGCGTCGTAGCTTACATACGTTTTCATAGGTGCTACACGCTCCATCAAAGGAGTGCGTATGAATTCTTTGACTAAAGAACGAGTGGTTCTCGTAGTGAGTGGCATAGTTGCTGCTGCAGTTGCAATTATGCTTGCCTCAAATGGCAATCCTGGCAACATGGCAATCTGTATTGCCTGTTTTATTCGCGATTCTGCAGGAGCAATGAAGCTGCAGACAAATGAAACGGTGCAGTATTTAAGGCCAGAAATTATTGGCATTATCGTAGGTGCTTGCGTAATGGCCTTTATTGGTAAGGAATTTAAGGCCACTGCAGGATCGTCGCCATTTACCCGTTTTGCCTTGGGCTTCATCGTAATGATTGGGTGCCTTATTTTCTTGGGTTGTCCTTTACGAATGGTGCTTCGCATGGCAGCGGGTGATCTTAATGCTTGGGTTGCTTTGATTGGTTTTGCAGCAGGCATTTTAACGGGCGTATTTTTCCTCAAGAAAGGCTTTTCCCTTGGCCGCGCTGAAACGGTAAAGAAGGGCGAGGGCTTAATTCTTCCTATTGTGGTTGTTGCACTGTTTATATTGAGCGTGACTACGACGGTGTTTGCGGTATCGCAATCTGGCCCTGGAAGCATGCATGCACCTGTTGTTCTTTCCCTTATCGGCGGTATTGCTTTTGGCATGCTGGCGCAGCGTTCCCGTCTTTGTTTTGCGGGTGGTTTGCGCGATTTAGCGCTTGTTCGCGATGGTTGGGGATTGGTCGTTATTGGCATTTTGTTTGCAGGTGTTTTGATCTTTAACCTGGTTAATGGTTCTTTTCATCTAAGCTTTACCGACCAGCCAATTGCCCATACTGAAGCGCTTTGGAATATTTTGGGTATGTATGTTGTTGGCTTTGGCGTTACGCTGCTGGGAGGTTGTCCTCTGCGCCAGTTAGTTTTAGCGGGCTCTGGTTCGGGAGATTCTGCAGTTACCTTTATTGGTTTATTGGTAGGCGCCGCCTTTGCTCATAATTTTGGTTTGGCCTCTAGTGCAAATGGCACTACCGAAGCAGGGCAGATTGCAACT
>URVA01000112.1 GCA_900551155.1 uncultured Eggerthella sp. | reverse complement strand
CTTCAAGACTATCGAGCGCTTTAATCCCTTGAGGAAAGGTGGCAATCTGAGTTTCCACTTTTATATCTCGAGTAACAACCTGTAACAGTTTATTGATATTCGCACAAATAGATCTGCTACGCGGAAAGTCTGGAACACAAAGCTTAATTGTTAGAACTTCATGAGGTTGCCGCTGTTCATGATATTCATCAATATAGCTCGCTGCCGAATCAAATGATTTTAAAGCATCGACTGCCTTTGGATAAAACGCTCTACCAAACTCTGTTGGAATTACGCCATTATTTTTCCGAACAAACAACAGCTCATTATTAAGATCTTGTTCCAAGTTACTAATTGCTTTCGAAATAGTCTGCACCGTAACACAGCATTCCTTTGCAGCAGCCGAAAAAGAATTATGTTCGTACGTCGAAACAAAATAGGTAAGTTGACGAATATCCATTCCAAATCCTTGAAAACTAGCGCATAGATGGTTTTAGTGTACCCATTGCAAACAGCTAACTTTCTCGAAAAATGCGCGCTTCAGACTAAAGTTTAAGCAGAATTATCACTTGATATGCGCAAACAAAGAACCACCCTTCGTGTGGCTTATTGCTTATTGCTAAATCCCACCACGTTTCACTTCCCCTTCAATTGTTGAGAAAGCTTTAGCGGCCTGTCAGGTTGCTGACAGGTTCATTTGAATAATTAAAAGTGAGCAAAGTTAAAAAGGCGGGGAGCAAGATCATGGAACTGATTGCACATTTTATAAATAATTACAGCGATAATTTCATCGTTGCCTTAGCGTTATGGCCACTCGCCTCTGGTGTTTTGAGCGTGCCCCTAATCGCACTTCTTTACCATCGCGATGGACGAATGCACCTTAACACGGTTATAGGTGCTTATCTTTCGGTTCTTTATGCCCTTTCGCTTGTTTGTTTTACCCTTTATCCTCTTCCCTCAGGTGAAAGCGGGCTAGGCATTACCTACGGTATTGCCCCGCAGCTTAATCCTTTTGGTTTTTTGAACGACCTTGCAAAAGATGGTATCGGGGCCATACCTCAAATTTTCGCTAACATAGCTTTCTTTGTTCCGCTTGGTTTTATAGCAGGAAGATTACTCCGTGCGCCTTTATTCCACTCCCTCTTTTTAGGACTTGTTATTTCCCTCCTTATTGAAATAGCACAATTAACGGGACTCTTCTTCCTCTACCCCTATTCCTACCGCACTTTTGATGTATGCGATCTTCTCTGGAATACTTCAGGTACCGCATTGGGATGGGCACTCTATCTTGCCTCCGAAAAAGTACTACCATCCCGAATAGTTCAGGAAAAAACGCTTACCCATAATCCAGGCTTCGTTCGACGCGTTATAGCATTTTGCCTCGATATGACCTTTGTTGTTACGCTTTCCACTGCAGCAGGGGTTGGAGTGCAAGTTGCCTATGCGCTTCTTGGATTTGATAGCAACAACGGAGTAACTGCAGCAACAAACGTTTCATTAGTAGTAGGTTGTCTTGCTTTCCTTTTCACTCAAGGAGTGTTTCCTTGGTTGCATCATGGCAGCACGTTAGGAGGGAAGTTTGTTCGAATGTCCTTTGAAACAGCGCCTCGATCCGGAATACTGCGAATGGTATTTTACGGATTACGGCTTGTGGTGATCGCAGGAGCGCTGCAAGTAAGCTTTATTGCCTTCCCCTTGTTAGCACTCTTCTACATGATCAAGCACTGCATGCCCTATGATTTGCTCCCTTGCGAGTCAAATTATCAGAAATATAAAGAACACTTAAAAGCTCACGGGCAAAACGCTCCTCAATCAGGCAGCCTCTTTTTATAAGAACTCCCTCACCCGTGTCATGCTAGCCGTTTGCACGGATACAAAAGAACAACACAAGGCGCACACTAACCTAAGCCAAGAGCAAGACCAATAGCGTGGACGATAAATGCAACAACCCAAGCTACCACACATTGCATAATCACTACTCCAATAGCACGCTTGCCGCCTAGTTCGTTTCTTACCGCTGCAATAGCTGCAACGCATGGGGTGTACAACAGAGCAAATACCAAGAAGGTAAAAGCAGTCAGCGGGGTAAACATAGAACTAAGCGCTGCAGCTGAACCGCCAAGCAAAACCGTTAAGGTACTTACGACACTTTCTTTTGCAGCAAAACCAGTAATAAGTGCAGTTGATGCTTGCCAATCGCCAAAACCAAGAGGAGCAAAAATAGGAGCGATACATCCACCCAAAAGCGCCAATAAACTATCGGCGGAATCTGCCACCACATTAAAACGAATATCAAAAGTCTGTAGGAACCAAATAACTACCGAAGCCAAGAAGATGATCGTAAATGCTCGTGTTAAGAAGTCTTTTGCTTTTTCCCATACCAAACGAAGCATGTTGCCCAAAGACGGCAAACGATAATTAGGCAATTCCATAACAAAGGGAACAGGTTCTCCTTTAAACATGGTGTGCTTTAAAATAAGCGCTACAATAACACCCACTACCATACCGAGCACGTAGAGCGCAATCATAACCAAAGCACCCTGCTCAGGGAAAAACGCAGCCGTAAACAACGCATATATAGGTAATTTTGCAGAACAGCTCATAAACGGCGTAAGCATTACCGTCATGGTGCGGTCACGCTCAGAAGGCAAGGTTCGCGTTGCCATAATCGCTGGTACCGAACAACCAAAACCGATCAACATCGGCACAAAACTTCGACCAGATAGTCCTAACTTGCGAAGAAGCTTATCCATCACAAATGCAACACGTGCCATGTATCCAGAATCTTCTAAGAGGGATAAGAAGAAAAACAGCACCACAATGATAGGCAAGAAACTTAAAACGCTACCCACGCCTGCAAATACACCATCGATAACGAGGGAGTGCACCACAGGATTTACGTCCCAAATCGTAAGACCTTGATCAACAAGATCGGTAAGCCAACCAATTCCCTGATCAAGCAAATCCGAAAGACCTTGTCCCAACACACCAAAGGTGAGCCAAAAGACCACAGCCATAATGCCGATAAATACAGGAAGCGCCGTATACTTACCCGTCAAAATACGATCTGCTGCTTGGCTTCGTTTGTGTTCTTTGCTTTCGTGTGGTTTAACAACAGTAGCTTCACAAACAGATTCTATGAAAGCAAAACGCATATCAGCCAATGCTGCCATGCGATCTGTTCCCGATTCTTCTTCCATTTGCGCTACTACGTGTTCAATGGCGTCTTTTTCGTTATCGTCTAGCCCAAGCGTTTCACGGACCAATTCGTCATCTTCAACCAATTTAGTTGCTGCAAAACGAAGAGGTATTTCAGCGCGCTGCGCATGGTCTTCCACCAGACGAGAAATACCATGAATGCAACGATGAAGAGCACCCTTGTCGGGACCATCAGCTGGACAGAAATCCATACGACCTGGTCGTTCTTGATATCGCGCAATATGAAGCGCATGTTCAACTAATTCGTTGATACCTTCATTTCGTGCAGCAGAAATGGGAACTACAGGAATACCAAGTTGACGCTCTAGACCATTAATATCAATGGATCCACCATTGGCTGCAACTTCATCCATCATGTTTAGAGCTAACACCATGGGAATGTCCAATTCCATAAGCTGGAGCGTGAGATACATATTTCGCTCAATATTGGTTGCATCAACAATATTGATAATGGCATTGGGCCTTTCATGAAGAATAAATTCACGCGTTACTATCTCTTCACCCGTATAGGGAGAAAGCGAATAAATGCCTGGCAAGTCAGTAATAAGCGTATTGTCATGGCCACGAATAACGCCGTCTTTCCTACCAACCGTTACTCCAGGAAAGTTTCCAACATGTTGGTTTGAACCTGTCAGCTGATTAAAGAGGGTTGTTTTGCCGCAATTTTGATTACCCGCTAAAGCGAACGTAAGCGTTTTGTTCGCAGGAAGAGGATGTCCCTCACCGCGGGGATGAAAAATACCAGCCTCACCTGTTCCTGGATGCGGAGTAGAAGAAAGTTTTGGATTTGGGCGTGGAATATTATGCGCATCATGCACGTTTTCAAGTTCAATATGAGAAGCATCATCATTGCGAAGGGTTAGCTCGTATCCACGCAAACGCAGCTCAATAGGATCTCCCATTGGGGCACGCTTAACCAACATAACTTCCGTACCTGGAGTTAGACCCATATCTAAAATATGTTTACGAAGTGCAACGTCGGAACACTTAACCGCTGAAATGACTGCGTCTTTTCCTGGCTCAAGCGTATCAAGCGTAGCAACCTTTTGCGCAATACGTTTAGAATTTTCCCAATTCAGATGATTAATTTGACTATCTTCTTTTACCACTCAAAAACACCGCTCTGCACGCAAAGCCTCCTCTATCTTGTCCGTGCTCTATTGTAACCAAGCATTTTGTTTTGAGCTTGATCAACTACTAATCCATTTGTAAACGATATCTAGCAAAAGATAAGGAGCGAGACATGACGTCCCGCTCCTTATTGATCGAATGCCTACAGAAAGGAGATACAACCAAGAAAGACCAAAACAAAAGATTGCTCCATGAACGAAAGGAGTTTTAGCATCCGATCATAGAACGAAGGAGGTTTTTATCCAATTGACAAGTGTCATTATGAATGGTTTTAGTTTGTTGCCTGTCCCTCAAAGTGGACAGGCTTCATTTTTCTTTTTTCTAGACTGAATTCGATACATGCAATCAATAAGAAAGGAGTACGGTATGTTAGCTCTAAAAGAACCGCCTATTAAAACGCTGTACGGCAACACAAACGATGCTTCTACTATTCC
>URVA01000111.1 GCA_900551155.1 uncultured Eggerthella sp. | reverse complement strand
TCAACTACACTTCGCGCAAGCTGTGAAACACTAACAGTATTAGAACCACCGCGATATCTAATATCGCTTCCCTGCGTAAGTTTCGTAGAAGCCCCTTTTGCCGTAGCTGTTTCAAACAACAAGGGCCTAAAAGCAGGAGCCACCACAAAGGCGTGCTCATTTCCTTCTAAAATCAAACGAGCATCATCCTGCGTTTCGCATTCGTGAATAGAAACACTCCAAACCGCAGTTTTTTCCATAAAAGAGCGTCTAAAACGACTCGCCTGATTACTTACATCGGGCGTTGCGATGAAGGTAAGGTTTCGCACGCTTGTGCCCCCTCAGGTTCTTGATCGGCAATAAATATACGTTCGATGTTACGAACAAAGACCGTATGTTTCAAATCTTCTTCCACGAGCGGACAAACTAAATACGCTTTCATGCCCAAAAGATGCGCACCAAGAATATCGGTGGAAAGCTGATCACCAATCATTACCGTATCTTTGCGTGAAACATTAAGCTTACGACAAGCTTTTATATAGCCTTGAGGTAGCGGTTTGAGTGCTTTTGCAACAATGGGTAATTCCAGCTCATGAGCAAGAGAAAACACGTGTTGATGAAAATTGTTTGAAAGCAAACACGCATCAACGCCTGCATTCTTTAATTTAGCTAGCCACTGCACAACATCTGGAGGCACCATATGATCGGCACGTGACAAAATAGTATTGTCTACGTCTAATAAAACCGCAGATATACCTTCACCCAAGATATCAGCACGGATATCAATAGCACTAATACGGGAAAAATATCTATCAGGATGAAGTAACGCCATAGAACGACACTTCACCCATTAAGAATGTTTGGCAATAGTTTGCTGGTGCTCGTCGTAGGTTTTATCAAAGAAGTACTCGATAACACCTTGGTCATTCGGCCAGAACGAGAAGAAGTAATAATCCGAGAAATTTGGCTCAGGTGAACAAACTGCCTGCAAAGAACTTAAACTTGGACTACAAATTGGCGTAGGAGTAAGCCCCTTAGTTACACGCGTGTTGTAAGGACTATCGGTAGACCAATCATAGGAATCTAAGTTATCACCAACTTCATAGGCAGTTGTAGCATCGCTTCCCAACATGCCATAGGAAGGATCGCCCTCATTTGCTAATCGGTTATAGAAAACGGCAGCTACCTTGCTTCGCGTATCATCGGTTGCTTCCTTTTCTACAATTGATGCCAAAATTAAAGCATCGTAATGAGAGAGACCTTGACTTTCTGGATACGAGTAATCAAGAGAAGAAACTTCGGTTTCATACTGAGTGAGCATTTGGCGCACCACATCTTCTGGAGTTGCGTCAATCAAGAGTTCATAGGTTTTCGGGAACAAAAACCCTTCCAAAGAACCCGTCGAAGATTCGCTTAAAAATGAAAATTCATCAACGTAAGGATCAATAGAACTCGTAGCTTCCTTGAACTGATCTGCTGTTATAGAGCCGCCATAGGCCTGTTCAACCAAAGTGGCAATGGTATCAAGCGTTGCTCCTTCAGGAATAGAAAGACCAGCTTGAGTTGAAGCAGGACCTGCAATTAAACTCTGAACAATTTCGTCGGTACTAGTACCACCACTGAATTGATAGATGCCAGACTTTAAGGATGTCCCTGCATTAGCCGCATTAACCGCAGATTCAAAATCACTCGTACGATTAATAAGGCCAGCATCATATAAGGTCTGTGAAATAGAAGTAACGGTTGAACCATCTGCGATTTCAACCGTTACCTGTTCGCCTTCTTCAACTAAATTAGGATTGGCTTGCGCACAACTTGCATTAATAAACAAGGTTATTGCTGCAATAACAATAATGAGTAAAACTACTACCGCAGCAATAATAGGAGCCTTGGATTTTTTAGGACGAATAGCAGACGTGTCATACGTCCTAAAAGCCTTTTCGCCTCGAGCGTGAGCTGCACGCGCTGCATGATTAGGTCGTCGAGAATAAGTAACCTTACGAGGTGTCATCCCCTATTCCTTTCATCAGATTCAGTTTGTCGAGCATCAAGCCAAGATTGCAAGAATAACGACGCTGCAATCATATCAACTTTTCCTCGCATCTGTTTTTCCGAAAGTCCTTTTTCGCGCAAAATGCGTTTTGCTTCAGAAGAACTTAGACGCTCATCGGAAAATTCAACAGGTAAATTAAGCGTGTTGCCAACCTGCAAAGCAACTTCTCTGCACGTTTCAGCTTGTTTTCCAAGTTGTCCATTTAAAGATAACGGTAAGCCAGAAACAATCATTTCTGGCTCCCAATCTTGGCACACCCTTCGAAATGAAGCAGCATTTGTTTTAACCTCAGAAGTTGGTAAAACACATAAGGGAGAAGCTACACGCTCATCAGGATCGCTTATTGCTATACCGCAACGAACTTGCCCGATATCTAGCGCCATAATTCTCAATGCAAAACCCTTCTACCTAGTACTACATTTCTGAAGGTTAAGCCAAAAGCATTTCACGAGCCGCATCAAGTGCAGCATCAATACCTGAAGCATCCTTACCGCCAGCTTGAGCCATGGTAGGCTTACCGCCGCCACCGCCTTTAACACAAGGAGCAATTGCCTTAATGACCGCACCCGCATTAAATCCAGCAGCAACCGCCTCATCACTGCCTGCAGCAATCAATAAAGGCTTTCCGTCTTTTTCGCCAGCTGCTACTAAAGCACCAGGAGTAGTCATACGAGAACGGATTACGTCCCAGAGGTTTCGTAATTGGCCACCATCATGCACTTCAGTTCGCGCGATGATAACAGGATAGCCACCCTTTGCCTGAGCAGCACTATCAAGCAAAGCAGAAATGCCATCATTGGAAACAACTTCTTTAGCATGCTTGGCTTTATGTTGAATTTCTTTTAAGGTCTTCAGGTTAGAAGCAGCACGCTCATGTACCTCAAAAAGTGGAACTTTAAGCTCGGTTGCGGTCTGCTTAAGCTCAGCTTCAACGCTGTTGACATATTCAAGTGCGCCAAAGCTTGTCACGGCCTCAATACGACGCGTGTTAGAACCAATGCTTGATTCGCCCAAGATTTTTAAGAAACCAATTTCTGCCGTATTGCCAACATGACAACCACCGCAAAGTTCACGAGAAAATTCTCCCGCCTCAACAACACGTACTTGTTCACCATACTTTTCACCAAAGAGCGCCATAACGCCAGCAGCACGAGCTTCATCTAGGGAAGTTTCGTAAATATTCATAGAAACTGCCTTCATGATTTCCTCATTTGCAATGCGCTCTATTTCAGCAAGCTGTTCTGGGGTTACTGCTTCAAAATGAGTAAAGTCAAAACGCAAACGGTCAGGACCGACATAACTACCAGCCTGAGTTACATGATCACCTAAAACCTTACGCAGCGAAGCATGCAAGATATGCGTAGCGGTATGATTGCGCGTAATTGCAGCACGGCGTTTAGCATCCACCGATGCAGTAACGTTATCACCAACAGAAATCGTGCCCTTCGAAACCAAAGCATAATGGCATACAAGACCTTTTTCGGGAGCCTTGGTGTCATTAACTTCTGCAACAAGGCCATCATTGGAGAAGATCGTGCCCGTATCTCCTACTTCGCCACCCATTTCTGCATAGAACGAAGTAGTGTCCAAAATAATTTCTACCGAATCGCCGACTTGAGCCGTTTCAACTCGAGCGCCATCACGAATAAGAGCAACAACCTTAGCTTCAGTATTAAGCAGGTCATAACCTACAAAGCTTGTGGTGCCAACTTCCTTGAGAAGCTCAGCATGAACGCCACCGTAGGTTGACCATGCAGCTTCAGCATCTTTTGCGCCAGCAGCACGTGCACGATCACGCTGCTCCTGCATACAACGTTCAAAACCTTCCATGTCAACACTAACGCCGCGCTCTTCGCAAATTTCGCTGGTAATTTCTACTGGAAAACCGTAGGTATCATGAAGCGTAAAGGCCTGCTGGCCTGCAAGAACGGTTCCCTGTAAGTCTTGAAGCGCCTCATCCAAGAAGGCACGACCCTGACGAAGCGTAGAACCAAAACGCTCTTCTTCGGCACTAATTAAACGACGCTCAAGTTCACGATTCTCCACAATTTCTGGATATACATGACCCATCAAACGTACGATTTCGTCGACATATTCGTTCAAGAAATGACCTTCGATACCAATAAGATGCGCCTTCATGATGGCACGACGAAGCAAACGACGTAAAACATAGCCACGTCCTTCATTCGAAGGCAAAATACCATCTGCAATCATGAAGGTAACTGCGCGACTGTGGTCCGCAATAATGCGAAGTGACAAATCCACCTTGTCATCTTTACCGTACTCAAGACCGCTTAAACGTTCCCCTACCGCAACAAGCGAACGAAGAACATCGGTGTCATAGTTGTTAGTAACTCCCTGCATGATGCCAGCAATACGCTCTAACCCCATGCCAGTATCAATATTTTTTGTCTTAAGGGGAGCTAACGTTCCGTCTTCTTGTCCGTCGAACTGAGTAAATACCAAGTTCCAGTATTCCAAGAAACGGTCACAATCGCAGCCTGGCTTACAATCAGGGCGACCGCAACCTACTTCAGGACCTTGATCGTAATAAAGCTCAGAACAAGGACCACAAGGACCCGTAGGACCTGCACGCCAGAAATTGTCTTCCTCACCAAGTTTGGAAATATGATCCTCTGGAACACCTAAGCTCTTCCAGATTTCAATAGTTTCATCATCATCTTCGAACACCGTGAAATAGAGTTTTTCAGCTGGCAATTCTAAAACTTCAGTCGAAAACTCATATGCC
>URVA01000110.1 GCA_900551155.1 uncultured Eggerthella sp. | reverse complement strand
TAACACCAATTGTAATTCCGTAACACCACCAACGGATAACTATGGTACTATTCCGTGTTACGAAAACCAAATTCGTAACAGCTTAGATAGCTTAGGCCGTCTATAACGTTTTGTATTCTGAATGCGTTATCACGCTCGATCTACATAAAGGAGAAACTGTGGCAATTACCAGGAGAAACTTTGTAAAGCTTGCAGGTATAGGTGTCGCATCTCTTTCTCTTGGCAGTTTATTGTCTGCCTGTTCTTCGAATAAGACGCTTACTGAAGGCGTTTCAGTAACAGGGAACGCCAATGAAGTAGTGGTTTCCATGACGGTTAATTCTGAACCTGTCGCTGGTTTTGATCCATTCTTTTCATGGGGTTGTGGCGAGCACGTTCACGAGCCGCTTATTCAATCTACGCTGATCACTACTGATGCTGATCTTAATTTCGTAAACGATCTTGCTACTTCATATAAATGTAGCACTGATGGTATGACGTGGACTTTCCATATTCGCGATGATGCGTATTTTACGGATGGGGAGCAACTAACCGCTCGTGATGTGGCGTTTACCATTAACGGTATCAATAATGCCGAAGCCGCAGAGGCAGACCTTTCTATGGTAGAAAAAGCAGTTGCGGTGGACGATTTTACGGTGGAACTTCATATGACCAAACCGTTTAATGCGTTGCTCTACACCTTGGCAGTTGTTGGTATTGTTCCAGAGCACGCCTATGATTCAGCAACGTATGGTGCAAATCCTATCGGCTCTGGTCGTTATAAGCTAGAGCAATGGGATCAGGGCCAGCAGGTAATTCTTACGGCAAATCCTGATTACTATGGTGAAGCTCCAAGTATGCAGCGTGTCATTGTCGTATTCATGGAAGAAGATGCTTCTCTTGCGGCGGCGAATTCAGGCGAAGTGGATATTGCCTATACGGCAGCTACCATGGCAGATTCGACGCCTGATCAGTATGAACTATTCAACTGTAAATCAGTCGATAGCCGCGGTATTTCATTCCCGAGTGTTCCTGCAGGCGGCACCAAGAAAGATGGTGTAAACGACTATGCTCTTGGCAATGATGTTACCCAGGATTTGGCGCTTCGCCGTGCAATGAATTATGCGGTCGATCGCGAAACCATGATTGATAATGTTCTTTCGGGTTATGGAACGGCAGCGTATAGTGTTTCGGATGGAACGCCTTGGGCATCAGATGATATGAAAGTTGAAACTGATGCTGATTATGCACGTACGTTGTTAGAGCAGGGTGGTTGGACGCCAGGCGAAGATGGGGTATTAGTAAAAGACGGTCTTCGTGCAAGTTTTGATTTGTATTACAGTTCGAACGATTCTGTCCGTCAGGCGCTTGCGGCAGAATTCAGTAACCAAATGGCAGAATTTGGTATCGAAGTAAACATCCATGGTGCTGGCTGGGATGAGCTGTATCCCCGCGAATTCTCTGATCCAATTCTTTGGGGCTGGGGATCGAATAGTCCTACCGAAATGTACAACCTTTTGTATTCCCGCGGTGTAGGAAATTATGCATCATATGAAAATGCAACCGTTGATGCGCATATGGATGCTGCTCTCGCCAAAACAGCGGTAGAAGATTCGTACGATGAATGGAAGTTGGCGCAATGGGACGGCTCCGAAGGGGTAGCTCCTCAGGGCGCAGCAACGTGGGTATGGCTTGCCAATGTTGATCACCTGTATTTCAAGCGCAGTGGCTTAAATGTTGCTGAACAAAAACCGCATCCTCATGGTCATGGGTGGTCGTTGGTGAATAATGTAGATAAATGGAGCTGGGATTAACCAAAAAACTAATGGCGCAATTAATTGGACGCAACATAGTAAAGTTTGTTCTACTTATGGTGGCTATTAGTATAGTCACCTTCGTTTTGGTTGGTATTTCTCCTATCGATCCTGTCCAGGCTAATGTGGGGCAGGCGGCGTATGCCAGTATGAGCGAAGATCAGCGTGCCCAGCTTGCTAGTTACTGGGGTGCTAATACGCCGCTGTGGGAGCGCTATCTAAACTGGGCGAGTGCATTTTTGCAGGGTGATATGGGAACTTCTTTGCGATTTAATGCTCCCGTTACAGAAGTGCTTGCAAGCCGATCGCTCAATACCCTTGCGTTGATGGCAGCTGCTTGGGTGCTAAGTGGTGTGTTTGGCTTAATCTTGGGCATTGTTGCGGGTATTAAACAGGGCACCTTAATTGATCGAATCATTAAAGGGTACTGTTTTGTTCTGGCATCAACGCCTACGTTTTGGCTTGGTTTAATCGTTCTTATGATTTTTGCAGTATGGCTAGGCTGGTTTCCTATTGGCTTTTCTGCCCCAATTGGTAAAAGTGCTGCTGATATAACCATTTTCGATTCTATCCATCATATGATTTTGCCCGCATTAACGTTATCGGTTGTTGGTGTGGCGAATGTTGCTCTTCATACGCGCGAAAAAACAATCGACATTATGGAAAGTGACTATATCCGTTTTGCTCAAGCGCGTGGACTTTCTCGTTTGCAAGCAGCACGAAAGCATGGTTTGCGCAACTTAGCACTCCCTGCTATTTCGCTTCAATTTGCTTCCATATCGGAAATTTTTGGTGGTTCTGTTTTGGTCGAACAGGTATTTTCCTATCCAGGACTTGGCCAAGCTGCAGTAACGGCTGGTATTGGAAGCGATGTGGCACTTCTTGTAGGCATTACGTTGGTGTCAGCCGCTATTGTGTTTGGTGGCAACATGATTGCCAACATCTTATATCGCATCGTTGATCCTCGTATTAAGCGGGGAGGTGATGCGTTGTGAAGTTGGGTGTTTCTGCGGTATTGAACGAACCCTTGACGGTTTTTCATGCACCTCGAGCGAAGAAGGTTAACAATCGCAAACGCACACGGGCTGTTTGCATAGCTTCGGCAACAATTCTTGTTGCTGTTGCGGTGTTAGGCCTTGTGGTAGCACCCCTTGCAACAACAAGTGATCTTTCTATTGCGCGTGAAGCTCCCAGTTTGCTGCACCCGTTTGGAACGGACAATTTAGGGCGCGATATGTTGGCACGAACGCTGGCAGGTTTGTCTACCAGTATTGGGATTGGGCTTTTGGCAGCAGTGGCTTCTTCGATCATCGCATTGGTGCTTGGCACCTTAGCGGCTCTTGGTGGGAAGAAGATCGATGCTTGCATTACGTGGTTAATTGACCTTATGTTGGGCATTCCGCACATCGTGCTTTTGTTACTGATTTCTTATGCGCTTGGCAAAGGGTTTTGGGGTGTAGCAATTGGCGTTGCTCTGACGCATTGGCCTAGCTTATGCCGTGTTATTCGAGCGGAAGTGCTCCAGGTAAAGCAGAGCTCGTATGTAGAGGTAGCGCGTTCTTTGGGTCGTGGACCAGTTTATATTGCCATTCATCACGTACTTCCTGCGGTGTTGCCACAGTATTTGGTTGGTCTTATTTTGCTGTTTCCCCATGCTATTTTGCATGAGGCTGCTATTACGTTTTTGGGATTTGGTTTGCCTCCTGAAATGCCTGCAATTGGCATTATCTTAAGTGAATCGATGAATTATCTCTCCATTGGCATGTGGTGGCTTGCACTCTTTCCTGGCTTGGCACTGCTTGCGGTAGTGTTGCTGTTCGATCAGGCGGGGCAAAGTCTTCGTCGTTTGATCGATCCCGCTCGGGCGCAGGAATAGGGTGTGGTGCTTATGAGACTCATGCGCAACAAAACTGCGAACAACGCCTTTACGGAACCTGTAACCATTCAGCAAGATTCTTCTAGTCAGCATGATGCGATGGTGCATACGCATGCCGAATTCCACCATGGGCATTCTCATGCAGAAGTGAGTCATCATGCGGGTGGTCATCACTTACTTCAGGTTCAGAATCTGAGTATCGGTTTCACCATGTATAAGGATGCTGAACTTTCAAATGCTGAATCTTCAAATACCTACTTTTCAAATACTGCTTCGACAAAAAAGCATTTTTCGGTTGAGCAATATACTAGCCAGGTAATAGATAACTTAAGTTTGTCGGTCCATACTGGCGAAATTTTGGCAATCGTGGGTGCCTCAGGGTCGGGCAAAACGCTACTGGCGGATGCAATTTTGGGACTATATGCCACGAATGCCCGAGTCGATGGAACCATCTATTACGACGGCGTATTGCAGGACGCGAAAAGCTTGGCGCAGTTGCGTGGTCGCGAAATTGCTTTTGTGCCACAAAGTGTAAAGTCCTTAGATCCCCTTATGAAAGTGGGCAAACAAATCGGCGGCAGTGCACAACGTCGTGCAGAGCTGTTTGAATGATACGGACTATCACGTGATGTAGAAGATCGGTATCCCTTTGAGCTTTCGGGAGGTATGGCACGTCGCGTTTTATTATGCACGGCGTTAATGACGGATCCTCGGTTGATAATTGCCGACGAACCTACTCCTGGCCTTGATTTAGAGTTGGCGGTAAAAGCGATGGAGGATTTCCGCGTGTTTGCTAACGAGGGTAAGGGAGTATTGCTGATCACGCACGATATTGAGCTTGCTTTGCGAGTTGCCGATCGCGTGGCAGTGTTTAAAGATGGCACCGTAGTAGAAGAAACGGCTGTTGCGAATTTTACATCACCTGATTTATTGCAACATCCTTTCAGTAAGGCGCTTTGGCATGCGTTGCCCGAGCATGACTTTATTGTCAGCAAAGATTATGAAGCTTGTATTAATGCTGAAGCATTAAATTGTGCGAATGTAGAAAATAGCGCCGAAACGGCGAGCTGTACTGCAGCACAAACAGGCGATTCTATATCGAAAGGAAACGAGTTATGAGTACTTTAGAGCTACGAAACGTTTCCTTTTC
>URVA01000109.1 GCA_900551155.1 uncultured Eggerthella sp. | reverse complement strand
AAATTAAAGTATAAAGAAAAAGTAATTGCGCTTGCTCTAATCTTGGCAGGAATAATTTTATATTCTTAATAGACGGAACAGTATGCTATTTGTTTAATTCTTTCGCGAGGAGAATCTCGGCATATAGAAAAGTCCATTTTCATTGTAAATATGAGTATTTTGCTGCATGAGCCTGACCGAGAGTCAAGTCATACGGATTTTGTTGCAGGCTTGCAGCAGACAATCGACTGGTATCGCGAAAATGAAGCCTGGTGGCGGGGCTAGGTGCAGATCGATCAGTGCTAATCATGCAAATCAATCAGTGAGATGCTTGCAGATCCATCAGTGAAAGCCTTGTAAATCCATCAATGGGAAACATGTAAATCTATCAGTCCTGTAATTAAGTATAAGCAGGAGACAATAAAATCGGCAAAGCTAGCAGGCTAAATAAATAATATGAGCTAGATAGTTAGTTTAAGGATTAATATTAGTTTGAAAATTGGTGAAACGAGAACAATCCATCTCGAGCTAGAACGAGCTAGAAGTAGCAGTCGTACAAAAGAAAGAGGCGCCGTATGGAAACTCAATTCAAGCGTATTGATCCATTGCAATATGCGCATGCTTGGGAAAACGTTCCGTATGCAAACCAAGACCCCTTGCAGGTAGTGCATATTTATACGCCAGGCGATGCTGGCGATTATCCGCTTCTGGTGTACGTCAATGGCGGCGGATGGGTCCAGCAGCTGACTAACTACAACACCGTTCCAGGTGTTTGGAAAGCGCCTTCTCAGGGTTATGCACTCGCTTCTATCGGATATCGTTTGGCGCCCAAATGGTGCTGGCCGACTCAAGTGCTTGATATAAAAGCGGCGATTCGCTTCCTGCGTGCTCATGCGCATGAATATGGTTACAACGCCGATATAATTGTGGCATGGGGCAATTCTGCTGGTGGGCATATTCTTGGCATGTGCTGCGCCACCAACGGCAAGCCAACTTTCGAAGATTTAACTATGGGCAATGCCGACCAAAGCAGCGAGATCCAGGGTTTTGTTTCTTTTTATGCTCCGAGCGATTTATATCAAGCTGAGCTCAATACGTATATCAGTGCAGAAGAAATGCATGCGCTTGCCGAATCACCTGATGGTTTGGACGATGCCAGACCAGGCATGGCGCTGAATTCCAACATCGAACTCGGATGTCGCGCGCTCGACAATCCAGGCATCGCCGCAATGGCAAGTCCGATTAACTTTGTAACGAAAGACTTTCCGCCCACGTATTTTGTGCAAGGTTTAGCAGATCCGATTGTCGCCTATACGCAAACAGTCAACATGTATAACAAAGTGAAGTATATGTGCGGTGAAGACAGAGCTCGTATGGACTTAATTCCTGGTGGTGTTCATGGTGACCCGCGCATCAAGACAGACGACATCACCAAAAAAGTCTACGATTTCGCCGACAAAGTTGTGTTTGGTAAAGTCCGCCAGCGTCCTGATTTGCCTGAAGTTAGAACCTTATAAGGTGGACATTTTCGACCGTCAGCATGATGAAAAAGAAAATTGAGAAAGCTACACTTGAAACTGCACGCTAAAGAGCTTTCTGACAGAGCGAAAACAGTGTTTTCTTGCTTCAGCTTTGGTTGCTACGTGAAAGGCAATATACAGACAAAGATATTTCGACTAACCTTCTACCTCAAACACTAGGGTAATGTCGTCAGTCTTTAAGTTGATGATTTGAGGCTTAGGGCTCTGAAATTGTGCGTCTGATTGACCATCTGCTGTTTCACCAGAAACAGGTTTCACCATGAGCGTGTAAGTTCCTTGTTCGGAAACTTCACTTATGGTGCATGCGGAATTAGTGTCAACGGTGATAGCGCAGAGTGCCTCAGGGTCGTTGTCTGGCTTGTCGTCGGTAAGAACCTCTGATGCAATACCTTTGTAAACGCCCACTTCAACTTGTTCGATAGCAGGATCGCTCGTGTTAACCTGCACGGAAAGTGCTCCAACTTGGGAAGAAAATACGCAGGAATTAACCAGCAAACCAATAATAATCAGCGCACCCGCAAGAAAGCCAATGAAGGAGCCTCTTATGCGAAAACGAGGCTTTTTTGGGGCGGTAGTGTTTCCGTTTGAAGTTGAGGACTCGGCAGGGTTTGCGGGGTTTTCAGGGTTTGCTGAACTGGCAGAATTAGCAGGGTTTGACTGGTTCGTGGGGTTTGCAGAGTTTGCAGAGTTTGCCGAAGGGGTTTCATTATTTAAAGGCTGTTCCATTAGGGTACCTATCTTGAATCGTATGGCTGACATTTCGGCAGGTATTAATCTCGTGACTGCCGAAAGTTCTATTTAGATTGCTTTCAATCTTATATACGAATAGTAACTGGATGATGCAGCTTCTTGCAAGGTGGCGTGATTTCTTACTACAGGCGCTGCCTCCATATTCAATTCACGCAAAATACAAAAAAATGCGACAAATATACCAACATTTGTTAGGAAACAAATTTTAACCACTTGAACAGGTATTACTAAAAGTGCTGGATGCAGTAACGGTAACGGATAATCCGCTGGAAGTAACGCTGGTAAAACAGGCACCTAACGGGGCTCCTTTAGCTGGCGCTGAATTCAGGGTTGAAGGCGAATTCCCCGATGGTCAGACGGAAAAGACGTTCACGTCTGACGAAAATGGCATCGTCTTCCATCAGTTGCAGCTGACAGGATCTGCTGAAGGAACGCTTTACACCGTTACTGAAACCAAGGTTCCTGAAGGCTATGCGCAACCAAGCGGTTCGCTTGATTTGCTGGTATTCGAAGACGGAACAGTTCAGATTGCGGACACCTCGGCTACTGATATGAAGCAAAACGCTTCAGTTACTGAAAGTGGTGGAGTGGCAGTTATTACCTTGAACAACGAACCTCTGCCAGGAACGGAACTTCCTCAAACGGGCGACAATAAGATATTGCCGCTTCTTGTAGGAGCATTTGGTCTTCTTGGATTGTGGGCAATTGTGATGGGCACGGTTGCTTACCGAAGATTCAGGACCAAGGGTGAAGAGTAAGAAGTCCCGAAAAAGAGCTAAAAGGTTGAATAACTAAACAACCTTTGAACCATTAAAGGCCCCGAAGCAATTAAAGCTTCGGGGCCTTCTCTATTTCGAATTAAGTTAGCTAGCTCTTAATAAAAAATCAAAAAATGTATCTTAAAAAGTAGAAAAATATAGAGAAATTAGATATAAATATCTATATAAATTACCAATTAATGCTATTCGCTATTAAACTTCTGTTGAATTGTCGGACTTAAAAAGCGAGCAAATTATTTGCTAATTAAAGTGTTGGCTTGCAACTGAAATATGACCATGAGCAGGTGTAATGAGTTAGATCCATAATACGGGGTGATAGTTATGTCTTTAGCACAAACCGCTCTTCCACTCATTCGTCCCATTAGCGATTTGCGAACGAACCTTAATGAGGTTTGTGATCAAGCTAAATCTAGTCAAGAACCGATTTTTATGACAAAAAATGGCAAGGCTTCTTTAGTGGTAATGGATAGCCAGGCCTACGAAAACCAAATGCAGCACCTTCGCATAACGCAAAAAATTCGTGAGGCCGAAATCGAGGCTAAATACAATAACGAAACGTTTTCGTCTGATCAGGTTAATAAACATCTAAATGAGATATTCAAGCAGTGGGAACAATAAGGAAAAGCGCAAGGGGCAGGAAAAAAGATAGAAAGAAGCAAACCATGCTTGAATTACGATATCGAAGACGTGCGCTTCTCGATCTAGAGTCTATTGCTATTTATCTTGGTGAAGCTTTGGATTTGCCTAATGTTGCGCGACAAACGATAGCTGATATCCAGAAGGCACTAGAAAGACTTTGTGAATTTCCTGATCTAGGAAAACCTCATAGCGATAGTTCGCTAGAAGGACAAGGCTATAAAACATATGTCGTTGGTAATTATCGGATAGTCTATACCCACAATGCTTCCGAGCTTGTAGTTTGGCGAATTTTCCATGTTCGCAAGATGTAGATGAATTTGCATTCGTAGCGTTTTAGATTCGCGAGCAGGCGGGCAAGTATTTTATCTTCCGTTGTATATGCTACCTTTCATTGCTGATGAAGCTAAGGGCAGCAACCTTGAGGGAATTAAAGCGTCCGCTCTAGAATGGTGAGGGTTTCAAAATGGCGGGAGTCCAAAATAGTGAAACTCACCGCTTTTGCTCTATATGCTTTGATGCTTCGCTTTTAGGTAAAGACCCTTGGCTTGTCTAAACCAAGGGTCTTTCAATCTTCTTTATAGACGCTATTTTATAAGCGTTTTCTCGGGCATTTTTCGAGCCTACAAATCTATCCAGCAAATGTTTCTTCAATCTGCTTGTTAGCAACAGATTTAGGGGTTTTCCAGTCTTCGGAATCGTCAGGGCGAGGAGCCATCTTGCTTTCATCGCCACCCGCATCCTTCAAACGCTTCAGATAATTGCGTGCTTCTTTTGCGGTTACGCCAGAAAGTGCCAGCAGCGCAATCATGTTTGGAACCGCCATGCAAGCGTTAAAGATATCAGCAATGGTCCAAACAGCAGATACGGTCATGTAAGGACCAATGAAAATACAAGCAATATACAGCCAGCGATATACCTTAACTGCTTTCAGATTACGATTGCTGAAATATTCAAGGCAGCGCTCGCCATAGTAGCTCCAACCCAAAATAGTGGTGAAGCCAAACAGCGCCAAGCACACCATAAGGATGAAAGAAACCACTTCAGAAGGAACGAAGGGCAAACCTGCCTGGAATGCAGCATTGGTAACGGCAGCGCCTTCCAAACCAGGAATGTTGTAGGTGTTGGTCATAACCAGTGCCAAGCCAGTCATGGAGCAAATGAT
>URVA01000108.1 GCA_900551155.1 uncultured Eggerthella sp. | reverse complement strand
GATAAACCAGGCGAACTAGCTCGCGTTTTTGGTGTTCTTGCCAATGCTGATATCAATATTACGTATAGCTATTCTCTTATCGCTACCTATATTGCTTTTAGGGTTGATGACCCAACAGCTGCAGAGGAACTTCTTCGTAAAGAAGGCGTACGCATAATTACTCAGGAAGAATTACGTTAATAGATATCGTATGGCTTAATAGGCCAGTGAAAGGAATAGTAGTCTTATGACCGCGTCAAACACAAGGTTATATCAGCCCAAAATTGAAACTATGAGCCGTGAGGATATCCGTGCTCTTCAGCTAGAAAAACTTCAAAAGCAAGTTGCCTATGTGTATGAGCGCGTTGAGTGGTATCGCAATAAAATGGATGAAATGGGTGTAAGTCCCCAAGACATTCAAACACTCGAAGATGTTCGTAAACTTCCTTTTACTGATAAATCGGTTTTGCGCGACACGTTTCCTTATGGCTTATTTGCTGTTCCCTTAGATGAAGTTACGGAGTTGCACGCTTCCTCTGGTACTACGGGTAAGCCTATTGTAGTGGGTTATAACACCCATGATATGGCAGTGTGGAGCGAATGTATCGCGCGTCTTGCATGTATGGCGGGGGTTGTACCAGGCGACCGTGCTCAGATGGCTTTTGGTTATGGCATGTTTACGGGTGGTTTTGGTCTGCACTACGGTCTTCAGAAACTCGGTTGCATGCTTATTCCAGCAGGATCTGGTAATACCGATCGTCATTTGCAGATGATTAAAGACTATGGATCAACTGTGCTGATAGCAACACCTTCTTATGCTTTGCATATGTGCGAGGTTGGAGAAAAGGCTGGGTTCGACTGGGCAAATTCTTCGCTTCGTGTTGGCTTGTTTGGCGGGGAACCCTGTCCTCCTAAAATGAAAGAAGAAATCGAAAAACGTATGCATATTACCTGCACGGATAACTATGGTCTGACCGAAGTTATGGGACCTGGTGTTGCTGGTGAATGCCTGTCTGTTCGCGACATGCAGCATATTGCTGAAGACCATTTCTTGTGGGAGGTTGTTGATCCCGAAACGGGTGAGCCTGTTCCTGAAGGTGTTGAAGGCGAGCTTGTTTTGACACCGCTTGATAAACAGGCTATTCCTGTTTTACGTTATCGTACACACGATTTGACGTATGTAGTTACTGAACCGTGCGCGTGTGGACGTACTCATGCCCGTATGAAGAAAGTTCGCAAACGTAGTGACGATATGCTTATTATTCGTGGTACCAACGTATTTCCTTCTCAGGTGGAAGATATTTTATCGGGAATTAAGGGCGTTACACCGTTCTATCGTATTGAGGTCGATAATGAAACTGGCCTTGATCGCATGAAGATTCTTGTTGAACTTGAGCCTTCAGCATTTACGGACTCCTATGAAGAGATGAATGCCTTTAGAAAGCATATTGCTCAAACGCTCAAAGAAACGATGCTTGTTTCTTCCGAAGTTCAGCTTATAGAACCTGGTGGAATTGAACGTTCCATGGGCAAAACAAAGCACGTAATTGATCGTCGTAAATAACGACTGATAATGAAGGGCTGGTAGAAACTTGAGTTTTTACCAGCTTTTCTTTTTGCTTAAAAGGTATGAGGTTTTGTATATGGCTGATCATAATGGTGTGGTAGGAAGGTTTGCTCCTACACCTTCGGGAAAACTTCATATTGGAAATGCGTTTTCATTTCTAATTGCTTATCTGGTGGTAAAACAGCAGGGTGGGTTTATGCGTATGCGCGTGGAAGAAATTGATACTGCGCGTTGTAAACCCGTCTTTATCGATACTCTGTTTCGTGATTTTGAATGGCTTGGATTAGATTGGGAAGGGCCTGTTGTTTATCAAAGTAAACGAACTGAAGCCTATAAAGATGCTTTTCATGAATTATCGTCAAAAAATCTAGTGTATCCTTGCTTTTGTTCGCGCGCGGATCTTCATGCAGCATCGGCTCCTCATCTGGGTGAAGAGATAATTTATCCTGGCACTTGCCGCAATTTAACACTTGATGAACAGAGAAAACATTTCGAAGTTAAAGATCCCTCTTATAGAATTAAAGTATCGTCATCACTCTTGTCAATTGAAGATCTATTTCAAGGATGCTGTGCATTTAATTTGGCAACTATGTCAGGTGATTTTGTTGTTCGCAGAAGCGATGGGGTGTTTGCTTACCAGCTTGCAGTTGCTGTTGATGATGCGTATATGGGCGTTAATTCCGTGGTGAGGGGAGTGGATTTACTCACTTCAGCACCACGGCAGCGGTATATTCAGGACTGTTTAGGATTGCCAACGGTAACTTATGGACATGTTCCGCTCATTCTTGATGAACAGGGTAGACGTCTTGCAAAACGTTCAGGGGATATTAGTCTTGAATACTTCAGAACGAAAAGGGGATTAACCAGTCAAGATTTCTGGGGGAAACTGGCATATTCGTGCGGAATAGTGTCAGATAATCAACCCTATTCGTTGGATGATCTGGTGAAATGTGCTGATTTATCTAGCCTTGTTGGCGTTTCGTCAATTCAACTACATCCATACAATGAAGGTACTTACCGCGAGTGATAAACAGTAAAATGCGGTAAATACTACATTTAAGGTAATAATTTGAGCCATGGCGCCATCTCGAGATTTCTGATTTAAAGGATTGGCGAAAATAGCACGTAACGTAGGAAATGCTGCCAGAACAAGCAAAAGCACAAAAGGCATTCCTGGTGCATAAAAGATACCTACAATAGCCATGATAATGAGTAGCCATACAACTATGGTTGCCTTATAGGTTTTCATAGCTTTTTCTCTGCCGAGAAGAACCGAAAGTGTTTTTCGATGAGCCTGAATATCCTTTTCAATATCGCAGGTATTATTAGTGAAGAGAATCATTCCTATGCCCACAATGCAGGGTAGAGAAATCAACAATACGCGAAGGTCGAGTATTCCTGATAGCGTATAGCAGCTTGCTAAGGTGATTAATCCGCCCATTACAATGCCACTTACGAATTCGCCGATTGGAAGATATGAAATAGGTGTTTTACCAGCTGAATAGAGTACTACCGCAAGAGCACCTATAAGACCTATTACGAGAAGTGGCCAACCCGTAATGATAACCAAATAAATACCTAAAGCACCTGCTACTACAAGAATAGCAATGGCATAGATTAAAACAGTGCGAGGATTTATATTGTTGTAAACTAGCACCGCATCAAAGGCATCTTCAGAGGAATTATCTAAGGAATCAGTTCCTTTTTTGTAGTCAAAATAATCGTTAAGCACATTAACGGCTGATTGCATACAAACGCTGATGATAAGAAGAATAAGCGCTAAGAAAAAGTTGATATTTCCAGAATAGGTTATGCCAGTATAGGTATAGGCAAGAAGGATAGGTGTAACTGCCGCAACCCAGGTATGAGGCCCTGCAAGCTGAAAAGCTAAAGAAGGACTAAGTGATGTGAATTCATTCTTTTGCTTTTTAACAGAAGGGCGTTGCTGGGGGGTTGGCATAACACCTATCCTTTCAATTTCAAATAGTTACTAGTTCCAGGTTTCTTTACGATAACCCGTGCAGCGCATCACGCAAAGCAGTTTGCCATTTTGATCATGCATTTCAATGACATTGCGGACAATCTTGCGAGCGCGGGATACTTCCGTGCAGGTTGCCGTAACCGTGTCGCCGAGCTTTGCAGATGCGATAAAGTCGATGGAAGCATCTAAGGTAACAACACCATTGGTAATGTATTGGTTACATGCACCAAAGGTAAAATCGCCTAAGGTGAAGTAAACGCCACCCATAGGGATGTCGAGGCCATTAAGGAATGACTCATCAATGGTCATTTGTGCTTTAGCATAATTTTCGCCTAATTCAGTAACGACCATTCCGTTTTTAGCGGCAAAGCGATCGCCTTTGCAATACGGATCTGGTTCGGTCTTAATCATGGGGACTCCTTGTCTTAGATAAAACTAAAATTGCATACACACAAGACAAGATGTTAGCACCTAAACAGCAAAAGCGGAAAAGTAATTTACAGCTTTACATAACATATATTATCAACTCTCACATATAGTGAGATTGGTAGATTTAGCGTTAATTACCGCGAAACGTATCAAAACCTATCTAAATTATAAACGAGGCTCTGAGAGCCGTTCTAAGGCACGATCTTATAGTAAGACGACTACTTATACGTTGATTTAGCTGTTTTTGGAAACGCCACTAGAGCCAAATCCGCCTATTCCGCGATCTGAATCGTTGAGCTCAGTAACTTCCATAAAGTTGAGTGATTCGACTTTCATAATAACAAGCTGAGCAATACGGTCTCCAACTTTAATTGTTATGGGATTTTTAGGATCAAGGTTAATTGCAATTACTTTAAGTTCGCCGCGATAATTGCTGTCAATTAAACCTGGTGCATTGACGATAGACAATCCTTGCTTAATAGCAAGTCCGCTTCGTGGTACTACGAAACCTGCGTAACCCAGTGGAATTTCAATGGCTAAGCCAGTTGGAATAAGAGCGCGTTCAAATGGTTGCAGGGTAATCTCTTCAGTGGCGCATAAGTCATATCCTGCGTCACCTATATACGCATTCTTAGGAATGATGGCATTTTTATTTAGTCGTTTGGTGGGAATAGTATGAACTTCAGGATTAGCGGTCATAGGTTAAAACCCTTTCAAAGCTTCTTTAAATTCGTCAATATTTTTGAAGTCTTTATAAACGCTTGCAAATCTAATGTAAGCAACTTCATCAACATCTGCGAGACGCTCTAATGCCATATCGCCAAGTGCTTTAGAGGTTATTTCACGCGTAGATTCACTACGTAAATCGGCCTCAATATTATCGATGAGTTGGTAGATTTGCTCAGGTGAGACGGGCCGTTTTGCG
>URVA01000107.1 GCA_900551155.1 uncultured Eggerthella sp. | reverse complement strand
CTTGCATGTGTTAAGCACGCCGCCAGCGTTCATCCTGAGCCAGGATCAAACTCTCCGTTTAAAAACAAGTAATTTGATTACTTGTATGAAGTGTTTGATTATCTGGTTTTATGTCAAAGTATCCAGAGCCTTTTTGATTAGGTTGGATTAACTTGACGGGATCATTTTCTAGCTTAATTAATCCACTTTAAAAGTGTCTGTTTCACAGTATCCAGTTGTGAAGGTTCTTGTACTCGAAAGTTCTTATTTGAACTTCCGTTGCGCTTGCGGACTCGCCGCTCGCGCAAGGAGATAATTTACTCTTGTCCAACACCCGTGTCAACAACTTTTTTAAACTTTTTTGGACTTTTTTGGAGAAGTTGGTCAGATAGGAATGATTACCTGGGGTTTTGGTAATAACAGCAGGTATTACTTGCTTGTATTTTGTGGATTCTCTCTACGCAACCTCTTTATAGATTTACCTATAAAGAGATATCGCTGCATTTCTAGAGATAAACTTACTTTGCATTAGGCGCATTTTTTTAGATGCCCCTTCTTGAGTGCCCCTTCTTAGGTGCTTCCCTATTGTTTGTTTTTGTTTCAGACAAAACGGCTACCGATAGTATCTTGGATACACAACTTCTATCTGAAGTGTTTCTTGTATTCCCTCTAAGCTCAATCGCGCTAAGCTCGCCAGTCCATGATAGAAAGGATGGTGTGCTTCGTTTTCCATCAATTCCAAAAAATGACTCGACCAGGTAAGAACATGAAGCTGCAAATACTCAACGAGAACTTCTGGTTTATTGCGTGCAATATAGGCCATCATAAGCAGGAGTGTTCCTAAATGATCTTCGGGCTCATCGCTTGTGCCTTTTTTCACCCCTATACCGTTGTGACGCATCCAATCATGCAGTTTCATCGTGGTAGCACCAAAAATCACTTGTTCTCGATCCATATATACTGAACCCCATGGTGGAGCAGCTTTCTTCTGTGGTCCTACAAATAGTCTTCGGTATTCCCAATAAAGTGCTTGGTCTTCAAATCCTGGCGTCAAACCTTCCTGCATTTCACGTATGCAAACTGCTGCTTTTTGATCTTCGACGAAAGGCCATTCTTTGCCCGCTTCTTGAGCATCCATTTGAACAAAAGCCTTAAGCAGAGCGCGGATAGCGCTCCCCTCTAACTTAGGGTCGTGGGTAAAAAGAGGACCTAATGATTCTCCAATAAAAGCAACCTGGTTAGCTATTTCTTCAGAAATCACCCGAGAAACCATTACCAACCCTTCCCTAAAAACGCCTAAAACACGCGCCATCTGATTCCATGCCATGTTCCTTGTGCGAAAGCTTTCTACAAGAAACAGAATTATTTACCGATATCTATAGTAAAGGGCGAGATAACAATCGCGCCCTTTGATTTTGAAAACCTAGTTCCTTGCCTATAGGTAGCTTTTTCTTACAGTGCAATGCCAATCTGCAATCCGTAGAAGCACAAACGCGCCAAGAAAATTGCAATCACTACCAAAACGACTGCAATGCCAAGCAAAAGAGCTGACGGATAAAGCTTGATTGCAAAAAATCCCATACCGTAGGCAATTACCGACAAGATAATGAAGAAAACAAAGCACGGAATAAGACTTCCCGAAAGCGCTGCAACATTAAAGAACACGCTTGTTGTAGTGGAAGCCATTGCAAAGAATGCAATAACACCAATAAGCGCAATAAGTGCACCGAGCGTAAAAGCCCAAAAGACTGCTTTTTCTTCACCGTCGCTCAAAGTAATGTTTCCTTTGGTTGCCAAAGACAGCACCAACATTCCCAAAAGCGTTCCGCCAAACAGGAAGAAACCGACCATCATCACAGGAGATAGCGGAGTGTTCCAAGTAATCACGGTAGGAAGCATGTAAGCTAAACCTACAAAGATGGCAAAAATAACACCTAATACTGCAACGACGACACTAAATGCCTTACGTGCCTCAAACGTCAACTTGCCCGTAAGTGCCACAATCCAATAAATTGCAGCAACGATACAGAAAATCCCAAATGCAGTAATTTCGTTCGCAAGAGGCGTCGACCCAATAGTAGATGCCACATTAAGCGCATTCATTGGACTTGCTAAGTGCATAAATGAAGCAACTAAGCCCACTAAACAGAACAGCAAAGGAACAATCGTAAGAATATCTATCTTTTTGTATTCTTCAGCAGAAAACTTTTTAGTGAAGAACACCAAAGCCAACGTCACGAAAGCACCCGCGCCCAATGGTGCAAGTGTAGTGAAAATTGCAAGAGGTAATTCATGCAGAGCCATATCCATGGTCTATTCCACCTCCTGTGTATTGGTAACCAATCCAGTTGTATCACCTGGATCAAGAGCAGCAGGGCTCTTCTTAATAATAATGTTGGGATTAGTGATAGAAGGATCGGGCATAGGAGCAATACCAGAAACCCCTTCATATTCCTTCTTCAATTCATCGATAGGACCAAAATCAAGCGCACGAAGCGGACACGCATCTACACAGATAGGGTTTTTACCTTCCGCCACGCGGCTAGCACAACCATCGCACTTTACCGAATGCCCCAATTCGCGATCAACCTTCGGAACGTTGTAAGGACAATTCATAGCGCAATAGCCGCAACCAATACATTTGGTCGTATCAACGCTTACTAACCCTGTATCAGGATCTTTATGCATCGCGCCCGTTGGGCATACCGCCACACACGCAGGGTCATCACAATGCTGACAAGCAAGCGATACATGATAAACAAAACAATCCGTTGTATAGGTGCCTTCAGATTCTGTCCAAGAACCGCCCTCGAAGTCATACACCTTACGAAATGCATTATCGACAGAAAGATCGTTGTAGTCTTTGCATGCCATGGTGCAGGTACGACAGCCTGTACAACGTGAATTATCGAAATAAAATCCGTATTGCGTCACGATAACCTACCTTAAGCCTTGCTAACCTGAACGATCATTGAGTGCGCTGGGCCATTACCTTTTGCATAGGGCGTAGGCTTGTACGTGGTTAAGGTATTCACGCATCCGCCAGTATCAATCCTGTCACCATCCATATTGGCATTGTGCCATGCTCCTTGAGGAATCATGACCGATCCGGGGATGACGCGGCGCGTTACGAATGCTTGAATTCGAATCTCGCCCGCAGGACTCTTTACTGCAATGGTATCGCCATTGCCAATTCCTCGAGGCTGCGCATCTACTGGATTGATCCACAGGGATTGCGGTGCAATCTGTTCAAGCTCTTCAATAAAACCGAAAGAAGAATGCGTACGACTCTTGTGATGGAAGCCGCAGCAATACAGCGGATATTCCTCTGTTACCGAGCCATACCCTTGGAACCCTGGAGTAAATACAGGAATAGGATTGATAACCTCATCGTCTTCTAATTCCCAAGTATCTGCAATAGTCTGCAGAGCTTCAGAATAGATCTCGATCTTGCCTGATGGAGTTGCCAGCGGATGACCCTTAGGGTCTTTACGGAAATCTTCCAAGCCAATAACGGGAGGAAGTTCCTGTTTGAACACGCCTTGTTCTTTCATTTCTTCCCAAGAAGGCATGGTAATGTTGTATGCCTCAGGAGCAGCAGCGGCACCTGTTTCATACAAGTACTGCGACCACTCTTCGTAGGTACGACCTTCAGTAAATTCTTCACCTATACCCATCTTTTCCGCAATTTCTGCACACACATCATAGCTATTGCGGCACTCGCCTGGCGCATCCTGAGCAGGACCTCCCACGCATAATGCGGTATACCACTCGCCATATCCTTGAGTCTGCATATTCAATACTTCAGAGCGCATAGCGTCTGGAAGTAAAAGATCAGCATACTTAGCAGAGTCTGTCATAACGGTATCCCAAACCAAAATGAATTCACACTTGGATTCATCGGTCAGAATATCGTGCGTGTAGTTGATATCGCCATGCTGGTTGGTCAGGCAATTACCTGCATAGTTCCAGATGAATTTGATGTCGGTACTTAACTTGTCCGCGCCCATAACACCTGCATTAGTTGCAGTCATTTCTTTGCCATGATCAATCGCATTGAGGTACTGATACACAGGAATGGTCGTGGTTACAGGGTTTGGAACAGTGCCAGAGAAACCACCTACCAAACTGATATATGGCTCCGCTTCACGCTGGCCAGTATTAGTACCTGGAAGACCAATTTGACCAAGCAAAATTGGAAGCATAGTGATAGCACGCGTGGTATCTTCGCCGTTGGTGTGGCGCTGTGGACCCCAACCCTGAACGATAAAGGGCGCTTTCGCTTCAGCCATCAGTTCTGCCAGTTCACGAATACGATCGGCAGAAATTTGGGTAATAGGAGCTGCCCATTCAGGGGTTTTCTCCACCATGTCATAACCCGTGCCCATGATGTAATCGCGATAGGACTTATGCTGACCCTTGGCGGAATCAGGCATAGTTGATTCGTCATAACCTACGCAATAGGTATCCAAGAAGTCCTTATCGATTTGATCGTTAACAATCCACTCGTGTGCAATCGCAGAGCAGAGAGCGGCGTCAGTACCAGGACGAATCGGTTGCCACTCTTCAGGATGACCTGAAACTGATTCATTCATACGTGGATCGATATTGATAATCTGACCACCGCGTTCAAGCACTGCTTCGCGTGCACGTGCATAATCCCAAGTAATGTTTGCGCCGCCCATGCGCGTTTCACAAGGACTATTACCAAACATAACAATAAGATCTGAATGCAGCGCCGCTTCAGACATAGAGCTTGCATTTACTGCATCGTAAGGCGAAAACGCCGTAGCTGGAGCACCAAGAGTTTTGTGGTTTCCATTTTCATCCAAATTGGACGAACTGCCATACATAAAGGGCATAATTGCCTGAAGCATATGTGTCGAATAATCGTAGCCCTGGTTCAAATATCCACCAAGC
>URVA01000106.1 GCA_900551155.1 uncultured Eggerthella sp. | reverse complement strand
CCAACCTCGGCTTGGTCGCTCGTTCGTTTAATCGGCGTTATTTTGTGCCATCAAGAATATGGCGTTTTCTATGCCACAACCCAGGGAACCTGCAGCCGTGTTGAATTCTTAGAAAAAGTTTTCGAGAAATGCGACTTAGATACCAGCCTGATTGATCCTGTTGAATCCAATCATCCCTACCACATTGAATTGGATAATTTAATGTTGAAGATGACTGACATATTCACCTTCCCCAACTGGGAAGAAGATCTTCAGCAATTTATCGACATTAGTGGATTAAGGGCTTAAGGAGGATTATGTTTAACAAGAAAGACAAAGAAACAGCCTCACACTCAGAGCCAGAAAAGAATACCGATATTGCAGTAAACATCACTGGTGATGCGGTATGCACCACCGTAGTAGCTCGCCAAGAAATAGGGCAAAAACTAAGCCGTTACATCGGCTTCTTGTACAGGCAAGGCAGCTTTAAGTGCATCTAAGCTCGTCTCAATCTGACAGCCAATTTTGCCGCCCGAAAAGAAAATTTGCTCATAGAGAGAAGCAGACTCATCGATGGTAGTTACAAAGCGTTTTTTCATACCCAATGGCGAACAACCACCATGAACATACCCCGTCAAACCAAGAAGCTCTTTAGACTTCACCATAGCGATTGATTTCTCTCCAACCACCGAAGCAGCCTTTTTCAAATCAAGTTCAAGAGCAACGGGGATCATAAAAACATAATGTTCTCCGCTTTTACCAACAGTAACCAAGGTCTTAAATACGCAATCGGGATCTTCATCAAGCATATGAGCTACTTCAACGCCCGACAATGCTTCAGGGCATTCAAACCAATGAGCCACGTAAGACTGCTCAACTCTATCAAGTTCGCGCATTGCATTAGTTTTTTTATCAGTATGTTTGCCAGCATGCTTGGTCATTACTTTCCTACCCCCACATCAGGAGATACCGTCATGTTATGGAAGCGTTCTTGAAGCCATTCATCTGGGAAGACTTCGTCAAGAGCATGATCAATCGGAGAAGCAGCAGGAATTCCTTCGGAGCGCTGACCTTCTCGATGAAGCGCAAGCACCGTTACCACGGCATTAACCGACATAAACACAATAAGAATCCAAGTAATTACTTTATACGTCTGCGAATGAGGACGAGGAAACCTGCGCTGTATACGTTTGATGATAGGCAAAATCATGCGTACCCAAAACAGACCTAATGCGCCCCACATCACGCCAAAGAAGAAATTAGTACGACCCGCAATAGATCCAAAAGTTCCCGTATAGTCCCACGCAATTGCGTTCCAGAAGTACTCCATCATCCAACTTGCCCCAAATTCCAAACAGGAACCAAGCACCATGGCAACTAAGAAAATAATAAGATCGTGCGTATAGTAGAACCTGTTAAGAAACAGGGTAAGCACTACAGCGCCCACACCATAAATGGGAGAAAATGGACCCCAAACAAAACCCGCACGGCTTTCCCAGCCACCATAAACCACAACATGGAAAATGTCTTCTAGTACGAGCCCCAAAATAGACGCAGAAACAAAAATCCAGAACAGCGTAAATAGTGACAAATCCAAATACCGTGGTGCTAACTGAGCGCGAAAACTGCGAACGAGTTTCGTATCCACTATGTAGTCACGAAGAGTAATCATAGTGCTTCACTATATCAGAATAGATATAGCTCACACGTAATTAAGTCTACGGAAGTATCTACGAAATAGGCCAAAGTGCGATAGACTAGCACGTATTAAAAAGTAGTAACACTTCTAGATAAAACCCGCGGGAAAGGATGGCACTTTATGCGCCTGCTTGAAGAACGTATCCAAAAAGATGGAAACGTAAAAAGCAAAGATGTATTAAAAGTTGATGCATTCCTCAATCATCAAATGGATATCAAACTTTTTACCGAAATGGCGCAGGAATGGAAACGTCTTTTTGCGGATAAGCCCATCAACAAAATTTTAACCATCGAGGCATCAGGTATCGGCATTGCCGCAATCGCTGGTTCGGTATTTGATGTACCTGTAGTGTTTGCCAAGAAAGCTCAAAGCATTAACTTAGACGGTACTCTGTACGCAACACGCGTAGAATCCTTCACTCATGGGAAAGTGTTTGACGTTATTGTTTCTAAGAAATTCGTAGGTCCTGGCGATCATCTTTTGCTTATCGATGACTTTATGGCTAACGGATGTGCCATGACTGGTCTTATTGAAATTTGCGAAGACGCAGGTGCCACCATTGAAGGCATTGGTATTGCTATCGAAAAAGGCTTCCAGGGCGGCGGACAGCGTTTACGCGACAGAGGTTATCAGGTCGAATCTCTTGCTATTGTTGAATCCATGGACCCAGAAACGGGCGTGGTGTCTTTTCGATGAAAAAGAAAACTGAATTTAAAGCACCCAGCTATCCTGAGCGCGACATTGCTGCGCAGCTTGCAAACTTTGACGGCAAGATTTCTATTGCACGAGCCTTCCCCTATGGCATTCAGCACGTACTTGCAATGTTTGTTGCCAATCTGGCTCCTATTGCAATTATTGCCGCCGCTGCAGGTTTTGACGACGTTACTACCTCTATTCTTATCCAGAATGCAATGATCATTGCTGGTATTGGCACGTTCATCCAACTCTTCCCCATTTGGCGCGTGGGTGCCCGCATGCCAATCGTTATGGGAGTAAGCTTCACCTTTGTTACGGTACTTTGCGGAATTGCAGCACAATACGGCTACGGCGCAGTCGTAGGAGCAGTTATAGTTGGCGGCATCTTTGAAGGAGTCCTTGGCTTATTTGCAAAGTACTGGCGAAAGTTCATTACTCCTATCGTATCTGCTGTTGTTGTTACTTCGATTGGTTTTTCCTTACTATCGGTCGGTGCCGAATCTTTTGGTGGCGGCAGTGGCGCTGCTGATTTTGGCTCTCCTGAAAACCTTATTCTTGGTTTTGTTTCCCTTATTGCCTGTTTGCTGTTCCAAGCTCTTGCGAAAGGCAGCGTAAAACAGCTTTCGGTATTATTTGGTCTTGCAGTTGGCTATATTCTTGCGCTGTTTATGGGCAAGGTAGATTTCAGTGTGTTTAACAACCTCGCCATCTTTTCTCTACCAACCGTTATGCCCTTCACACCAGAATTCCAGCCTGGAGCCATCATTGCCGTTTGCTTGCTGTATTTAGTAAGTGCCGCAGAAACCCTTGGCGATACTGCCGCACTTTCCAGCATTGGCTTTAAGCGCTATCCTACCGAACGCGAATTCTCGGGCGCAGTTGCCGCAGATGGTTTCGTAAGCTCTTTAGCAGGCGTATTTGGATGTTCCCCCCTTACCAGCTTTGCACAAAATATCGGCCTTATTGCTATGACGAAGGTAGTAAATCGTCGTGCAATTGCTTGTGGTGCTGCTATTTTGGTGTTAGCTGGATTTATCCCTGCTATTAGTGCTGTATTCAGTTCGTTGCCTGATGCGGTATTGGGCGGTTGCACCATTATGATGTTTGGCAGCATTATCTTAAGTGGCTTCCAGATGATTGCGAGCGCTGGCTTTTCCCAGAGAAACATTACTATTGCAGCGGTTTCTCTTGCTATGGGCATTGGCTTTACCCAAGTAAGCGAAATCTTCGTTGCCTTCCCTGAGCTTCTTCAGAACATTTTCGTTGGAAATAGTGTTGCTCTTACCTTCTTGTCTGCGGTAATTCTTTCAGCTTGCTTGCCAAAAGACACCATCATCGATGGTCCTTTAGTTCATAAAGAACGCAGCGAACAAGAAGAATCTCAAGAACAAACAGAATCGCAAGATAATTCAAAACCGAGCGGAGAAGAACAAGAATCTTCGACTGTTTCAAAACAAAGCACAAAAGACCACCAAGAAGACTCAGATAACAAGCACTGACGATATCTGAACAGCTACAATATGCCTAACCATTGCGAATCTTATTTAAGGAGCTTTTCGCTATGAATTCTTCTGAACAGAAAACGGTACTCATTGGCGTAAGCGGCGGCGTTGCTGCATATAAATCATGCGAAGTACTACGTGGTTTGCAAAAAGCAGGTGTTCGCGTAAAAGTTGTCATGACTGAACATGCTACCCATTTTGTAGATCCTCTTACCTTCCGCGCACTCACCAATGAACCTGTAGCAATTGGGCTTTTCGATGATCCGCAAGATCCCATCCATCACATATCGCTTGCCCAAGAAGCTGATGTATTCCTTCTTGCTCCTTGCACGGCAAACGTAATGGCTAAAGCTGCCCATGGCATAGCGGATGATTTACTTTCAACCACCATTCTTGCCACTACCGCTCCAGTAATGGTAGCTCCTGCCATGAATGTTCATATGTATGAAAATGCTGCAACGCAAGAAAATATGGAAACACTGAAGCGTCGAGGTTTTACCTTTATTGAAGCTGATGAAGGCTATCTTGCCTGTGGCGATGTAGGTAAAGGACGCATGGCTGATCCCGATATTATTGTTGCTGCGGTTTTGAAAAAGCTTGAGGAGATATCCGACATTGAACCAGCAGATTTAGTTGGTAAGCACATTATGATTACCGCTGGTCCAACCGTAGAACCAATTGATCCTGTACGCTATTTAACTAACCGCTCTTCAGGAAAGTTTGGATATGCCATTGCTGAAGCTGCAGCTAAACGTGGCGCAAAGGTTACCTTAATTTCTGGTCCTGTAGCCCTACCTGCCCCTCAAAACGTTGAGGTAAGGTATATCGAAACTGCCAAAGATTTACTTGAAGCATGTGAATCAGTATTTCCTCAGGTTGATGCTGCTCTCTTTGCTGCAGCAGTAGCCGATATGAGGCCAGCAAACGCCGCGGAGCAAAAGCTCAAAAAGGGCGTCAATGACAAAGAGCTTTCCAATATTGAGCTTGTCGAAAACCCTGATGTGCTTGCTACCCTGGGTCATGCAAAAACTGATCAAATAGTTGTAGGATTTGCAGCTGAAACCAATGATGTTATAGATTACGCCACCAAAAAGCTTGTCAAGAAAAATGC
>URVA01000105.1 GCA_900551155.1 uncultured Eggerthella sp. | reverse complement strand
CTCTCTTAGCTTAGGGTCTTCATTCATAAGGTTTACTTTTGAAGCATTAATTACTACATGCTGTGTGGGAATTTTGCTGGCAATAATTTGCTCTACACATGCAATAGTCTCTTCCATAGAAAGGGCATTTACATACGTATTCAGAATGGGATAGCGATTAGGAAACATTAGCTTTTGATTCAGCATCAGTACGCCCCGCCGCCACCAATAACTACCTTGACGGTCTTAGCAATTAACCAAATATCGTTTCTAAAGGAACGCTCTTTTATATAAAGAAGATCGAGATCAATCATTTCATCAAAAGTAAGGTCACTTCTACCACGTACTTGCCAATACCCCGTAATACCAGGCTTTACCGCAAGGCGTTGCATAGCGCGTTTGTCGTATTCCAAAACTTCATTAGGAAGTCCTGGACGCGGGCCTACCGTAGATAGTTGCCCTAAAAAGCAATTTATAAATTGAGGTAGTTCATCTAGAGAGTGCTTACGAATAAACCCACCGATTTTGGTAACGCGAGGATCGTCCTTCATTTTAAAAAGAGGTCCATCTGCCTCATTTAAGTCTTTCAGTTCAACTAAGCGTTCATCAGCGTCTTTATACATGCTTCTGAACTTCAGCATGGGGAACGTAATAACTTCGCCATGTTTACCAATACGTCCTACCCTGTGCTGTATATAGATAGGAGATCCTGGACTCTCAATACGAATTGCCACACACAGCAATAAAGAAGGGATTAATAAAACAGCAATTACTAGCGCAGAAAAAACAATATCAAACAAACGCTTAAAGAATCGGTACACCAAGCGTCCGTCTGCTCGCTCACATGAACACGCATAGGCATATTTAGCCATGCGACCATCAATTACCACGTCGCGATACTCAATAGGACCATCAATATTAATAGCAGCATTGTCAGAAATAGTTGCTGATGCTGCTACCACTGTTGTTCCACTATTCAATTCTTCAGAGTTTTCGGTCAACTTCTAATGCTTTTTAATAATCTCTAGACCAGCTTTAATGGTTATCGGACGACCGCACATATGCAATTCCAAATAAGCCAGCCGTTTATGCCTATCTATCTTTTTAACTAAGCCCATATGATTCATTAAAGGGCCTTTTAGAATGATGATTTCATCACCTTCGATGATGCCTTCAGACATTTTCATGACGTGATCATTATCACCAATGAACGCGCTAATTAACGTTTTTTCCTCATCAGCTAAAGGAATAAATTGTTCGTTTCCATCGTGGAGCAACCTAGTCATGCGACTTACTTTGTTTAGCTCTTTTCTGAATACTTCAGGGGTTTTGGTATCAACAAATACATATCCTGGAAACAGAATTTCTTTAACGTATTTCCATACGCCTGAATAGCGTTTCTTTATTTCATACTGCGGAACAAAGCAAGAACTAAAAGTGCCGCTATCTACCAGTTTTTTTATTTGGTGGATTACCGCATGTTCTTGCCCTCCAACTACTTGAATGACATACCACATACGGATCACCTCCTGCAGGTAGGTGCCGCATAACTTAAGTGCAATAACTTTGTTAGATGGATAAAGGTATGGCTTCGCCATAGGAAACCTTCCCTTGTATACACGAACATTTAAAACTCTTAGCTGCTAACCAAACGCGCACCCAGCGACGATTTAGCGCATTCAAAGATATGTTTGGCAGGCACCCTAGAAATGCTCTAAGCCCACCTAATCAAGCCTTACTTCAAAAAAACAGCTTGTATATAAGCCGCGAACTATAAGCTTTCTTGCCCCGATGCTTACGCCCGTGGCTTATATACAAACAGTTTCGTTAGTTGTTAAGCTTCATTGCCTACCTGTTGAACTTCTAATATGCAACAGCGCTACCTATTTAAGTCCTTCGGCAGATACGGTTAAACACTTTTGGAACAAACAATGCTATTCATGCACCAAATATCTCCAGCCTGTAGATTTAGTGTTTAGCCTGTTAAACAGCTCCTTGGAATCCTTAACATTTGAACCCGTTCATGCCTCAATTAGCGAGCGACTCAGATAACCAAGCCGTTATTTATCTACATTCGGGCATGTGCGCCCTTAGCAAAGAATTCTTTGCGTGCGCGCCATAACAGCTCATATGCCAGTGGCCCATGAGCATCGCTTGCAATAAAGTTAACTAATCCCTCCTCGAACAATTTCTTAGCGGTTTTCTTTACAGGACTGAACGATCCTTCACCCATAAAATCCGACGAAACCTGTATTTTGCAGCCAGCCCCAATGAACTGACGAACAATATCTAAGTTTTCCTGAACAGGCTTATAGCGCTCTGGATGTGCAATAATTACGGTATAGCCCTTACCCTGAAGCTGGAATACAATGCGTTCCCAATCAGGCGGCAAGCTACGTGTTGGCAGTTCAAGCAAGAATTCCCCTGTTTCAAAGCCAAGGTAATCAGCCCAATCCATACCTAATTCCATAAGCTTTTTGTAGTTCACCTCAAAGCCCATGGTCATTTTGGGGGCCATACGAATTTTGGAAACTTCCACCTGTAGTGCATGAAATGCGTCCCACATAGCTTCGTAGTCAAACCACGGATCGCGACAATGAGGCGTACATACAAACGAAGTAACCCCTGCACGCATGGCAGCTTGCACCATTTCTAGGGATTCATCCATGGAATGAGACCCATCGTCTACACCAGGCAATATATGACAATGAATATCGCGCATGATTCAGGTCACCTATGAGTGATGCTTTCCTTGCTGGCTTCTGTCAATGCGTGGCGTATTAGAACGACGTGCCTGTTGAACGCCTGCTTGTACTGCAGATTTCTTCCAAGATTGACTATTGGAAACAGGGTTAACCGTAGCTTGCTGCTGAACAGCACGCTGCCCTTGCGATTGCTTAGCTGCCTGCTGCTGAGCCATTTGAGCACGTCCAGGTTGCCCCGCAGGTGCCTGCCGACGTGCACCACGAGGAATAGCAGGTGCAACAGGCGCTGAAACAGATCCCGTATTGCCCGCAGCACCCTTCTTGCGTGCACGTCGAGCTTCTTTTTCTGGATCTATGCGCTGGTTATCCTTGTTGTAGTAAGCGTAATAATACTCAGAGCCAGTACCTTCGCAGAAAGTTGCACAAGCACCAATAATATGAGCTTCCGCCTTCTGCAACTGGTCGTAGGCAGTTAGTATTTCGTCACGCTTAGCGCCACCAACTTTCACTACCAAAATAGTGCCATCTACTAAACGAGAAAGAATAGCAGCATCTACAAAAGTGCCTACTGGTGGTGTATCAAACAAAACATAATCGTAAGTATTGCATGCATCGTCTACTAATTTCGCGTATGCACGTGAAGTAAGCAAGTCTGCAGGATTAGGAATATTAGGTTCTGTATCCAGGAAATAAAAGTTGGGAGTTCCTGTAGAAATTACCGCTTCTTGCAAACTTATCGCGCGAGACATTACCGCATAAGCACCGTGTGCGGCATGTACTCCTAGGGCTGCTGCTGCGCTTCGGCGACGCATGTCCGCCTCTACCAACAACACACTATTACCCGCACTTGCAATAGCTTTTGCCAGTTCAATAGTAGTAGCAGTCTTGCCTTCGTTAGGAACTGCACCGGTAAGTACAATGCTTTGCATAGGATTATCAACTGACGCAAAGCGAATATTTGCCAACATGGTTTTTGCCGCATTTTGAACTTCAAGCGTGTTAGATGCTGCCTTTTTCTTTTTAGCCATATGCGTCACCTCCTTTTATTTAATGGTTGGAATCTTGCCAATAACAGGAATTTCCAGCAGCTTTTCAATTTCTTCAGGTTTGCGAATACGGGTGTTAACCATATCCATAACAACCACGATGGCCACAGCTACAAAAATACCCGCCAAGAACGCCACCACTACATACATAGTGCGTGGAGGTCCTGATGGCTCATCGGGAGTTGCAGCCTGATCAATTACATTTACCGCTTCAATATCCATAATTTCTTGCGCTACCGTATTGGTGGTATTCGCAAGACCATTTGCGATAGCTGCAGCAGAATTGGGAGTATCACCCGTTACTTCAATGGTGATAAGACGCGTGGTAGTGGAACTAGTTACCTCAACATCGTACTTTTCCAACTCCTGTTCGGTCATACCAAGCTGATTAGCTGTTTGATTTAGCACACGTTCACTCTTAATAAGCTCCGATACGTCGTTCGTAAGCATCTGAGATGCAGAAAGATCAGTTGAAAGCGTAGTGTTTGCCTGCGTTTCTGAGGAGTTTGCCAACACGTACATAGAAACACTAGCAGTATATGTATTAGCCAATGCAACAAAACTAAATACCGCTGTTGCTAACGCAAAAATAATTGGCAATGCAATACAAAGTTTTAAATGCTTTCGGATAATTTGAAGTAACTCAAGTAAGGTCATAGATCAAATTCCTTATTTCCCCTATTACTATCTTTTCTACTGTTTTCCGTTTTGTTTTTAATTAGTTCACGGTTGATTCCGCGCTGCCAGAACCGCCTGACTCCGAAGCTGTTCCAGAGCTTGTTTCCGCATTTGCCTCGGAGCTGGTTTCAGATCCAGATGCGTCCCCAGACTCAACCACTTGAGTGTCCTTTGTTAGAACGTTTGCCTTGCTTGGATCTTGGCCTGTATCCACCATCTGCATCATGTCAGCCCATTCGTCCTCAAGGGTAATGGTGTATGACACGCCATCTATGGTCTTCGTAGTTGAGGGAACCATAGCCGAATAGAAGTAATAGTGTTCAGCGCTCTGGAAAGTTTGGGCTAATTCGATGAGCTCATTTAAGGAATAGTCAGTAGAAATACAATTCGCGAGCGACTGTACTGCACCTGGTAAATCGGTTGGAGGAAGAGACAAAATGGTATCCGCTAATGCCTGCACGAGGATGCGTTGGTTTTCTGCGCGTTGGAAGTCGCCTTCGTTGTAGCCGTAGCGTTCACGCGCAAAAGCAAGAGCCTGTTCACCATTCAAGCGCTGCATGCCCGCATTTAGTTCAACACCTGTGTTAGAAGCACCAG
>URVA01000104.1 GCA_900551155.1 uncultured Eggerthella sp. | reverse complement strand
CTTTACTTGAAGAAAGGATGTGTGTGTTGAGGGGTTAGTAAAGGGCAGCGGTAGGTGAGGGCTTGTGTTCATGAAATGAACGTTGGTGTTAATGTAAACTTCCTTTTGTAAGGATTTACAATGAAGTTGCGCTTTTAGCGACCCTTCCAAACTGGTTCGCGCTTCTCTACAAATGCCGCAGGACCTTCAATGCCGTCTTCAGTCTTTTCTAGGAAGCGATAAGCTGCATCGCAATACTTCATAGCGTCTTCTTCAGACATCTGATCTGCTGCATGAACAAGGTACTTGGTCCACTTAAGAGCTAATGGAGCATTCTTAAGGCACTGTTCTGCAAGTTCAATTGCTTTATCCATAACTTCTTCAGCAGGAACGACATAGTTGATAAGACCAAGCTTCTGAGCTTCTTCTGCTTTAATCTTTTTACCAGTAAGAAGAAGCTCCATGCAGTCTTTACGGTTGATGTCACGAGCAA
Organism: uncultured Eggerthella sp.; assembly: GCA_900551155.1. Classification (GTDB taxonomy): domain Bacteria; phylum Actinomycetota; class Coriobacteriia; order Coriobacteriales; family Eggerthellaceae; genus Anaerotardibacter. The sequence continues at coordinate 4,546 of URVA01000104.1, read as the reverse complement.
GACGAACGATACCGCCTGTGGAAGCGATAATACCTAAGCCTACTTCAGTGCAACCAAATTTAGCACGATCAGATGCTACTACCATGTCGCAAGAAAGTGCGATTTCCATACCACCGCCAGCAGCAGAGCCATTGCAAGCAGCAATTACTGGCTTAGAGCAAGTGCGCGCAGTTAAACCACCGAAACCATGTACAGTAACAGTCTGGCATTCTCCGCCTTCAGAAAGCTCGGAGAGATCCTTGCCGGCGCAGAATACTTTGCCCGTACCCGTCACGATAATTGCGCGAACAGCAGGGTCGGTCTCTGCATTGTTCATGATGTTTTCCATGGCCTTTGAAGTTGCACCGTTGAGTGCATTTGCCATGTCAGGACGATTGATGCGGATAATCAGAAGTCCGTCTTCGCGAAGCTCTGATACGACCGTATCGGTTCCATAATAATCTGCCATTGTTTCCTCTTTGTATTACCTCGTTAGGTAAATCTACGCATTAAGATTTTTAAACTCCCCATCTGTGTTTGTAGGAACAACACATGTTCTTAATGCACTTAAGATGGTAGGTTTTTCGCAGATTTGCTACATCGCGAGCTATTGCGTATAGGGTAATTACTTAAAAAAGGTCACTCACTACTTTTTAAGTATTGTGTTGATTAGGGCTTCCTACCACTAGGGGTAGTGTTCGCTTCGTGCACAAAAAGACAACGGATAATTCCATTTACCGAGCAATCATGCGTTCCCCGCGAACACAGGGGAGCATATCTAGGCATTACTACTAGAGTAAATACATCGCCTTTAGGGCGATTTTGTCTATCAGTTGCAGAAGAGGTGGATGCCCATGGAAATGATTGGATTCCTTATCCTGTTTCCGCTCATTGTTGCGGGCCTGCTTTTAGTCTTTCGCAAGACTAAGCCCCGTAATGTAATTGTATGTATTGGATCGGCAGCAATTGCTATCGTTTCAATTGTCCTCGTTGTTACCTATATGGGTACAACAGGTACGTACTTTACGTTTGAATCGGTCTATGTTGATTACCTTTGTCTTGCGGTTGATGTAATTATTGCAATTACTATCATTGCATTTGGTGCTAAGTACCGCAACGCACCTGCAATCATCCTTGCGATCATTCAAATTGCCGGTACGTTAGTGTATGAATTCATGTTTGCACATGGTCTTGAGTGCTCACGTAGTTTATATATCGATTCCTTGTCATTAATCATGGCACTTATCATCGGTATTGTGGGTACGGGCATTTGCGTATATTCCATTGGCTATATGCATGACTTCTATTTTGGTATTCACCATCCCGAAACTGAAATGCCTGACCGACGTCCAACGTTCTTTGCGTTGATGTTTGTCTTCCTCTCTGCAATGTATGGCATCATTTTCTTTAATAATATGATTTCTTAAATTGAGCAATTATAATTTTACTTATTCACTGCATGGGAAGTAACCACGCTGTGTTCGTTCTTGCTTATTGGCTTTACGAAAACTGATGAGGCAATCCATAATGCGTTCCGTCAGATAATTATGAACTTGGTTGGTGGTATCGCTTTCTTAGCGGCGCTGTATTACCTTGCAATTCAGTTCAGCTGCATTGACTTTATGGACTTTATTGTGTTTGGCACTATTGCACCAACCTATGTTGTTTTGCCACTTACGTGTTTAAGTTTGGCTGGCATGACGAAAGCCGCCCAAATGCCATTCCACACGTGGCTTTTGGGAGCAATGGTTGCGCCAACACCAACTTCTGCGCTTCTGCATTCTTCTACGATGGTAAAGGCTGGTGTATTTATGCTCATTAAATGCGCACCTATTTATGCGGTTTCGTTTGCGCCTTCTATCTTGGTCATTCTTGTAGGGGGCATTACCTTCTTACTGTGCTCGATGATGGCTATTTCGCAGTCGAATGGTAAGCGCGTTCTGGCATATTCCACGATTGCTAATCTTGGCTTAATTACTGCTTGTGCTGGTGTTGGTACCGCTGAAGCAATCTGGGCAGCTATTTTGCTGGTAATTTTCCATGCTGTTGCAAAAAGCCTTTTGTTCCTTTGTGTTGGCACTGCAGAACACCATATCGGTTCGCGTGACATTGAAGATATGGATTTGCTCTTTGAACGTATGCCGCGTCTGTCACGTATGATGATCGTCGGTATCATGATTATGTTCTTGGCACCCTTTGGTATGTTGGTTGCAAAATGGGCAACGTTGGTTTCGTTCGTTGATACCCGACAGTTTGCACTTTTGCTCATGCTTGCCTTTGGTTCCGCTGCAACCTTTATGTTCTGGGGTAAATGGCTCGGAAAGCTTGCTGGAATTACGGGTACTCCTGAAAGCATTGAGAAAACAGTTCATTGGAGTGAATGGGTAGCTACCATGACCTTTACCATTCTTGCATTGGTCAGCTGCGTAACTATTCCGCTTATGTCCGATTACTTAATTGAGCCTTATATTGCTTCTGTTCTTGGTATTGCTATTCAGCCCATTCTTGATGATGACCTCTATATCGCAGGTATTTGTTGTTTGGTTATGGCTGTGGTTCTTTTGGGTGGCATGCGCAAGTACAAGAAGGGTGTGCGAAAGACCGATGCGTACCTTTCTGGTATTTCAGTTAACAATGCGGATCGTACGTTTGTTAATGCGCTATCTCAGCCCATGCAGGCAACTGCTCGAAACTGGTACTTAGAGCCAGTATTCGGCGAAGCAAAGATTAAGCCTATTGGCACTATTGCTTGCTATGTTTTGCTTGCTGCTGCGTTTGTTTGGGCAATTTATTTAACCGTTGCAATGGGAATTCTTTAGGCGAAGGAGATACTGAATGGATACTTTAATTTCAATCCTCATCACACTTCTTGCCTCTGCTGTATTTGCTATTGTTGCAACAGTGTTAGGTTGCTTACTTTCGGGTCTTGACCGTAAAGTAACGGCACGTATGCAAGGTCGTGTAGGACCTCCTTTGCTTCAGCCGTACTACGATGTACGTAAGTTGTTTGCCAAGGAAAACGCAAGCGTAAATACCGCTATTGGCACTTACGTATTCTGGGCTCTTATCTTTACCTTTATTGCAGGCGGCATCTTTATTTCTGGCGGCAATATCTTGCTTTGCGTATTTATTGTTACGCTTTCAGAAATGCTCTTTATTATGGCTGCTTATGCTGCTCGTTCGCCTTTTGCTGAAGTTGGAGCACATCGCGAAACCCTTCAGGTTATGGCTTATGAGCCTATGGTTTTACTTCTTGCGGTTGGATTCTTTTTAGCAACAGGAAGCTTTAATGTTTCCACGGTTTTGCACCTTGATTATCCGATCATTGGCTCTATTGTTGGTGTGTTTATTGGTTTGTTGTTTATCCTTACCATTAAACTTCGCAAATCACCTTTCGACCTTTCTTATTCGCATCACGCACATCAAGATTTGGTTAAGGGCGTTACTACCGAAATGTCAGGTAAGGTATTAGGCCAAGTAGAAATTATGCATTGGTGCGAGAACATTTTGTTCTTAGCGTGGGTTGCTTTGTTCTTTATTTGGGAAAGCCCCCTGTGCATACCTGTTGTTATCATTGCCTTGGTTTTGATTTATCTTTTAGAAATATGGATTGATAACAATTTTGCTCGTGTTAAATGGCAGCTCCTACTTAAATCCGCTTGGATTGTTACGCTGGTATTTGCGGGTATTAACATTGGATTATTGATTTATCTGTAAGGAGAAGATATGTCTGCTATTTCTAAATCTCCTTGGATTATTCACTATGATGGCTCGAGCTGTAATGGTTGCGATATCGAGGTATTAGCTGCTTTAACGCCGCTGTATGATGCGGAACGATTTGGTGTTATCAACACTGGTAATCCAAAGCACGCCGATATCTTTTTGGTAACAGGAAGCGTAAATCAGCGCAATATTAGCGTTATTCAAGAGATTTACAATCAGATGGTTGAACCTAAAGTAGTAGTTGCTTGTGGAGTTTGCGCATGCTCAGGCGGTATTTTTCATGATTGCTACAACGTCATTGGTGGCGTTGATCAGGCCATCCCAGTTGATGTGTATGCTCCAGGTTGCGCCGTTCGTCCTGAAGCAATTATTGATGCTGTAGTCCAGGGTGTGGCTGTACTGGAAGAAAAAGCAAAAAAGATTGCTGAGCAGAAGAAAGGTGCCTAACTATGTCGGTTAAACAAGACTTTCGACCCTTGGCACTTGATCAGCTACTTGATACGTGCAAGGAATATAAGGAAAAAGGATATCGCTTAGACCAGCTTCTTCCTAAGCTGGAACGCGATGACACCATAACGATGATTTATACCTTTGTTATGGGTGAAGAAATTGTCAATTTTAAGATTGGCGGAATTATTAAAAACGAAACCGTTGTTCCTTCGGTTACGGAATTGTTTATTGCTGCATTTGTTTTTGAAAATGAAGCTCACGAGTTATATGGCGTAAATATTGAAGGTAATGTTTTGGACTTTAAGGGCAACTTCTATAAGTTCCCTGAAGGTGTTGAAGCTCCTATGACTATTATTTCGCCAGAACAACTTGCTGCTCGTGAAAAAGCTGCAAA
>URVA01000103.1 GCA_900551155.1 uncultured Eggerthella sp. | reverse complement strand
GCAGAAATGATCGGCTCGGTTAATACCCTTGTTGTCAATGATGGCAAAATCAAGGGTTACAACACTGATGGCTACGGATTCCTTCACACCTTTGAAGAAATGGGTGTTCAAATTGCGGGCAATAAACTCGTACTTCTTGGATTAGGTGGCGCTGGCTCTTCGGTGGCTCTTACTGCTGCTATGGAATACGATCTAGGCGAAATTTCGGTATTTAATCGCGCTAACGGCAAGTCTTGGCCTCATGCACAAGAAGTAGTGAAGATGATTAATGAAAGAACTTCCTGTAAGGCTAAACTGTGCGATTTGAATGATAAGGATTTGCTCAAAGCAGAAATGGCTGATGCGCAGATGCTGGGCAATACCACCAATGTTGGTATGGGCGATCTTGAAGGTCAGTCGGTTGTTCCTGATGTGTCGTTCTTCCATAAGGGACTTGCGGTACAGGACGCAATTTATAGCCCTGCGAAGTCTAGGCTTCTCGAACTGGCAGATGAAGCAGGCTGTCAGTACACTAATGGTCTTTCGATGCTGTTCTATCAGGGCGCAAAGCAGTTTAAGCTTTGGACAGGTGTAGATATGCCTTTGACTGTTGATGATCTTGAGATTGACAAAACGCCCAGGAACAAAGAAGACGAAAAGATTCTAAAGGCACGTATTGCAAAGTAAAGACGGGTCAATAGAAAGCATTACTATAAAGGCTTCGAACTTAGTGATTCAGAAAGTTCGAAGCCTTTTTATTGGTTGCCATCTATTGGTGGTTGCAGGGCTATTCGTCTATTGTTTCATGGCGTTTTTGATTTGGCTGATTCGCTTTGCATGTCGATATACGTTTTGTACGTCAAACACAACTGCACACCCAAATAGAACGAAGGGGATAATTCCGATATGCGCAGTGCCTGCAGGTGCAAAAATAAGTGCAAGCATTGCAAAAGGCACTAAGAATATAAGGGAAAGATAACGCAGTCGCTTCCAGACGCCTTGTCCAATGGAAATGATCGTATACAAGAACAGTCCCGTGGCAGGAATCGCCAGCAAAAAGGCCAAGATTAAAAGAACAAGCTTTGCAGCAATAAGTTTTAGATCAAGCGCTAAATCTTTCTTCGCATCTTTTAGTTGATCTTCCAAGGTCTTTTCTTGGGTGAAGAACATGTTGAAAAAGCTGCTAAAGGGATCATTGGCTCCGCGTGGGGTGTAAGAGCTGCTAAACGGATTAACGTGGGGGTCAAATCCTGCAAAGGGATCAGCTTGCGAAGTGCCACCCGCATATGTTTTGTAAGAACCTTGCGAGTCATAGGGCCTTTGCGATCCAGTGCTTGAAGTGTAGGTGTGCTGCTGACCTGAAGAATCCCAAGTGGTCCAAACGAACGTTTCGCTAAAGGGCCATCCCGCAAAAGGGTTTCCGCTATAGGCACCGCCTTGGGAATTGGTACCTGAATTATGTCCGCTTGTCGTAGCACTTTGGCCGCGGCGTGCGGTATAAGTACCAAAGGGGTTTTGTCCATAAGCAGCAGCAAAGGGATCGTACGAGAAGGGGGCACCATAGGCAGTGCCCGCAGAAGCATATTCAGGATCCCAGGATCGATTGAGCAATACATCACGTGCTTCGTTTATGAGCTTAGTTTTCTCTTCGGCTTTTGCGCGTGCTTCAGCATCTTGTCCAAACTTATCTGGATGATTTTCGATGATAAGCTTGCGGTGAGCTTTCTTGATTTCTTCGTCTGAAGCCCCTTCAGAAAGACCAAGCGTTTTTAATGCGACGGATTTTTTCATAGGTAAACCCAACGTCTAAGATGAACACGTAGGTTTGAGCATAACAAAAGAGCCACCGAAGTGGCTCTTGTATAGTTGTTAAAACCAAATATCTTCAAGCCTACGTTTTGGAACGTAATGAACTTGATTTTCATCACGATAATACGTGGTATCGCCATTTTCCGCATCAACCAAACGAATGTCTTCAATAGGGCGACCGAGCGCTAATACCAGTACAGGTTCTAATCCTTCAGGCATGGCAAGTATCTTTTTTAATTCAGCTCGTTTAAATGACAAGATCATGCAGCCGCCAAATCCTTCTTCTGTGGATGCAAGCATAATAGTCTGAGCTGCAATACCAGCATCAAAGCGCCATAACTCGCCTTTAAAGGTTTCAGAGTCCACTGCCATAATGATGTAACCCGAAGGACGCTCTCCTTCTACAGGGCCATCCCAATCAGGTAGTTGTGCTGCCCAGGAGAGGGTAGTAAAAACTTCAGCACACTGGTCTTTGTCGGTAACGATGCGATAGCGAAGAGGCTGCTTGTTACCAGCGCTTGCAGTCAGGCGGGCATTGTCGACCCATTTTGTCATTAGTTCTTTAGTAACGGGATAAATCCCACGAAAACGGCGGCAGCTTCGCGTGGTATGGGATAAGTGTTCAATAAAGCTAGGCATAGTTGTCCTTTCTTCCTCGGGGAAGAATTATATCTGTTCTGTATTCTTGGTTTACTGTGTGAAAAGAATGCTTATACGTTTTCTATTTCTTTGGCAGGGGAGGTATTGGAATCGGATTTAGTAGAGGAGCCAGCGGATCCGTCTTTGACGGGGGAGCCATTGGATCCAGATTTGGAAGTGTCGGAATCAGATGCGGAATTGGATGGAGAATCGGATGCGGAGTTATCTGATGCGGAATTGTCTGGCGCAGAAGATTCGTCTGTTGCAGAGGTATCTGATTTCGAAGAGGAAAGATGAGGGCGAATAGCATTCATCTTCTCGCGCTGAGCCTGAGCTTTTTTGGTAATTTCAGCCTGTTCACGTTCGTAGTTGAAATTGCCCTTTGGGGCTTTCTCCACCTTCTTCTTTTTGGAATTGGGACGGAATGTTTTGGTTGTTTGAATCAGAATAGCGCCGATGATAAATGGCATCCAAAATACAATGCCGCGATACACCAGACCAATTGCCATACCCGCAGTGGCAGAAGCACCAAAAGCGGTAAAGGCAACGGTGACCGCTGCTTCTACAACACCAACGCCTTGTGGGGTAATAGAAATCATGGCGAATAAGGTAGCTACAACATAGCCACAAACAAGCGATTCTGGAACGCTTACACCAAAAGAAAAGCCCACTAAGCAAAATGCAGAAAGCTCGCAACAACTTGCAACGATGGAACAACCGAATGCTTTAGCAGTGGATTTCGGGTTCTTCGCAATAAGTTTCGCGGCTCCTGAAAAGCTCATGATGGTTTTGTCTACCCAAGGCTCAAGGGGCTTTTTGTTGAAGCGCACGAGTACTTTATTAATAAAGTTAGCTATTGGGGTAAGAATGCGAATGATAAGGGCAGGGTTTTTGTTGCCCAATACCATGATGCCAATCAAAACACTTACCAGCAAAATTACCAGTAATCCCAAAAGTAACCAAAGGGGAGAAAGGCCAACCGTAAGAGCAAGAATGGTAAAGCTAATTACCATGATGGTGGCAAAAGCGGAATCAACGGTGATTTGCATCAAGATTGCGGCAGAAGTTGCTTTACCAGGAGCAATACCTCGTCTGCGAGCGTCATCAACAACAAGTGTGGTGCCTGCAAGGTTAAGACTCGGGAATACGGTATTCAAAAAGAATGTGCCAAAAACTAAAGGAAGCGTGTACTTTGGCTTCATAGTTTCGCCGACTGCTTGGAATGAAAACTTGTAAGCAAAACTTTGTGCGAAGTATTTACAGAGCTGAGTTAGGATTGCAATCACTAAAGGAATCATGGCACCTTGCGCCATGGTAGCTGCTAATTCATTGAGTTGATCGCCTCGTAAAAAGACGAACGCCAGCACAATGATAATGACCAAACCGGCAAAAAGATTTCGGAAGTTGAATTTCACTGCGTTAGAAACCTATCTGCGTAATCCGTTATAACTTTTCAAGTATACCAAATCTGAGAACCTTACCTGTTCAGGGCAGTTTGTGGATATTTTGGACGGTTAATGGAAGTTGAAGCCGCAGCTATATTTGTGACAGATTGCGGGTGGACATGTTGTTACTTGTGGCAATGAGCCCATACGAATTACATCTTTTCATGTATGTCAACTCGCATATAGTACTGCGGGTTGCGAGTGGCCGTTCGTGGGTGGCCGTTCGCGGGTGAAACAAAGTTGTAACACGGAAACCTGACTTCAAGCCGAATGGAACAAATAGTGCGGTGATATACTTAAATAGTTTTATCACAAGACGAAAATAGAAGGAGAGAACATGGCACGCCCGATGACTATGGCCGAGAAAATTCTTGCCGCTCATGCAGGACTCGAAGAAGTAGTTCCTGGCCAGCTAATCGAGTGCGATCTTGATCTTGTCTTATCTAACGATGTTACCGCCCCTATTGCAATCAAAGAATTCAAGAAGGTTGGCGTAGATAAGGTATTTGATCCTACTAAGATTGCACTTGTCCCTGACCATTATGTTCCTAACAAGGACATCCAAAGTGCTGAACAGGCAAAAATGACCCGTGAATTTGCACGTGAACAGGGTATTACGCATTTTTACGAGGTAGGTTGCATGGGTGTTGAGCATGCACTTCTACCTGAACAGGGCGTTGTCGGTGCGGGCGACCTTATTATTGGCGCCGATAGCCACACCTGCACTTATGGTGCTCTGGGCGCTTTCGCTACGGGTGTTGGTTCTACGGATGCTGCAATTGGTTACGCAACGGGCAAGGCTTGGTTTAAAGTTCCTGAATCAATTCTGTTCAACATTGAAGGAGAACTTCAGCCAGGCGTTACGGGTAAAGACATCATTTTGCACATCATTGGCATGATTGGCGTTGACGGGGCATTGTATCAGGCAATGGAATTCCGCGGCAGCGCTATTGAATCGCTAACCATGGACGAGCGTCTTTCTATTTCTAATATGGCAATCGAAGCTGGCGGCAAAGCTGGCCTTATTGCAGTTGACGATGTAACGCGTGCTTATATGGATGGTCGTACCGAGCGTCCTTATAAGGAATATCATTCTGATCCCGATGCGGTATATGCAAAGGTATACAACATTGGGATCAGAATGATATTCCTTAT
>URVA01000102.1 GCA_900551155.1 uncultured Eggerthella sp. | reverse complement strand
ATAGGGCTAACATCCTTTTTGGTTGTTAGATATATCTAACATTTTTGCGCGCAATTAATAACCTGCAACTCTGATTAGAAAGAGTGAGAACCATGGTTTTATCGGAAGTTAAGAAAAATGGCACATATCACGTAAAGCAACTTCGAGGTTTTGGCGACGTTCATCGCCATCTTGAAGATATGGGTTTTCTTCCTGGTGAGTGCATAACGGTTGTTTCTCGAATTGGGGGAAATCTTATTGTGAACGTTAAAGGTTCTCGTGTTGCTTTATCGGCCGAATTGGCGAAACACATCACCGTGTAAGCACTTTGATAGAAGAGCTGTGTTGTAAGACAGTAGAAAGGGGGATAGGTGAAAACTCTCAGAGACGTAAAGAATGGCGAAACCGTTCAAGTTTCTAAACTCAATGGCGCTGGAGCAGTTAAGCGCCGCATTATGGACATGGGTATCACTAAGGGATGTTCTGTTTATGTGCGCAAAGTTGCTCCTCTAGGCGATCCTGTTGAAGTGACGGTTCGCGGTTATGAATTGTCTTTGCGTAAAGAAGATGCGCAAATGATCGAGGTAGTGTAGCGAGTTTGCGCGATTGCTTTATGTAGCTACCCTTACGCAATTGCTATTACATAATTGCCATCACGCAATTTAATTGCTATAGCGCAATCGCCAATGCTTATTAATTGTCATTGCGTAATTGCTATTACGCAATTATCAAACCGCAGAGATAAACCTCAAAGATAATTCATCAAGCACATTCTTAGTTTTCAAAGGTAAGGCTTTCGAGCCATTTTCTTTGAACATGAGTTAACCAAAACTAACTTCAGTTCTCTATTTTGAAAGGATTGGCAATGAGAGTTGCACTTGCTGGCAACCCGAATAGTGGTAAAACAACCCTGTTCAATGCACTGACAGGCGCCAACCAGTATGTTGGTAACTGGCCTGGTGTTACGGTTGAAAAGAAGGAAGGTAAACTCAAGGCAGATAAGTCTATTGAAATTACCGACCTTCCAGGTATCTATTCTTTATCTCCCTATACGTTAGAAGAAGTTGTAGCACGTAACTTTATTCTTGAAGAGCATCCTGATGCCATTCTGAATATCGTTGATGGTAGCAATCTGGAACGTAATTTGTACTTAACCACTCAGCTTTTAGAGATGGGTGTTCCTGTAATTGTTGCAGTTAACATGATGGATGTCGTTCGTCGCAATGGCGATGAAATTCATACTGAGCAGCTGGCAAAAGAACTTGGCTGTAATGTAATTGAGATTTCTGCATTAAAAAACGAAGGAATTACTGAAGTCGTAAATTGTCTGAAAACGATCGAATCGGCAGCTCCTGCAACGCCTATCACTCTTTCTGCTTCTGCTGAAGAAGCGGTAGCAGAGGTGCAAAGTCGTCTTCCAGAATCTATCCCAAGTAACCTGAAGCGTTTTTACGCAATCAAGCTTATCGAGCGCGACCAAAAAATCATTGACGCTATAGGAGATGCTCCCAACGTTGATGACGTGATTGAAAAGCTTGAAGCGGAACACGACGACGATTCTGAAAGCGTTATCATCAACGATCGCTATACCTACATTTCTTCGATTATTGAACATTGCCGCAATAAGAGCAGCAAGTCATCAGAAATGAGTATTTCCGACAAGATCGACCGTGTAGTAACGAATCGAATCTTGGCGCTGCCGATTTTTGTCATTGTTATGACGTTGGTGTACTACTTGTCTATTTCGACGGTTGGTACCGCGGCGACCGACTGGGCAAACGACTGCCTGTTTGGTGATGGTTGGTTTATGGGTCCTGGTCAGGAGCAGTTTGATGAAGATACGGCTGCCTTCGAAGATGCAGCTAGCAGTGTAGATGCATTTGAAACGGCCGCACTCGCTGAAGGTCTTGACCCTGAATCAAGTAACTTCTTAGCGAGCGCTGAAGCTGCAGATCTTGTAGGAACTTACGAGGCTTATGATGACGAATCTGGCGAAAACGAAATCGTTGAGGTAGATGCAGCAACTTACGAAGAGTCTCTTGGTGTGTTGGCATCTTTCGGGGATGAGGGTCCCGATCCTGCAGAATATGGTACGTGGGTACCTGGCATTCCTGTTCTTGTTGAAAATGCTCTGGTAGCAATTGGTGCTGCTGATTGGTTGCAGGCGTTGCTCTTGGATGGCGTTGTTGCTGGTATTGGTGCTGTTCTGGGCTTTGTTCCTCAGATGCTGGTACTGTTCTTCTTGCTTGCAATTCTGGAATCATGCGGTTATATGTCACGTATTGCGTTTATTTTGGACCGCGTATTCCGCCGTTTTGGCTTGTCGGGCAAGTCGTTTATTCCGATTCTGGTTGGCACGGGATGTGGCGTTCCAGGTGTTATGGCTTCTCGTACTATCGAAAATCAAAACGACCGTCGTATGACGGTTATGACCACCACCTTTATTCCTTGTAGTGCAAAGATGCCTATTATTGCCTTGTTTGCAGCTGCTATTTTTGGTGGTGTTTGGTGGGTAGCACCTTCAGCGTACTTCTTAGGTCTTGCTGCTATTTTATGCTCAGGCATTATCCTGAAAAAGACACGCTTCTTTGCTGGTGATGTAGCACCGTTTGTTATGGAGCTTCCTGCCTATCATCTGCCAACCATTGGTGGCGTTCTTCGTAGCATGTGGGAACGTGCTTGGTCCTTTATCAAGAAGGCAGGTACGATTATCTTCCTTGCATGTATCATCATTTGGTTTATCTCAAGTTATGGCTTTATCGATGGTGTATTCCAGGCGGTAGAGGATCAAAATGATTCAATTTTGGCAATCTTGGGTGGCGCGATTTGCTGGATTTTCGCACCGCTTGGATGGGGCGACTGGCAGGCAGCTTCTGCTACTGTAACTGGTCTCATTGCTAAGGAAAATGTTGTTGGTACATTCGGTATTTTGTACGCAGGCGATGCTGGTTGGTATGAAAACGTACAGGCAGCGTTCACTATGGTAACGGCTTATTCCTTCATGGCATTCAACTTGCTGTGCGCTCCCTGCTTTGCTGCAATGGGTGCTATCAAGCGTGAAATGAACAATGTTAAGTGGTTCTTTGCAGCAGTTGGTTATCAGTGCGGTATTGCATGGGTAGTTGCACTGTGGGTTTACCAGTTCTTCGGTTTACTTACTGGTGAGGTTACGTTCGGTATCTTTACCGTGATTGCTTTGGCTCTGTTTATCGCATTCTTGTGGTTGCTTGTTCGTCCTAATAAATGGGCAGGTAAAGCCGAAAGCGTTCGTGCGGTAGAAGCTGAAGCAGTGGCATAAGCTTTAGTGGCAGTATAAGCCAAGTTTGAGCGGCAGCTAAGCCTGAAACGACGGCTAAAACTGGAAGCAGAGTTAAGCCTAAACGTCTGGCATAACCTGCAGATTTACCTCCTAAGGAAGCCGCGGCATTCCGCAACACAGTCTCAACAAAAGCCGCGGGTATCCCGCGGCTTCCCTTTAGGTGAATTATTGATTACTGGTTTTTTGATCAATTCAAAGACATTATTCAAAGACTTTATTCAGAGATTTTGTTCAAACAGAAGCTAGAATACCCTCAAGAACAGAAAGCGAGGCAGCGCAAATGACAATAGGTACATTCGTGGTAAGTGCAATTCTTGTTGTGATTGTTGCTGCAATTATCATTAATATGGTTCGCTCGCATCGTGCGGGAAAACATGTGGGCTGCGATGGTTGTGGCGCATGCGGTGTATCGCAAGGCAGACACGAAAACGCTCAGCGAGGTGACCATCATGCTCATCACCATGGCGCTGGCGCGTGTGGGTGCGCCAATGTGGAATCTATGATTGCGCGTATGAATAAAGATCTCGATGAAGCTGACTCTAAATACTAAGTAATGCTGGCCTTTGCCTTTACATTAACCTTAGCTTTAGCCTTTACTTACATCTTTCTCATATCTTACTCACACCTTTCTCACATCCCTGATATGAGAAAGGTGTGAGTTTTCTTCTCTAAACTGTTTTTAGGGAGGAATTATTATGGCACTAATTTTAAGTCACCAAACTGCATGTGAATACTGGTTGTCGCCTTATGCAAATATTAGATCAGGCTTAGTCTCACTTCGGAAAAATGGAAGGGAATTAAACTTTGCCCCTAACGCTGATTTGGTGCATGATTACTTTTCATCCATGAGGAAAGTTCACAAACTTCCTTTTCATACAATGACACTTAATCGAAATGCGCGTCATAGAATAAAAGGCACAAAGTGTCATCTTTCTCTTGGAAAAATACCTCCATCTTCTTTTTACTGCTTAGATGAAGAAGTGTTTGTTATTAGTCCTGAATTGTGTTTCTTTCAAATGGCATCTATGCTAAATAAAGTGCAGCTTGTAAAGCTGGGATTCGATTTGTGCTCTAAATATTCTTTAGATTCTCAGGGTTATCTTTATGAACGAATCCCTGTAACTACAACAGAGCGATTAGAACAATATGGACAATCTTTATCAGGATTTCATGGTGCTCGAAGCGCATTGAGTACTTTGTCAAAAGTGTGTTCTGATTCTGCTTCTCCACGTGAAACCGAATTGGCAATGTTGCTCAGTTTGCCTTACTCATGGGGTGGATATAATCTCTCTAATCCTCGTCTTAATGTTAAGATCCCTATTCCTAGTTCACAGAGGCACATATTCACAAAAAACTACTACGTTTGCGATTTGATTTGGAATGATTCTATTGCTGTTGAGTACGAAAGCGACTACTGGCATACAGGGGTTGATCGTATAGCAAGCGACTCTGCTAGAAGAAGTGCCCTGAGTTTATTGGGCGTCGAGGTTATAACGGTAACAAATAAGCAAATTAAAAATATTTCTGAAATGGATCGAATAGGAAGACTTTTAGCTAGAAAACTTAACCGACCATTTCGATTAAGTAGAGGGTATGACTATAGGTCACGCCAAAAAGAGCTTCGTCAAGAACTTTTGATTGATAAAGATTCTTGGAATTAGCTGTGCAATGATTGTGCGGCGAAATTGGCATTTGCTAAATCGGTATTAGGTATAAGGTTTGCGATACTCCTCGAAAAACGGGAAATTTGAAGGTATGTTTT
>URVA01000101.1 GCA_900551155.1 uncultured Eggerthella sp. | reverse complement strand
AACGAGTAGTCGAACATTTTGCGCTTTTCGAAAAAGCGAGTAAATCGCTCTTTAAAAAATATGATGCTGCTATTCGCGAAATGAAAACGCGTTTTGAAATTCTTGACGCAGACTTGGAATACCGTTTTAACCGTAATCCGATTCACCACATGGAATCACGCCTTAAGTCGACCAAAAGCGTGTATGAGAAACTGCAACGTTATGATGTGCCTATAACATTGCGATCAGTTGAAGAGCATATTCTAGATGTGGCTGGTATGCGCGTTATTGTTTCGTATATTGATGACGTGTATGCCATGGTAAAAGTGCTTTCCATGCAAGACGATTTGAAAATCGTAAAAGTAAAAGACTATATTGCGCACCCTAAACCTAATGGGTATCGCAGTTTGCACGTCATTGTGAAAGTTCCCGTGTATTTCCTCGATCGCAAGCAATACGTTCCTGTTGAAATTCAGTTCCGTACTGTAGCTATGGATTTTTGGGCATCGCTTGAACATACCTTGAAGTACAAGCAAGATGTTCAGCTTGAAGGTATAGACATGTGCGATGAACTGAAGAATTGTTCAGAAATTATTCAGGACGTGGAGCGCCGTATGCAGATTTTGATGCATGCAGTACAGACAACCGATGTTGAAGAGGCGGCACGAAAGCGTCGCGAACAACTTGAGGAACAAGAAGCACGTGTTGCAAAGGCGCAACAAAGCCAGTCTATGCCTGATGCACAAAAAGATGCCAAGGCGGATTAAACAAAGCAGATCGAGCAGATAGTTTTAGCAAGCTTAACCATTCTTCGGATGCCATTTACGGAGTGCTGGACTCCGTAAAGATTGCAAAAATGTTTCGTTCTTATTTCACTCCACTTAGTTGGAGTAGAATACGATTCTTGAAAAGCTATAGATATTTTAGAGCTATAGACACATTGGATATCAACAAGGACGAAAGGACGCATCATGGCTGACGTGGAGGCTGTGGATTACATTTGGAAAAATGGCGAAGCTATTCCTTGGGAGCAGGCTACGACGCATGTTTTGACGCACGCTTTGCACTATGGTTCTGGCGTATTTGAAGGAATTCGCTGCTATCACAACACCGATACGGATGAGGCAGTTATTTTCCGTTTGCGCGATCACATGGAGCGTTTGCATCGCAGCGCAAAAATTGCCATGATGGAGCTTCCTTATACGGTTGATGAACTCTGCGAAGCTACGGTAGAGATCATCAAGAAGAACAACATCAAGTCCTGCTATATTCGTCCTTTGGCTTACTACGGTTATGGTCAGATGGGCGTTGATCCAACGGGCGCTCCAGTGGACGTCATTATTGCTGTTTGGCCATGGGATGCTTATCTGGGTGCTGAAGCTTTGGAAAACGGCATCAAGGTAGGTGTTTCTTCTTGGCGTCAGCGTTCCTTTAACGCTATTCCTCCTGCTGTTAAGTCTTCCGCTTCTTACATGAACTCCATTCTCGCAAAGAAGGAAGCAACGCTTCACGGCTATGCGGAAGCAATTATGCTCAACGAAGAAGGCCGCGTATGTGAAGGCACGGGCGAAAACATCTTTGTTGTACGCAATGGTATTTTGTCTACTCCTCCTCTGTCCGATGGCTTGCTTGAAGGCATTACACGCGACACCATTTTGACTCTTGCAACCGACATGGATATTCCTGCCATTGAAGAGTCGCTTACCCGTTCTGATCTTTATATTGCTGATGAGGCCTTCATGACGGGCTCTGCGGCAGAGCTTACCCCTATTAACAGCATTGATGACCGCGTAATTGGCAAGCGTGGCCCAATCACTGAAGCACTTCAGAAGCGTTATTTCGATGTTGCTTACGGCAAGGTTCCAGAGTACGAAGACTGGATCACTCGTTTCTAGATTGCAAATTAGCCTTTTGTATAGGGCTCAAGGCAGCTTATACGAGAGCCTCGATGAAATCGGGGCTCTCTTTGTATACGAAAAGAGAACCCCATGGCTACAAAAGTTTATGCATATGACACTACCTTGCGCGATGGTGAACAAAGCGAAGGTATTACGTTGTCACTCGAAGATAAGCTGCGTATCGTAGCGCGCTTAGACGAATTTGGAATCGACTATATCGAGGGTGGATATCCAGCTTCGAATCCTAAAGACATAGCTTTCTTCAAAGAAGTTAAGCAGATGAACTTAAAGCATGCGCGCATTGCTGCTTTTGGATCTACCTGTAAAAAGGGAGTATCTGCAGAAGAGGATTCAGGTTTAAAGGATTTACTTGAATCAGGCGCTTCTGTGGTAACTATCGTGGGCAAGAGTTGGGATGCTCAGGTAGAGCGTGCATTGATGACCACGCTTGAAGAAAACCTACGTATGGTTTCAGAATCGATTGCCTATCTAAAGCGTCATGGGGTAGAAGTAGTCTTTGATGCTGAACATTTCTACGACGGCTACAAGGCAAACCCGTCGTATTCTTTGCAGGTAATTGAAGCCGCTGTGCGGGCAGGTGCTGATTCTATTGATCTGTGCGAAACCAACGGTGGAGCGCTTCCTTTTGAAGTTGAAGAAATAACGCGTGTAGTAACAAGCCGTTTCCCCGATCAGCGCTTTGGCGTACATTGTCACAATGATTCAGGATGTGCGGTGGCAAACACCCTTGCTGCGGTTAAAGCGGGCTGCACCCAGGTGCAAGGCACGGTAAATGGGTATGGCGAGCGCGTGGGTAATTGCGACATTCTTTGTGCTATTGCCGATCTTGAATTAAAGATGGGCTACGAAGTTGTCGGAAGTGAAAACTTAAAGCAGCTTACCAGTGTTGCTCGTTCAGTTGCCGAGATGTGCAACATGGTGCACTCCACGCATCATCCTTATACGGGATCTTCCGCTTTTGCTCATAAAGGCGGTTTGCATGCTAGTGCGATAGCACGTTTTCCTGAAGCGTACGAACACACTAAGCCTGAAAAGGTGGGTAATTCTACCCGTGTGTTGGTAAGTGAATTGGCGGGAAAGGCATCGCTGGTAGCTAAGGCAAAGTCGCTTGGATTCGATTTGGCTGACAAGGGCAATCTTACCCAGCAAATTCTCGATGATATTAAAGAACGAGAAAACCAGGGCTTTTCCTACGAAATTGCCGATGGGTCTCTTGCGGTATTGCTTCATATGCATCTAGGTACCTTTAAGCCCCATTTTACTTTGGAGAGCTTCCGCGTCATCGTGGACGACAAAGAAGACACGAACGCTTGGGCAAAAGATGCAACTAGTGAGGCCACCATTAAGGTCCATATTGGTGACAAGCGCTTTGTAGCAACAGGTGAAGGCGTTGGTCCTGTTGGGGCGCTCGATAATGCTTTGCGCCTTGCTTTGCAAGATGTTTATCCCGAAGTTGAACAAATTGAATTGGTTGACTTCAAGGTTCGTATTCTGGATGAAAACGTTGGCACCGGAGCAACAACACGCGTCATGATTACTACATCAAACGGAAAAGAATCATGGGGCACCATTGGAGTTTCGGAAAACATTATCGAAGCATCATGGAATGCTTTGGTTGATTCTTATGAATATGGTCTGGTAACGGTTGGACGATAGCTCTTGCTTGTTCAACGAGTTAATACTAGTTTGTGAGAAATCTAGAGAGAGCACAAAGCATGTGCGAAGAAATTGTTTTAGATGCATTCGGAGGGGATCATGGCTGAACTACGTACCCGTGAAGTTGAGGACCTACTGAACGTTTTCGCTGGTCTTACTAGTCCCGATGATATTTTTGCTTTGCTTGAAGATCTTTTTACGGTGCGGGAGATCAAAGATACATCACAGCGTCTGGATGTGGCGCGCATGCTAAAAGAAGGACGTTCTTATGCGGTAATTGAGCAAGCAACGGGTGCCTCAGCAACCACCATTGCGCGCGTATCAAAAGCGCTCAATTATGGTGCTGGTGGATATGAACGTGCATTTGAAGTTCTAGAAAAAGAGGGTAGCTCCCGTGGATGCTAAACGCTCCAAAATAGCTATCGTAGCGATGCTGGTATGTTCATTGGCGCTCTTTGCGGCTTTATTGGTGGGTTGTTCCTCCGATTCTGAGTCAAAGAAATACCAGCTTGTTTCAGATAGCAAATTGACCGTTGCCACATCGCTTAATTTCCCGCCTTTTGAATATCTCTCTGATGGAGAACCAGCTGGATACAGCATAGAGGTTATGCGAGAAGTTGCCTCTAGGCTTGGCTTGTCATGCGAACTCGTGAATGTTCCTTTCGAGTCGGTCGTTTCTTCAATTGAGGCGGGCGGACAATACGATGCGGCAATTTCTTCTCTGTCTATATATGCACAGCGAGAAGAACAGGTGGATTTTACTAACGTATACTACCTAGCTGATCAGGCAGTAGTTACGCTTAAAGATGAATATCTTCGTGTCGAAGAGCTGCAGGGCAAGACGGTTTCTGCTCAAGCGGGAACTACGAGTGAGACCTATGCAGAAGATGCGGTTTCAGAAAAAGTAGTGCCTTATGAAGATGTTGCATCATGCTTTAGTGCTCTTCGGAAGGGGAAAACCCAAGCAGTAGTAGTGGATGCTGCAGTTGCTCGTTACATGATTGAAAATGGCTATTCGGATTGTGAAGTTCTTGAAACGGTAGTAACGGGTGAACAATACGGTATAGCACTGAATAAGGATAATCGCGCGCTTACCGACGCCATAAATGAGGTGCTTACCGAAATGGAAGAGGATGGAACCCTCGAGGCCTTGCAGGATCAGTACCTCAACTAGGCTCTATGTTTTTTGTTCGAGCAGTTTGCTTCGATATGCTTTTCGTTGGATTCTTGAGCAAAGTGAGTCTATAGCGCTACGCTTAGTGCGAACAAAGTAGGAAGGATATATATGGAACGTAAAGTTGCATGGGAATCGTATTCAGATAGCCAGTTAGAAGAATTGGACGCATTGAGCAAGCGTTATATCGATTTTATTTCCGATAACAAAACGGAGCGCCGCTGTTTTGCTGCTTCCGTTGCTCAGGCTCAAGCAGCAGGCTATGTATCGCTTGAAGAGGTGCTCAAGGAAGGACGAACTCTAAAGCCAGGTGACAAGGTTTGGGCAGGTATTCATGGCAAGACG
>URVA01000100.1 GCA_900551155.1 uncultured Eggerthella sp. | reverse complement strand
CATTCCCACCGTGGTGCCTAAGTATTCTGCCAAAAAGCTATAAAAACCAAACATCGCCGCATTAATACTTCCTGCCGCCAGTAGCGAAACCAACACTACAGGTCGCTTAAGCACTGCAATTTGCTTGCCGTAAGAAAGTGGATTTTGTACAGGCATGGATGGAATACAAACTACCGTGAGAAAAAGAGCTGCAATAGTAACTACTGCAAAAAATGTCATTGCGGCTGGAAAAGCAATTGAGTCCGCAAGCATACCAGCAATTGGAGCACCCACAACCATACCAGCTGAAACACCAATGAATACCTGAGCCGATGCTTTAGCACATACTTCAGGGGTATCTCCAGAATGCTGCGCAATTGCCATCGCCATCGAAACATACAGTGGATGAAATGCTGCTGGAATTACACGGGCTGTTAAAAGCACTTCAAAACTTGGTGCGAAAATAGACACAATGTTGCAAATCGAAAATATACCAAGCGAAAGCATCATCACTTTTTTTCGATTTATACGCGAAAACAAGAGAGGCATAGTAGGACCTGCAATAGCTACAATAAGCGCAAATCCACTTACTAACAGACCCGCATCAGGAATAGATACATCAAATTCTTCTGAAACATACGGGATAACACCAACGATGCCCATTTCGGTATTAAGAATACCGAAAACACCAATAGTTAGAATTAAAACGAGCGTTTTGTTGCTTATATTTTTCACGAGTTTCATTCCTTATGGTCAAGCTGCCAAAATAAGATGATCTATATGGTCTAAATCATGCTGTTTGCTGTGAATCTCGCTTAGAATCAGCTTTCGCTCCTGATACAACAAACTCTTCACTTCTCTTGTATTTTGCTCTGTATAGCAAAAACACACACGCTTAACGGTTTCTTTATCGCAATACGTATCAAATAAACAACGCTTCAAATCGTTTTTTTTAATCCCCATGATCATCACCTTCTTACCTGAATAAAGTATATGAAGAACCAAGGAATATGTATAATACTTATAGTGGATTACTAAGTATTACTGTTTGTTATACCAATAATCACAGCAAACAAGGCCTCGCTTTTAAATACAGAACTAAAGAAGGGTCATCTCATGGAATTTCGTTCGCTTCGTTATTTTCTGATGATTGCTCGTGAGGGCACCATATTAGGAGCCGCAAAAGTACTTCATGTATCTCAACCTGCCTTATCGCGCCAAATGAAAGATCTCGAGCGTGAACTTGGCTGCACCCTTTTCAATCGTGGGAGTAGGCATATTGAACTTACGGAAGCTGGCATGCGCCTTCGTAAAAGAGCAGAAGAAATCGTAGATCTGATGAAACGAACTGAGGCAGACTTTCTTGTTTCGGGTGATACCATCACAGGCGAAATCCGTATTGGTGGTGGCGAAACTCCAGCCGTCGCTTTAATTGCCGATGCTATTGAAGAAGTACAATCCGAATACCCCCTGATAACCTTCAAAATGTTGTTGCAACGTATAACCTGCTCTACAATGCATCAATTCTTGTTTCGAAAGGCATTGGCTTAGCAATTATCTATACTTGATAATTCTTTAAATTTAGCAATTTCCCGTATACACATATCGTAAGTGTTTACGAGCTACCTCAGCCAAGTGATATACGGTACGAACAGGCGTTGGCTTAGCATCGCTCATCTTATAGCAAGGGAAAAATCGGCTTACATGACAAGGAATTTCATAATCAAGCGATGCCAACCATCCTGATAGTGCACCAATTTCTTCATCGGTGTCATTTTTGCCAGGAATAACAAGGGTCGTCACTTCAACGTGACAAGTTGGATACTCCACTAAAAGTTTTATGGTTTGCTTTACCGTATCAAGTGACCCACCAACAAAATCGTAAAAATCTTGCGTGAACCCTTTAAGGTCAATATTGACCGCGTCTAACAGCGGCGCAAGTTCAGTAATAATCTTCGCATTTGCCATACCGTTGCTTACCAGTACGTTCACAAGACCAGCATCATGAGCAAGTTTCGCGCAATCGCGAACAAACTCAAAAGTTACTAAGGGTTCATTGTAGGTATACGCAATACCCACATTACCTCGCACTTTCAAACGAGTTGCCTGTTCAACAAGCTGTTCAGGTGTAATTTCTTGCCACAAGACATCATCAATTCCCGCATGCGCAATAGATGCGTTTTGACAGAAAGGACAGCGCAAATTGCACCCAAAAGAGCCTGCAGACAAAATCATGCTTCCTGGCATAAAACGAGCAAGGGGTTTCTTTTCTATGGGGTCAAGCGCCAAACTCGTGATTCGCCCATAAGAATCAGAAACCACCGCTCCGTGTTTATTCCGACGAGTACGACAAATACCTACTTGTCCCTCATTCAGGGTGCACGCATGAGGGCAAATATAACATTGAGCTTTACAGCTAGACCTATTTGCAACTGCGAAGTCGCTACGTTCTGTTTGGCTGCCTCTTTGACTATTCATGACGAATCACTTCAAAACGCTCTAGTTCAACATCCCAGTCATCAATGCGAATTCCTGCTTTTTGTTTAGCAATAGCAACCTGATCTTCTACAGAATCCACCCCTTCCAAATTAGGAAGCAGTAATCCTCGCCTAAAACCTTTCGTTACTATTACGCCGTAGCGTTTAACATCCAGCTCTTCAAGTGAAGAAATAGGCTCAGCCTCTGAAAGTACATCAACGCTAATTTCTAGCTGGTCCAATTCATATTCCTCAATAGCGGGAAAACGTGGATCTCGCGTAGAAGCTGAAATACCATTTTGAATAATCTCTTCAGCAATACAGTTTGTGGTAGGGGCTATTGTTCCTATGCACCCACGAAGTTCACCCCATTCATGGATTGACACAAATACGCCTGCTTGTTGTGAGAGCATTTCTTCAGGAAACATTTCCTTATCGCTTCCAAATAACTGTTCTACCTGATTTTGGTAATCGGACAACTTGAGAGCTCTTCCAGTTTTTATGTAAGTTTCCACGCTTGCCCACGCTAGCGCCACGTAAGGATCTAGCGCATTATCAGAAGAACGTACAGTATCATCATGGCTTAAAGGTTCATTTGTATTATTGTGCACTGCCTTACTATTGCAAACAGCGACATCACAATCTTCAGATATCGCAGGTTCAAAAGCAGCTACCGCATACCCCACTCCAAACGGCCCCTCATAACTTAGCAACTCCGATGAAACACCTTGGGGATATTCCATCTCGAGTGCGGCTGCCATTATCTGAAAAGAACGAACTCCACATTCCGCAGCACATTCACAGAAGTACTCGTCAAGTTCAAATAACTTTTCTAAAGCACCCGATCTGAACAAATCGCAAAGCTGCTTGTCTAGTTCTGGACCTTCAGGTGCATATCCATACGGGCCATCCGCTTTTAATTTATGAGATAAATCACCACTTGCTACCCATATGCAGCGTCTCTCTGTCCTATCAATCGCACTTGCAATAGCATGTCCGAACTGACGATGTACTTCAGGCGAAAGCATAGAAAGACCAACGCGAACCACCTTATATTCAGGCGAAATTCCCGCTTCTTTATAAGCCTGTTCAATAAAGTAAAGAGGAATAAACGTAGCATGATCCATATCATGATCGCGCCAGGTGCTTGGCGCAACCACAATGCCGCTTTGCTGGGCGTTTTGAATAATCTCATCAGCAAGTGCGGTGTCAATCTTTGCACTCAGAGTAGTCTCGGGTGCGCGAAAGGCTTCCATGCTTCCATTCAGTACCGTATCTGTTGTTACATGAAACCCATCTCGATACAATGGCGCGTGAGGAGAACTTACTACAATAGTTTCTGGTCGAAGGGCAGCAATACGACGAGCAATCTCCCTATAGGCATCAATTGTTTTCTGAATTCCGCGTTCTTCCCCACGACCAACCGAAGGAATAATAAGCGGCGGATGAGGGACAACATAACCTGCAAGAATGCTCATTATTTGCCTCCTTAACTTGAGAGCAAATTCACTAACGCAGCTTCGTAGTACGCCTTTACCCCGTGCAACTTTATTAGCAGAACCTAGCTAGTACAACATCAGCAATTCCGAATAAGCAATTACCGCAGCACCACACTGGGATTACGCCTTGGTGCTGTGCGTTTGTATTCAACGTCGGAATAACCAATAAGCATGCATGCCACTAAGGGTTTTTCTTCTAAATCCATATCCAAATACGCCTGAATATCAGGCATTGCAACGATAGTGCGTCGTAAGTATCCGTTATACAAAACACCAATGCCTAGCGTTGTTCCAACCATCTCAATAGCAGATGCCGCTAAACCAGCATCAACAGGATCAGGCGCTTGCACGCATAGCACCGCTGGAGCGTTACGGAATAGATAGTCTTGCGGTTGTTCTGTGTGTCGTAGCTTCAAGAAATTCTCAATCGAAGAACGCGGAATCGGAAGCTCTTTTCCTTCATCAAAAGCAATTTGAATGTTGCGCCATACTGTCTGTTTAAATTCTTCAAGACTATCCTGGATAAATACAAAGCGACATGCCTGAGCATTTTTTGCTGTAGGAGTATGCGCCGCTGCATCTATTAAGGTATGCAAATCGTCATACGATAGAGGTTCCTTTTTAAATTGGCGAACACTTCGGCGGAATTTGATGGTGTTGAGCATGTTTTGCGTAGGAATATCGAAAGTTTTTGCATCATAGTCAACAGGAGTATCGCTATATATCGAAATCGAAGGGGCTGCTTGGGGACATATCGCAACACAATGTCCGCACCGCAAACATTCGCCCGCTACCTGCGCTTTCCCTTCAGAAATTGACAGTACGCCAGAGATGCAATCAGCAACACAAGATCCGCATCCTGTACAGCGATCCTTATCGATACAAATCATTGCGAACTCCCTTCCTTCCGTGACACTTCAGGCACTATGAAGTTCTCCCTCATAAACGATTCTATGCAATTCTTCTTGAGATTTCAGTATATATGGCTTCCTTAAAACTACCGCCGTACAGCGTTAAAACTACGTCATACAAATCCCCCGTCAGTATGATGTTATTCTTAGAAGCAAATATCTGCATAGCATCATACGCTGCAAACATTGGATTATCTTGCGAAGAAGAGAAGTCTCCCGCCACCGCCTCGACCATTTCGCCTTCGTCGTTTACCAATGATGCCAAATCAATACAATTCAGCCACTGCAGAAAGACTCCAGCTGGTTTTACTCGAAGTCGTTCAGAGTCTATATGCCT
>URVA01000099.1 GCA_900551155.1 uncultured Eggerthella sp. | reverse complement strand
CCGTCAACAGCTTCCGCGACGCCATCGGCAAGACGGCCTCTATCGAAAACGGCGTAACCATTATTGGTTGGACAAATTTACCAGCTCGTCTTCCGGGACAAGCTTCCCAGTTGTTTGGCCAAAACATCGTTAATTTCTTAAAGCTTGTTACTCCTAATAAAGATGGCGTTATCGCTCTCGATGAAGAAGATGTTGTGGTGCGAGGCGTTACCGTTGCTTTACAAGGTGAAGGCATGTGGCCGCCACCCGAAGTTAAGGTTTCGGTTGCTTCTAAGGAAGATTCCGCTCAAAACGCTCAAGCGGGGGATACTGAAGCTAAGAAGCAAGAAAAATCATTCTTCGCTAAACATTGGTGGAAGATTCTGGCGGGTATTTTAGCGGTTGCGTTAATTATGGTTTCACCTGCAAGCGTGGCGGGTCATTATATTGTCTTTATGCTTGCGGTAGTTGTGGGTTTTTATGTTATTACCAACGTTACGCACACGCTCCATACGCCGCTTATGTCTGAAACGAATGCTATTTCAGGCATCATTATTGTTGGTGCGATTTTGCTTATAGGTTCAGGCAATTTGATTGTTCAGGTACTTTCCTTTATTGCTATGGCAATTGCGGCAATAAATATTTTCGGTGGTTTTTTGGTTACTCAACGTATGCTCAAGATGTTCGAGAGGAGCTCTGAGGATAAATAATGCAGACACTCGTCTCTGAACAGATTTTTTCTGTATTTACCAGTTTTGAAACTTTGGCGTATATTTTGGCAGGCTTGCTGTTCATTTTGGCGCTTGCAAATCTTTCAAAACAAAAAACAGCCCTTCGAGGCAATAAGCTTGGAATCGCTGGCATGGTTTTGGCTCTTGTAGCGGTTATTTTGGTTACCGTGGTATCCAATACAGCTGATCCAGTGTTGGCGGTAGTGCTTATAGTTATAGCGCTTCTTATTGGTGCTGCTATTGGTACATGGAAAGCAAAAAGCGTACAGATGACTGAAATGCCACAGCTTGTTGCTATGCTGCATTCTTTTGTTGGCGCTGCTGCAGTTTTGGTTGGATTTAATTCGTTTATTACCACACCAGGCGCAGTGCTGAGCGATCCTACTGCCGCTGCAGAAAATGCTTTCCATATGGGCGAAGTTGGTATTGCGGTATTTATTGGCGCAGTCACTTTAACGGGATCCATTATTGCTTATTTAAAACTAGCAGGAAAAATTTCGGGTAAGCCTTTAACGCTGCCAGGTCGCAATGCCCTTAATCTTCTTATGCTCGTAGTGATTATTGTCTGCATTGCATGGTTGGTTAATACCAAGGGTCTAGAAGCTGGATTAATTCCGCTTGGCATTATTACCGTTGTGTCTCTTGTTCTTGGTCTTCACTTGGTAATGGCTATCGGTGGCGGCGATATGCCCGTCGTAGTTTCGATGCTTAATAGCTATTCAGGTTGGGCAGCGGCGATGGCTGGCTTTACTTTAGGAAATGATCTGTTGATTATTACGGGTGCTTTGGTTGGTTCGTCGGGTGCGTATCTTAGCTATATTATGTGCAAAGGCATGAATCGTAATTTTATATCCGTAATATTGGGTGGTTTTGGATCTGACGGTAGTTCAAAAACAGGATCCAGTAAAACGCAGGCAGCGGGTAACTATACTACGATCACCCCTGAAGAACTTGCTGAAGAATTAAAAGCTGCAAAATCGGTAGTAATATGTCCAGGCTATGGTATGGCAGTTGCGCAGGCACAGTTCCCTGTTGCAGAAATGACTCATAAACTTATGGGTTATGGGGTAGATGTTAAGTTTGCTATTCATCCCGTTGCTGGTCGTATGCCAGGGCACATGAACGTACTTTTGGCCGAAGCTAAGGTACCTTATGATGCAGTATTGGAAATGGATGAAATCAATGATGATTTTGAAGACGTGGATATTGCTCTCGTAATTGGCGCAAACGACACGGTTAACCCTTCTGCTCTTACCGATCCTGATAGCCCCATTGCAGGCATGCCTGTATTAAAGGTATGGGAAGCGGGGAAGGTTGTTGTTTCTAAGCGCACCATGGGAAATGCAGGTTATTCTGGCGTGGAAAACCCCCTGTTCTTCAATGACAACACTGACATGCTGTTAGGGGATGCGAAGGTTTCGGTTGATGCTATCGTTGCTGCGTTGTAGGTAGCGATCGCACGGTATGTAATTTAGTTTTTGAAAAGATGTACTAAGAGAAACAAATCGGGTCGTTTTCCTAAATTTCGAAAACTTTGGACGATAAAAAGAAGCACTTGAGAAGTTTTCTCAAGTGCTTCGTGCGTTTTAAGTATTAGCGCTTGTTGTGGATGTTAACACGTTTGCTATTTGTTTTCTTCCAAACGCTGAGACTCTTCAAAGGTTGCACGACCCATCTTAATACCACCCATTACGTGGATGTGCAGATGACCTACGGTTGCTGCAGAATCGGGACCAGTGTTGATTACGCAGCGGAAGCCCGATTCATCTACACCTTTGATCTTTGCAACTTCTGGAACGACGGAAAGAAGATGACCTAAAACATCTGCAGGTACGTTGTCCTGCAAGTTGTCAAAGTGCTGCTTTGGAACAATCAAGGTATGAATAGGAGCTTCTGGTTCGATATCGTCGAATGCGTAGCAAACGTCGTCTTCATAAACCTTAGCTGAAGGAATATCGCCAGAAACAATTTTGCAGAACAAACAATCGCTCATAAGTACCCTTTCTCGAAATGAAAACGAAAGCTTTCACATGCTGTAACTGAATGAACAGTTCTATTCTACCGTTTTACGCAGCATTCGCTTCAACGTTGTTTTCTTTGTTAGCGGGAGAAGCGTACAGTTTGCGACATTTTGCATAAGCGCGTTTGCGTGCAATTACATAAAGGACAAGCATTGCCATGCCAGTAACTATCCATGACACAGGATAAATAAGTAGTAAGTTATCGTAGCTATACACCATGGGGAAGAGTGTGAAAATAAATACGATACGCAACACGCATGAACCTACAACGGTAATAATAGTGGGAAGAATGGACCAATTCATACCGCGCATCGCAGCAGCGCTTACTTCGTAGGATGAAGTCATGAATTCAAGCAAGCAAATGTGATACATACGAGAAATTGCAAAGACAAGCGTAGCTGCTTCTGCGGTGAAGAAGCTCAAGAAGAGATCTTTGAACAAAACAAAGGTTCCGCCAACAAGGAATGAAAAACCTATGGCTGCAGCCATGCAAAAACGAAAAACCTTGTCGCAGCGGTCTAGTTTTCCTGCTGCATAGTTTTGACCAGTAAAAGTAACGGCAGCTTGAGCGAATGCGTTAACCACAAAGTACGCATAGGTTTCGTAGTTAAGCGCTGCAGAAGATCCTGCAGTAGCATCGGTTCCGAAGCCATTGATGGCACTTTGTACTACAACGTTAGCTAGAGAAAACACCATTCCCTGCATACCAGAAGGGATGCCAATATACAAAAGCTGTTTTAAGTCTTCAGGAACTACACGTATGCCTTTGAAGGTTAGGCGATAGGTTTCTTCTTCAGTGAGCAAAAAAAAGACAATTAAACTTGCAGAAACAGCGTTTGCTATAACTGTTCCTAACGCAATGCCTGCAACTCCCATACCTAACATTGTTGTTGCAGCAATGTCGAAGAAGATGTTAAGAATCGCACCAATAGCTAGTGCGATTAAGGGGCGGGTAGTGTCACCTTTTGCGCGCAGAATGGCTGATCCAAAGTTGTATATCAAAATAAAGATAATACCAGCGAAATAGAGATGCAGATAAATGCGTGCTTCTTCCCATGCATCAAGCGGCATATTAACCATTCCCAGAATGGGATCTGTTGCTACGATACCTATTAAGGTAAGCGCAATGCCACTAATAACAGAAACTATTGCAGTGGTTTGAATAGCTCCACGGATGCGTGCGAAATCTTGGTGTCCGATATGTACAGCGACAACTACGTTTGCACCTATAGATAGTCCGACGAATAACGAAACAAATAAAGCAATAATAGGGGCAACACCACCAACTGCGGCCAATGCTGCATTATCAATAAACTGACCCGCAACTACTGAGTCCGCCGTGTTGAAGAGTTGTTGGAAGATACTGGTAAGAGCAAGAGGAATGGCAAATAAAATAACACGAGAAGGTATTGGCCCATTGAGCATGTCAATGCTGTTTTTCTTCTTTTGCTGCCCACCTTCTGTTTTGCTCATTGTTGCTAATCACGCTTTCTCTTGACGATGTATTTCCAGCTAGCTTTTCGATCAAGAAGAATCGCCAAAATCCCTCACGATGCTTTTATTTGTTGAATATGCGTTACTGCATCGCGCATTCTACGCTCATGAACATGTTTTCGCGAGAGCTATTTGATTGTCATCATAGGGTCTACAAATTGACATTTGAATGTAACGACGCTCGACAAGTGAAAGGATATTATCGTGGGCGCAATAAATGGGCGAGGTATTTGTTGTGACCGTGGCAAATGCCCAACGCGTACGCTTACGCACCGCCGTAGCGAATGGCTTGGCAGGGGCACAGGCGCATACATCCAAAGCACATAAAGCATTCGTGCTTTACCCATGTTGGGATACCATCTTCGTTAAGTTTAATGGCGTAGGCGGGGCAGATATCTTCGCAATGACCGCAGGAAATGCAGGCGTCAGTTACTTCAAAATTATCAGTGTAGAGACACTCTTCGATATTAACGCGATGATAAAACTCTGCTGCACTTTGAGTAGCACCCTTAGCAGGTTGAGTTTTAGGTAGTGGAGTATTTTTCTTTTGCTCGTCTGCGCTCATAGATATATCCCCAAAATATAGTTATTAGTTCAGCTGCACTATTTCTCGTCATAACCTTTTGGTCGTAATCCTTTTGGCTATAACTGCTTAGCTGTAATCCCTCTAGATTCTGTCAAAATTCCTTTAGCTATTGTACTGGTATCTTTTGTGCGAAAAATACCGATTTTTCTTCCCGTAATGAAATCTCATCATGCATTTTGGGGCTTTAATGAGTTCATTTGATGAATACGAGCCTCCGTTGTCCGCAGAATGTGCATTCTTTGTTTCTTTGGACAGAAGTTTGAGTATAATTTTTGAGTTACACCGTCATTCAAAAGCGAGTACACACTTCTTGTTGCCTGTGTGTGCTAACCCACTGAATAATCAACGGTTATTTGCTTAAAAGAACGAAAAGTTTAACGAAGGAAGAAAGGTCGTATCG
>URVA01000098.1 GCA_900551155.1 uncultured Eggerthella sp. | reverse complement strand
GTTCTTTGTGTTGTTCTGTTCGTAGTTGGATGTCTAAATAATGCACAATTCTTTGATCAAGTAGGGGCGCTGTTCATTCTCTTGTGGTTGCTTTGCCTGTCGCTTGCTTTTCATGGGGCAGTTTGTGAATCTTATGCAGAACAATTTCCTTCCAGTGTCAAGCCTTGGTATTGGGCGAGCGTAATTGTTGCTGTTGGAATTCCTTTGTTGTCGAGTGCTATTACTGTTGCGATAACGGGTCAATTTGCGTATTTGCTGATTTTTGCAGTAGCGGCGTTCTTTGTGCTGCGCAATCACCGTCTTGTGCATGTGGCGCTCAAATAACAATGCAATAGAGCACGAATTCTAGGTTGACTTGCATGTGATAATTAAAAACATACCCATGCGAGCATAATAACTTTGCTCGAGTGCGCTGCAAAGCTAGTGAGAGGGGATTGCGGTGTTAAGCATTTTTGTTACGGGTGGAATTGGTTCAGGAAAATCCACGTTGATGGAATTTCTTAAAGAAAAAGGTGTAGGTATTGTTCTCGCCGATGAAGTGGGCCACGAAAACCTGCATAATCCAGAAATGAAGGCAGAGTTAGTGAAGGCCTTCGGTAAAGAAATACTCGATACGAATGGTGAAATAATTCGCTCCGAACTTGCTGCTCGTGCCTTCGCCACGCCAGAAGATACCGCTCGTATGGATGCTATTACTCAGCCTAGACTTTACGAAGGCTGTTTGCGTCATGTTGTGAGTGTGGGGCAAACTCACGAAGTTGTTGTTTTAGAAATGGCAATTCTTGATGGACGCGATGATTTCTACAAACATGCAGATATCGTGGTAGCAGTTACTACATCGCCTGAGGTGCGTGTTCGTCGCTTGATGGAATCGCGCGGTTTTTCCGAAGAAGATGCGCGAAACCGTCTTGCAAGTCAAGTACCAGAAGAGAACCGACTCGCTATTGCGGATGTGGTGTTTACCAACGATGGAACCTTACAGGAATTTCAAGACCAAATTCAGCAATGGTGGGATTCTGACATCGCCCCAAGGCTTTCTTAGGTAAGTTTGTGTTAAGTTGCTTTGACTGTTCTGAATGATAGTGCAACAGTTCAAGAGAGTTTCGAATTGCAGAATCTGCTGAATTGTATAATCTGCCGAACTCCAGACGCTGTCGAATTGCAGATTTAGATTGTAGATTCTTTCGAATTACGGATTCAAATGGTAGATAGGAATACAGGGAGGAATTGTGGCGCATCTTCAAAATTTAGAGGGCCATCAAATGGAGGGTAAATTACCCATGGCACGTCTGTCGTCTCAACCCTTTGAGGTGGTTTCTCCTTATGAGCCAGCAGGCGATCAGCCTAAAGCCATTGCACAATTGGCGAAGAATATAGAATCTGGCATGCGCTATGAAACATTGCTTGGTGTTACGGGTTCGGGAAAAACCTACACTATGGCAAAAACTATTGAAGCTGTGCAAAAACCCACGTTAGTGCTTGCTCCCAATAAAACCTTGGCTGCTCAGTTGGCGGCAGAACTCAAAGAATTTTTCCCTAACAATGCAGTAGTATATTTCGTTTCTTACTACGATTATTACCAGCCTGAAGCCTATGTTCCTACCACCGATACCTTTATCGAAAAGGATGCTTCCATTAACGAAGAGGTGGAAAAACTGCGCCACGCAGCAACGTCTATGCTTTTGTCTCGTCGTGATGTTATTGTGGTGGCTTCGGTGTCGTGTATCTATGGTATTGGTTCTCCTATGGAATATGCGGGTATGGCGGTATTCCTGGATAAAGAAATCGAGCAAGACCGTGATGAACTTATTCATAAGCTCATAGATATCCAATACGATCGCAACGATTATGAACTCAAACGTGGAACGTTTCGTGTTCGTGGCGATTCGCTTGATATATTTCCTCCTTACGCCGATAACCCTATTCGTGTGGAATTTTGGGGCGATGAAATTGAAGAAATTGCTGAGATTGATAACGTTACAGGAGAAGTTTTAAACACGTACGAGGCGCTTCCTATCTGGCCTGCATCGCATTATGTAGCAGCTCGTCCTGCGGTTGAGCGTGCGTTGCAAACTATTCGCGATGAACTTGATGCTCGTCTCAAAGAATTTAAGGAAGAGGGCAAGCTATTAGAGGCGCAGCGTTTAGAGATGCGCACTTCTTATGACTTAGAAATGATCGAAACGATGGGCTTTTGCTCGGGCATCGAAAATTATTCCCGTCATTTGGATGGGCGTGCCCCTGGCGAGCCGCCTTATACCTTGATTGATTATTTCCCAAGCGACTTTCTTTGCTTTATCGACGAGAGTCACGTAACAGTACCTCAAATTCGCGGTATGCATGAAGGAGACCGTTCAAGAAAAATTACTTTAGCAGAACACGGATTCCGTCTGCCTTCATGTTTGGATAACCGTCCTCTTCGTTTTGACGAATTTGAAGCACGAATTCCGCAGTTTGTTTATGTTTCAGCAACGCCAGGCGACTACGAAGAGCGAGTAAGTGAAGCTAGGGTAGAACAGATCATTCGTCCGACAGGCTTGCTTGATCCCGAAATTGATGTTCGTCCCATTTTGTCGCAGATTGACGATATTATTGACGAGGCAAAAGAACGCGCAAAACGCAACGAACGCGTGCTTATTACAACACTAACTAAGCGCATGGCAGAGGACTTGACCGAACACTTATTGGATCAGGGGGTCCGAGCTCGGTATATGCATTCGGATATTGGTACCCTTGAGCGCGTAGAAATATTGCGTGATTTACGCAAAGGCGAATTTGACGTTTTGGTTGGCATTAACTTACTGCGCGAGGGTCTTGATTTGCCAGAGGTGTCGTTGGTTGCAATTTTAGACGCTGACAAGGAAGGCTTCTTGCGTAATCATCGCTCCCTTATTCAGACTATTGGTCGTGCCGCACGTAATGCGGGTGGTCAAGTAATAATGTATGCCGACAAAATTACTGATTCAATGGATCGAGCAATTAGCGAAACTCGCAGGCGACGTGCTATCCAGATGGCATATAACGAAGAACACGGTATTGTGCCTAAAACCATTCGTAAGGGTATTAGCGATATTACCGACTACTTGGAAACCGAAGAAGGTAAGCGCAGTGCTGATGAGGTAAATGCTGAACTTGCTGGTTATTCGCGAAGCGAGATGCTTCGCGTTATTGCAGCTCTTGAAGATGAAATGATGGAAGCTTCAACGGCTATGGATTTTGAGCGTGCAGCTACGGTGCGCGATCAGATTGTTAAATTGCGTGCCCAACTAGAAGGTAAAGCAGAAGAAGATATCTTGGGCGATCTGAAGAAAACAGCTCGTAAGGGTAGTGCCTTCGGCGCACGAAAAAGCTCCTACGGTGGCGGTCGACGTTCGTAGGTGGGCACTAATACTAGTTGTTGGTCATGCTTAGCAACTGGAGACGCTCATAGTGACAATTGTTCGTAGTGGCAAGCACCCATTTATGCTTGTACTTTTTCCACCTGTGCTCAATTTGTGGGGGAGTGCTACTTTTACTTGCGTTTGCTTATCTATCCCTCTATCCTTTCAATTAGTTAGATAAACTAAGTAATTATTGAACGAGAAATCTTTGATTTCTTGCGAAAGGAGAGAGAGCATGGGATTCGCTGTTGTAGTTGACTCAACGTGCGATTTTACTCAGGACGAATACAAGTCCCTCGATGTTCATATGGTTCCTCTGAGCGTTCTCATCGACGGAGAAACGTTTAAGGATCAGTTCGAAATTTCCTCTGAGCAATTCTATGAGCGTATGGCTGCAGCTGAAAATCTTCCTCAGTCTTCTCAGCCTACCCCTTATGACTTTGAACAGATGTATAACGGTCTTGCAGAAAAGGGATACGACGGAGTAATCGCAATTCACATTGCGGGTGTTCTTTCTGGTACGATTGAGTCTTCTCGTACTGCTGCCGAACAGGTAGACATTGATGTTCGTGTTCTTGATGGTGCTCGTGCAGGTGCCACCGCTCCTGTAGCATTGGTAGTAGAGCAGATTTGCAAGATGCGCGACGAAGGCGCTACGCTTGATGAAGCTGAAGCAAAGGCAAAGGAACTCTTGGCAACGGCAGAGTTTTTAGTAGCTCCTGAAACTCTGGAGAACTTGCTTAAGGGCGGTCGCCTTTCTGCTGATCAGGTTAAAAACGCTAGTCTTTTGAATATCAAGCCAATTTTCACCTTTAACGAAAAAGGTATTCTTAATGCGTATGGCAAAGCAAAAGGTATGCGCGGTGTTATTAAGACCTTCGTTAACGAAGTGGAAAACCGCACTAACGAGCACGGAACGCTTCGTATTCGTTTCTGCCACAGCGGCAATTTGAAGCCTATCGAAGATATGAAGGCTGCTCTTGCTGAGGCTGGTATTGAATATATCGATGGCGGCACCTGTCCTTGTGGTGCAATTATTTCTACCCATCTTGGCCCTGGAGCATTGGGTATTGGCATTTTGCCAGCAAATGCATAAAGCATTAGTAACAAAACTACTGGTTAAAAAGGAGTATGGCTTTGAATAAGAGCATCGAAACACCTGATTGGCAACGCGAAGGCAAAGAGGTTGTCAATGAGATGCTCACCGAAACATTCAATTCTATATTGCGTATTGAAGAACGATCACTTAACAATCGTCTTACTGAAGGACTGAGCATCGCTGAACTTCACACGATTGTTGCGGTTGGGCTTCATGAAGTTAACCCTATGAAGGTGGTTGCTTCGCGTCTTGATGTTACGCTAGCCACCCTTACGGCTTCCATGACTAAGCTTGAACGAAAGGGTTACGTTCAGCGAACAAGAAGCGAAGTGGATCGTAGACAAGTGCTTGTTCAGCTTACTTCTAAAGGGCGTAAAGCGTTTCGCGCGCATGATGCCTTCCATAAAAAGATGGCGGATAGTGCGCTGGAGTGTTTAACGCCTGAAGAAGAGGCTGTTCTTTATAAAGCGTTAGGTAAAGTCAAAGATTTTTTTGATCACGAGAATGAAGCTGCAAAAGAATTTGCAGCTCAATAGAAAGGAACACAAATGGCAACTTTGGATGCAATTAAAGAGATTCTTGAAGAGACCCTCGACATCAATCCTGAAGATGTAACAGAAGATGCAACCTTTGAGGATCTGGGCATCGATTCTTTGGACATGGCAGAGCTTATTTGCGATATCGAAGAAAAGCTTGATATCGACTTTGGTGAGCCAGAAGGTCTTGAAACTATCGAAGAGCTTGTAAGC
>URVA01000097.1 GCA_900551155.1 uncultured Eggerthella sp. | reverse complement strand
AAGCTATTACAAGTGCGGTAGATAAAGCACTTCGTTGTGGATATTTAGACGACGTTCGGTTTGCTGATGTTCTTATACGTAGTCGCCTTAGAGCTGGAAAGGGATTATCTGGCATTGTTGCGGAGTTAAAACGTAACGGAATAAACCCTGAAAAAGATTTGGACAATTTTCCTGATGCATACTTGAGATTGTTTCCTAGTCAAAAAGATTCAGCTATCGCTTTATTATGCAAAAAACCTCCCCGTGCAAAAAATAAATTGCAAGCAGCTTATGCAAAACTTATTCGATCTGGCTATCCATCATCTCTTGCATCTGAAGCAGCGCGCGAATGGTATCGAATGCAAGGGTAGCGGTTTTGTAAAACAATATATTGAGTTCTATATTGCTATCTTATGGTTCAAGACCAATATATCTAGTCAAATACCAAATTTTTGGCTATGATCAATATGCTTGAGCTCACGTACCAGAAACGGTACTTAATATATTAATTACAAGTGAATAGTGTCGCTTCATTTTGGCGTGTGCTCTTGCCCCGGTGTACCAGGGCATCTTTTGTGTCCTTGGCTCTCGTACTAAATCGCTGTTTGAACGAAAGGGAGTTCAATGGTTGAAATTATTGTGGCTGCTCTTGTAGCCATCGTTATAGGCTTTCTTATTGGCTATTTTCTTATGCAGAAAATGCTAAAACAACGTAATGACGAAGCAACACGTGAAGCAGAAACCACTTTGGCTGATGCAAAGCGTGAAGCGGAAAATTTAAAACGAGAAGCTCTTGTTGAAGCTAAAGACCAAGCTTTAAAGATGAAACAAGATGCTGAACGTGAGAGCAACGAACGCATGCGCGAGGTTCGCACTGCCGAAAATCGTCTTAACCAACGTGAACAAAGTCTTGATAAGCGTATCGAATCTCTTGATCACCGTGAACATCAAATTTCCTCTTTACAGGGACAGGTTGATCGCCGCATTAAAGATGTAGAGCGTGCAGAGATCGAAGTGTCAGAACGCTTAGAGCGTGTTGCTGGCCTTACTTCTGAAGAAGCAAAAACAGAATTACTTGATGGCTTAAAAGAGGACGTCGTACACGAATCTGCAGCAATCATTAGGGATGCTGAAACACGCACGAAGGCTGAAGCTGACAAAAAAGCTCGTGAGATATTAAGTGTTGCTATCCAGCGTCTTGCAGCTGACTATACGTCTCAAATTACGGTCTCTACAATTCATATTCCCTCTGACGACCTTAAAGGACGCATTATTGGTCGTGAAGGTCGAAATATTCGTTCTTTTGAACAAATTACAGGCACCAATTTGATTATTGATGACACCCCTGAATGCGTTACGGTTTCTTCTCATGATCCTGTTCGTCGCGAAATTGCAAGTGTTACTATGCAGAATCTCATCAGCGATGGACGAATTCACCCTGCGCGCATTGAAGAAATGTTCCATAAAGCAGAAAAATACGTTAATCAGCAGATTAAAGATGCTGCTGCACAAGCTACGTTTGATACTGGCATTCATGACCTGCATCCCGAGCTTGAAAAAATTCTTGGTCGATTACGTTATCGAACCTCTTATGGTCAAAATGTATTGAATCATTCCTTAGAAGTTGCCTATCTTTGCTCAATGATGGCATCCGAACTTGGTCTCGATCCAATTCCTGCAAAGCGCGCTGGTCTTCTTCATGATATTGGTAAAGCTGTAGACCATGAAATTGAAGGGTCTCATGCGGTAATTGGTGCAGATTTAGCACGACGTTACGGTGAAGAAGCTCTTATCGTTCATGCCATTGAAGCTCACCACAACGATGTTGAGCCTAATTCTGTTGTTGATGTACTGGTACAGGCTGCTGACGCTGTTTCTGCTGCTCGTCCTGGCGCTCGTAAGGAAAACATTGAATCCTACATTAAGCGCCTTGAAAAGCTCGAAGAAATTGCTAATTCCTATCCTGGTGTTGAACGCACCCATGCTATCCAAGCGGGTCGTGAAGTGCGCGTAATAGTAACTCCTGAAGAAGTCGACGAAGCACATGCTACCGTTTTGGCGCATGACATCGCAAAGCAGATCGAAGACGAAACCAAATATCCTGGTCAGGTTAAGGTTGTTGTTATTCGCGAAACAAGATCTGTTGATTACGCAAAATAAGTTATATGCATTTATTTGCGCCTTTGCACTGAGCAAAGGCGCTTCTTTTTTAGGAATATGATATGGATTCCTCGCTCGAAACCTTTATTGAAAACATATCAGGTGAACAATACCTTCGCGTTCAAGATGATTTAGGAAACGGATACGTCCGTCTTCGTGCAGCTGAAGCGCAACGTCGTCAGGCAAAACAAGACATTCGATCCACGGAAGATATCATTATTGAACTTCTTAGAAACTCTCGAGACGCTCACGCTCATGCGCTATTCATAGCAACTTGGACTGAAGAATCTAAGCGTTATATCACGCTTCTTGATGATGGAGATGGAATTCCTACTTCAATGCATGAAGTAGTCTTCGAACCTTTTGTAACTTCCAAGCTGGACTCATTTAGAGATGACAAATGGGGAGTGCATGGAAGAGGTATGGCTCTGTATTCGATTAAACAGAATGCCGAACTTGCAACTATTGTCGCTTCTCAACCTGGATTGGGATCCATTTTTCATATCGAAACGGACCTAACAAACCTTTCAGAAAAAAGAGATCAATCGAGCGTCCCTCACATTACACAGGATGCACAAGGTAAATCTGTTCTGAGAGGACCTCATAACATTATCAGGATCGTTCTTGAATTCGCGATCGAAGAGCGTAACCATATTTCGGTGTATTTCGGAAGTTGCGCATCAATTGTTGCTACTCTTTATAATCTTGGCACGAACGCTGCAGCGCAGCTCACGAACATATTTGATTCGTACGACGAAACCACACCGTATTACGAGCGTTTTGCCTATGCTCTTGATGCCGAATCGCTTGCAACCTTAGCGATTGAACTTGGTTTTCCTATTTCTACAAGAACTGCTCACCGAATTATTAATGGAGAAATTAAACCACTGCCGCTTCACATAGAGCTTCTGATGAATCCGGCTAAAACTTCTCCTGACTTGACGCGTGATAGTGTAGATTCTCATGCCAATTCACCACAAACAGAAATTACTTTTCCAGCCAAGAAACAAACCACCAACACATCTAAACGAGTTAAATTCGCCAAGGAAGATCTTGAGCGTTTAAGCAGTGAAATTCGTAAAGCGTATTCTGCTTTTGCAGATGCGTATTACCTCAATGATTCGGTTGAAATATCAATAAAATCAAAACCAACTGAATTAATTATTTCTATACCCATTCAACCCGATGACTCTAACCGCTAAATTACAACACTTTGTTTGCGAGAATGATACAGAGTGAGTAAAATAAATCGATCAGAAACAACTGATATTACTTACAAAAATAAACAATAGACGCAATAACTTCCGTACCTCGAAAGAACTATTTATGAGCAATACTACAGGGCCCGCAACAAACGAAACACCTCAAATTGGATGCTTAAAAGTATCCTCCAAATCGTCTCCCGCTTCGGTAGCTGGTGCTATTGCCGGTATGATTAAAGATGGTGTTCATGTTGAAATTCAATCGGTTGGTGCCGGCGCAGTAAATCAAGCAGTTAAGGCTATTGCTATATCACGCGGTTTTCTTTCGCCTATCGGTATTGAAATTGTATGTGTACCATCTTTTGCCGATATTGTTATTGATGGGGAATACAGAACTGCCATAAGATTTTCCGTAGAACCTCGCGTATCAAACCACGGTTAGTGCTTTCAAGTCATCGTAGAGTCACACGGTTCGCATTTTCGTAAGTAATTCCCCGCGATTGTTGTCTTAGAGATATCACAAAGAAAAGAGTTTTAATTGTCAGCGAATCAAGCTTCGTTTAATACGTCTCAACAATCTCCGCTTTCCACTATTTTAGATTGGGAGGACTCTCCCTATACCTCTCTAAAAGGAACTACCTTTCATGTTGTAACGTTTGGCTGTCAGATGAATAAACATGACTCTGAACGTATCGTAGGCATGCTAAGCGCCCTTGGTTCAAGCCAAGTACAAACGGTCGAAGAATCTGATATCGTTATTTTCGTTACCTGTTGCGTACGCGAAGCAGCAGATATTCGACTTATGGGTCAAGTAGCTTCCTTAAAAAATATTCCACTACGAGAACATGCTCCTGTATCTAAGCGTATTGTTGTTATCGGAGGGTGTATAGGGCAGCGTGACCGAGAAGAACTCACTCAAAAACTGCCCCATGTTGATGTCGTTTTTGGCACATTTAATCTCGGAAGTCTTCCAAAGTTAATCCATGAAACGCTTACCTCAGGCGGTCATCACGTTGAAGTACTTGATGAAGCATCCAGTTTCCCAACTGATCTTCCTAGTCAGCGAGAATCGCAATGGTCTGCCTGGCTTCCTATTTCTATAGGCTGCAATAATTTCTGCACCTACTGCATTGTTCCCTATGTACGAGGTAGAGAAAAATCTCGCACGTTAGAAGACATTGTTGGTGATGCTAATGCTCTTCGTGCTGATGGGGTCAAGGAAATTACCTTATTAGGACAAAACGTAAATTCTTACGGTCGTGACTTGTATGGCAAACCCACTTTCGCAAAATTACTGTATGCAATAGCAGATACAGGAATTGAGCGTATCCGCTTTGCAACCTCGCATCCAAAAGACCTCAATGATGAAGTCATTAAAGCCTTTGGAGAATTAGATAATCTAATGCCAGCACTGCATCTGCCTGTTCAATCTGGCTCTAATCGGATTTTAAAGGCCATGAACAGACGCTATACGCGCGAACATTATTTATCGATCATTGAAAAACTTCGTACGGTTCGTCCTGATATCGCACTGTCTACTGATGTCATTGTTGGTTTTCCAGGTGAAACAGAA
Source organism: uncultured Eggerthella sp. (assembly GCA_900551155.1). Lineage (GTDB taxonomy): Bacteria > Actinomycetota > Coriobacteriia > Coriobacteriales > Eggerthellaceae > Anaerotardibacter. Next base: position 478 of record URVA01000097.1, on the reverse strand, counting down.
GAAGATTTTGAGCAAACCTACGATCTTATTAATCGGGTAGGGTACCATCAAGTGTTCACGTTCCTTTACTCTAAAAGAGAAGGAACTCCTGCAGCACGCATGGAAGATTCAACGCCTCATGAAGTCATTCAAGGTCGTTTTGATCGACTCGTTGATCTTGTTCAGGAGCGTGCTTTTGAGGTAAATCAGATAGACGCTCATGCGGTTGTTCCTGTCCTTGTTGAAGGCTGCTCAAAACGCAAAGAGGATATACTTACCGGTCGTAGCCCTAAGAATCAGACCGTTCATGCGCCTATTCCTGATGGTAGTTCTATTGACCAACTTAAAGGAACCATAATTCCCGTTCAAATTGAACAGGCTCGTGCTTGGTATCTTAGAGGCAAGGTTCTTTAGTGGAAAATGCTTTCGTCATAGCAATTCTGGGACCTACTGCCTCGGGTAAATCTGAAATTGCCCAACAAGTTGCACTTGCCTTGAA
>URVA01000096.1 GCA_900551155.1 uncultured Eggerthella sp. | reverse complement strand
GGGTTATTTCGAAGCAACACATACAGCAAAGTGCCATCAACGAGCGCCAATAAACCTTCAGCAGCAAAAGCCGAAGAAAGAGAAAGTGCACTTTCCAGCGCAACAACAGCAGGAGGTACAACAACAGCAGCAACGCCCGATCCAACCGCAGCAACACCTGCCGCAGTTGCGACATGATCTTTAAACCAACGACCTATAAGCATAGTAGAAGCCACCATGCCACCAAAGCCATATCCCAGACCCGTTAAAACTGACCCTACACAAAGTCCCACAAAGTTAGAGGTACAAAGCGCATACGTTACGAAACCTGCACCTACAAAAAACGACGCAATAGCAACGCCTCTTCTGCAATCTAGCTTTTCGTAATAGCGCGCAACCAAAAACATCGCAATAAGAGAAACGAAGGTTCGCACTGAAATAACGATAGAACCTCCTGAATGACCGACGCCAGGAAGTTCAACAAGATAGGGCTGGTACACCGAAAAAGAAGTTGAAGCTAAACCAACATTCGTAAAGAGCAGTAAAAAGCAGCAGCCACAAATTACTTTTTCATAATGACGCTTTAATGCAGAAATCATGTACCAACACCACAGCAGTTTAAATACAACGGCAGGACCATAAGTCCTGCCGCACGACGTTACCTTTCTAGACGTTTGCTCTTGTGAGTATACGCCTATGAAACAAGATTGTTGGTATCTCCTGCTAAATAAGAAGCAATATTATCCGCAACAATGACTGCACGCTTTTGCATTGCTTCATTTGAAGCGAACGCAACATGAGGAGTTACGATGGTGTTCTTTGCATTAAGCAACGGATGATCTGCAGGGAATGGCGGCTCCATTTCCAAGACGTCAATACCAGCACCAGCAATTCGTCCTTCGTTAAGGGCATCAGCCAACGCTTGCGAATCAACAATAGGACCACGAGCACAGTTAATCAAAACAGCACTTGGCTTCATCAGGGCAATTTGATCTTTGCCGATCATGCCTGTTGTTTCAGGCGTTTGAGGAACATGCAAGCTAACAACATCCGAAGTTGAAAGCAGCTCATCCAAACCAACGAAGCTGACCCCTTCAATATCTTTTACCGTACGAGAATAAGCAACCACTTCACAACCAAAAGCTGAAGCGATGCGCATTACACGAGTGCCGATAGCTCCAGCTCCAATAACGCCAAAGCGCTTGCCTTCCAATTCGGGCCCAACTAAGCCATCCTTTGTTCCCCCTGAACGTACCTGAGAATTAAGGGTGGAGATATTGCGATAAACGTCAAGCAAAAGACCGAATACCAAATCTGCAACTGCAACCGTGGAATAACCAGCGCAGTTAGAAACCTGAATTCCATGTTCACGACAATAAGCCATATCAACATGGTCGTAACCAGTAAAAGCAACGCATACATACTTCAGATTTGGATTCTTTTCCATAACAGAAGCAGGATAAGCAATATTGGAAACAACAACTACATCCGCATCCCCACTGCGTTCGGTAAGTGTTGCTTCATCTTCTTTGCGATCGGTATAGGTAATTAGTTCAACGTCGGCATCCCCCGCTGCGTTCAAAATTAAAGAACGAAGATCAGCTTCTGGAATTCCAAGAGGTTCTAAAACGGCAATTTTCATAGTGTTCCTTCCATGCATAAAGCATCAACTTTATCCATAGTAAAAGAGTACCGAAGTATGGAAACCATACTTCGGTAAGCGCACGAAAATCTAAGTATCAAACGTTGATTGATAGGTAATAAAAACGTTTGATTAATTATTTAGTTTCACCTGAACCTTGATCAGTAGACTGCGTTGGTTGATCCGACTGCTGCGGTTGCTGCTGAGAATCAGCAGGCTGCTGAAGCTGTGCAGGCTGAGACGCAGGTTGTTGCTGAACAGGCTGCTGAGGAGCGACAGGTTGAGAAGGTTGCTGCGGTTGCACCGCACCGCCCTGTGGCTGCATGGGCTGTTGTGGCTGCTGTGGCTGCATGGGCTGCATGGGCTGCATGGGCTGCTGAGCACCATAACCGCCATTTTGACCAGGCATATTACCTTGTGTCGGATAATTCATTTGACCAGGATTTCCCTGATACATACCCGATTGTGGCATACCACCCTGATAAGGAAAACCTTGGTTATAAGCAGCAAAACTTTTGCGAACACGACTGATCATCCAAGCAGAAATTACAAAGCAAACGCACGTAATAATAGAGAAAATAACACCCTGACAAACAGCACCTGCAATAGTCCAACCAAAAGCGCTGCGTAGTTTTTCAGGAGTTGAAAGAGCGCGAAGAGTAATGATGCTAGCCGCAATGCCAACCACGTTAAGCAGCAAATACCCAACCGCTAAACCAATAACAACATTCATGCCAAACACGGCAGCTTCACGAATTTCTTCATCGCTCATAGACGAATAATCGTAAGAATTTGCTGCAGAACTTCCATCGAAAGCGGCAGAGCCAGAAGATCCTGCCTGCAGCTCTTGTACAAAAGCATTAAAAAAAGTTGGATCCGATAGCATTGATGAAGCAGAAATCATCAATGCCATAAAAGCGCCGCCTATTAAAGCGCCCATAATGGAAAAAACAAGCGTGGCAATGTTCAAGCCACGAATAATACGCACATCTGAATTCACAAAAGCCCCCTTCGTAAGACGACAAACATTACGCCTACTTACTCTTTGCTAACAAATCGTCTTTTAAACCGTATACCTTACGGTCGTCGCGTCTTCCTAAACATATCCCACGCCATCCAAATAAACAGCACGAATGCCGAAACATATTCAATAAACGAAAGAATCGGCAGTCCAAAGACACGTGGCATATCAACCGAAATAATCAAACTGCCACTAACCAGCAAACCCGCAATAACCAAACTCATCGCAAGGCGATTTGCAATGCGGCTTACTTTTCGAAGCGGTTCTGTCGAACCAAGCATTTCCATGTTAACTTTCAGCTGGCCGCGGGAAAGCATCCTGAACATTTCTCCAGAATATTCAGCTGCTTTTAACATACTTCTCAGCGAAGTATCAAATGAAACAAGCATGGTCTTGATGCGCGTTTCTAATTCTTCCTGAGCATTTTTCGAACGAATAATATGACCATTAATAATTTCAATCATATTAGTATTCGCAAGGTATTCGGCCAAAGACCCCTCCATGGTTACTATGCCGCGCGAAACTGCGGTAACCGAAGAAGGGAGCGTTACCTTACATTGCCTCGTAAGCGCCATAATGTCGCTCAGTAATGCACCAATATCAATGTCAGCCACATTGGTAGAACAGTAGCTTTTCAAAACATTATCAAGCTCCGCCAAAAGACGAGCATGGTCAATAGAAGCTAAATCATGTTCTACCGAAAATGAAATAAGCGCATCTTTCAGATCACTTGCATTTTGAGCTCCCACAGCCTCAATAATCTTGCTGAAGCCCATACGTTCGCGAACCGAAAGTCTACCCATAATACCCAGGTCAAGATAAACAACCTTGCCTTCATGTACAAACAAATTTCCTGGATGCGGATCAGCATGGAAAAAGCCATGCTCAAGGATTTGGGTGGCGTAGTTATCCATTACCTTAAGACCAATTTCATCTAGGTCGTATCCTAACTCTTTAAGCCTTTTGGTATCGCGAATAGAAACGCCCTCTATATATTCCATAACCAGCACTGATTCAGTGCAGTATTCCATATAGGGTTTAGGACAAGAAATAAATACCACGTCTTTATTTAGTTCAGCGAATTCCCGAAGGTTATTCGCCTCCTTCATAAAGTCGGTTTCTTCCAAGAACGTTGCCCAGAGCTCTTCTACCACATCACGCAGATCGAGCATCTGGGTATCTTTCATAAAGCGTGAAACATGCTTTGCAACCGAGCGCATAACATCGATGTCTTGTGCCATTACCGCACGAACACCAGGACGCTGAACTTTTACCGCAACTACATCGCCATTGGAAAGTTCAGCTTTATGAACCTGCGCAAGAGAAGCGCTTCCCAAAGGTTTTGGATCTATCTTGCGGAAAATATCATGAAAACGACTACCGTATACATCTTCTAGCGCAGCAAGAGTGTCTTCAAAGGGCATAGGATCGCAATCCATTTGAAGATCGGATAGCGCATCGCAATATGCTTGGGGCAGAATTTCCGACCGCAGCGAAAGCATTTGTCCAATCTTGATAAAGCTTGGACCAAGATCAATCAAAAAACTGCGTAGCTGATCGGGGCTTAGGCCTTCTTGCACACGATGCTTTCGCATGAGCTTGATAATCTCACGCAAACGACGCATGCGAGACTTACGGCTTAAGCCAAACTTTTGATCGGGATCGACTTCTGCCCCGTCTCTAAACATGTATTTCAGAAGCGAGTTTTCCGCCATAGTTATAGATTCCTGCCACGAATAAAAGCGCTTTTGGTACGAGCGAAATTCTTGCTACGATGTTTACAAAACCGAATTCGGCAAAGCTTTTGTTCAAAGCTTTTATTTCTCCAGCAAAAATTTATTCAGCTGCTTTTTGAGTGGCTTCTTCCGTCTCCGCTGCTTCTGCTTCAGTTTCCACCACTTCAGGTTCAGTTGCCGCATTAGATTCTGCAACAAGACGGGAAACCGTAGCTGCGAATTCCTCGCGCTCTTCTGGAGACATGGTTTTCAAAGCTTGCGCTACTGTTTCTTCGCGAACCTTAGAAATAGTTTCTGCTGCCTTGTGCTGTAATTCTTGGTTGATATCTTTACCTTGTTCAACCGTAAGATTTCCCTTTTCGATAAGGGTATCTACTACCTCTTTTGCTTTTTCACCCGTAAGCGCCAAAGCCCCAACTCCAGCGAGAAAAATGTCCTTGAAACCATCTTCAATTGACTTAGCCATGACGTTCCCCTCCATTCTTGTAACTAATGTTGTTTTTATTATACGAGTTTATCCTGATTTACCTGATTGCAGGTAATTAACTCTTTTAATTGAACACAGTGTTTAGTAAAATGGGCACGATTAATTGGACAAAACGTTTAATTTTATAGAGAAAGCTTGTGTGTATTCGTGACGGACATGCCCCAACAACAACCGACTCCAGCTAACGCTTTTACGACTAATAATAAAGTAAGTACCTTATCAGCAGATACCTTACCTGAACACTCTACGAATTCTGCATCATCAGGTGCTTCACCTGAAAACCAGGTAGCTTCTTCTACTGATACTCCTGTATCTCCTCAGGCGTTATTGGTAGGTATAGATGTGGGATCTACTACGGGAAAAATTGCCGTATATGATCCCACAGCAGAAAAAGTTCTCTTCCGCCGATACGCCCGCCATCATGCACGCCAGGTTGAATGCGTCAAAAATCTTTTTAATGAAGTAAGACAAGAATTTCCCAACACCCCTCTGCGTGCAGCATTTTGCGGTTCAGGCGGTGCCGCTCTTGCGCAAGCGCTTGAAGTTCCCTATGTGCAGGAAGTTGTTGCAAATGCCCTGGCGGTAAGCGCCTTTTACCCCACCGCTCGAACAGCCATTGAGCTTGGTGGCCAAG
>URVA01000095.1 GCA_900551155.1 uncultured Eggerthella sp. | reverse complement strand
TAGACCAGGTACTAGATGTTCTTCGGAGTCGGGTATCGGAAATTATTCCTTCAGTGCAGGCAGCTAGGCTGATCGCACTAAATCCGCATCAAGCGCGCAATGAATTACGGCTAGCGTGTGAGCAGGTAATTAAAGAGGAGCCCTGGCTTGTAAAGCAGCCTCTCACGATAGAGAGTTTGATTGAGCGGTATTTAGATGATGTGTTTGGTTTGGGTCCTTTAGAGGATATGCTCGCTGATGAAAGCATCACCGAAATAATGGTCAATGGATCTCATTCGCTGTTTTATGAGCGAGAGGGAATACTGCAGAAGGCAGCGCAATCTTTTAGCGACGACGGGCAAGTGTATGCCTTGATTGATCGAATCATTGGTCCTTTAGGAAGAAGGATAGATGAATCTTCTCCTATGGTTAATGCGCGTTTGCCACAAGGTCATCGCGTCAATGCTATTATTCCGCCGCTTGCGATTGACGGTCCTGTTGTGACGATTCGAAAGTTTAGATCGCATGCCTTTTCGCTTGAAGAAATGCGTGCTATTGGATCATTTGATAGCCAAACAGAGCAGCTTCTGCGCTGGGCGGTATTAAGAAGATGCAATATTGCCGTTTCGGGTGGTACGGGAAGCGGTAAAACAACGCTTCTGAATGCGCTTTCTGCGGTGATTCCCTTTAGTGAACGAATAGTCACTATAGAAGATTCTGCAGAGCTTCGATTTACGGAACATCCTCATGTGGTGCGTCTAGAGGCACGTCCTCAAAGTGCGGAAGGTGTAGGAGAAATAACTATCAGAGATCTTGTAGTTAATTCCTTGCGCATGCGACCAGACAGAATTGTGGTGGGTGAATGTCGTGGGGCAGAGGCACTTGATATGCTTCAGGCTATGTCCACGGGCCATGATGGTTCCTTAACGACACTCCATGCAAATTCTCCTCAAGAGGCTGTTTCACGCTTGGCTACTATGGTGCGCTATGGTGCTGAGCTGCCAGTAACGGTAATTGAAACCCAGATTGCTACCGCAATTGATTTAGTAGTACAGACAACGCGCTATCCTGACGGTTCTCGTGGAATATGTGAGATTTCAGGATATGTCTGGAATGAAGAACAATCCCGTTGTGAAGTAAAGCAGTACTTCGTGCACGATTTGGTAACCAATCAAAAGAAGTGGATTGCATTTCCTTCTTGGTTAGACGATTTGCCTTATCTAGGCATAGCAACGACAGAGGAGGTGGACCAATGGAAGTTCAAGCGGCAATCATTGGCGCAGGCATGTTAAGTGCTGTTCTTGGTGGGGCAACTATAGCATCGTATGGAAGTTACCGAATCGCGGATAGACTGCGCAATCAAAAGCTACAAGAGCGCTCTGGTGTAGAAAGCTCCTTTTTAGGAAGTGCTTTGCGTCATGGAGTCTCTATCTTGAAATTCCCAGCCAAAGTATTGCTTTCTGCTGTGTTTATTCGTACTTATGCGGAAACAGTTGAGCGTGCAGTTACGTATCGAGGCAAACAAACTACACTTGAGGCATTGATAACGTTACTGATGCTTTTGAGCTTGATCGTATTTATTTTTGGTAGCGTCATCTCTGGGACGATGTTATGTGGAATAGCGCTTGGTTCCTGCGTTTGGCTTGTAGTGGGATTGTGGGCTGGTCATGTCTGTGATGAGCGTCGTGAACAATTAAGAGACGCCATTCCCGAGGCGCTGCAATCAATGAAGGCGTGCTTTCAAGTGGGTTACACCCTTTCGCAAACCATGACCGAAGTTCGAAAAAGTACAACGGGTCCACTCAAAGAGCTATTCCAAGAGGTGGAAGGGGTACTTGAAACAGGGGGCAGTGCTGAAGATGCACTTGCGGAACTAAAGAAGAAAGCATCTGAGTCGGAATTGGTGTTTTTGGCAACTGCTTTAGAAATACAGCATAAAACAGGAAGCAGTATGCAGCAGGTATTGGAAATAACAAGGCAATCGGTTGCTGATGAGATTGAACTAAAACGAACGCTGAAAACTCAAACGGCTCAAGCGAAACTATCGGCGCAAATTGTAACCATCATGCCCTTTGCCCTGGTAGGTTTGTTTTCATTGCTTTCTCCTGGTTTTCTTGATCCGTTTTTTGAAAGTGTATTAGGGATAGCTTTGTTGCTTGTTGCCTTAGGTATGCAAGTACTTGGAGTCCTTCTAGTTAGGCGCTTACTAAAAGTTGAGGTGATCTAGGTGGCAACTCTTGTGTGTATCGTGGCTGTTGCGTGTGCGCTTGTGTCGGGCACTTTATTAGGGATTGCTCTCTATAGCCGCTATGTGGCAAGTAAGCGCAAAGATGCAATGAAAACTTTGTTGGGTTCTTCATCTCTTTTAGAAGCGCTTTCTATTTCTTTGGAAAGTAATGGAATTTCTCGGCATGTTATTACGCAGGCGATTCGGCTAAGTAGAGAAGAAAAAGACTTACCTGTTTGGTTTATAAATCTGTTTTCAATGGGTTGGCATAATCGCAAACAAGTAATTATCCAGGCAGGCTTAGAGGGTCTTATTACCCAAAAGGGTTACGCTGCTGCAAGTTTTCGCTTCTTTGTTATAGGAGGATCTTTTGGGGCGCTTATCGGTTCTATCTTTTCCTCGGTTCTTTTTTTGATTGGGTTTGTTGCTGGTTGCATGGTTGGTTTGACAGTTCTTACGAAGGCCTTAAAAGAAGAAGTGCAAAACCGTTCCTTTGTGGCGGAAAAGCAACTATCTCAAATGATAGAAATTGTAATTCTGGGCTTAAAGAGCGGAATGACTTTTGACAGAGCCTTGGCTTTGTTTCATAGCAACTTCAAAGGAGCGCTCAGTTCTTCTTTGGCGCTCGTGCAAGGACAGTGGACGCATGGATTTATTGAACGCAGTGAAGGGCTTCGTAGTGTGGCGCGTTCCTATGGTTCTCCCTTATTTGAGCGTTTGGCAGAAAACATTGTTCGCTCACTTCGTTTCGGAACTTCATTGGCAAGCAATTTAAGTTTGCTTTCAAGCGAAGCTCGTGCCGTTAGAAAAGCGAAACTCGAAGAAAAGGTTGCCAAAGCACCAGTAAAAATGCTGCTTCCTGTGGGAACGCTTATCTTGCCAGCGATGCTAATGCTTGTCATGGGGCCTATCATGCTCGATCTGATGCAGGGGTTTTAAACCCTAAAAGGTTTTTCGTTTTTAGAGGTTTGTTGTCTTTTAGGAAAAGGGGTGCGAAATGAAAAGAGGTAGAGACGTTGTTGGTAGACAGTCAAAAAGGTCAGGGAAGTGTAGGCTAAATAGTGTGGTGGCGAAGTTTCGAAAAGCGCAGAATAAGTCAGATAGCAAGAGGGAATCTTTAGTTTCAATGGTGTGGCGTTGTAGGAAAGATATGCGCGTTTACGCAGGTCAAGGCACTACAGAGTACGCCATTCTAGTAGGAGTTTTGGTGGTTATTGCCATCCTTGCTATTACGGTGTTTCGTCCGCGCTTGCAGGAACTCTGGGATGCAATTGCTTCGGGAATTAATAGTCTATAAGCGCTTTGGTAAATACTTGCACGATGTGCGTACTCGAAAAAGCGCATGCATTCGCAGATGGTTATCGAGCGATAACGCGCAATCAACAGTTGAGTACGCCATTATTTTCGCGGCATTTTTAGCTCTCGTAATTGCGCTTGGTGCGCTTTGGAATCTTTTCGACAGTGGTCTTGTAGTTGATCATGCCTTGCAATCGGCTTCTCATCATTTACGAGAAGTTGCTCAAGGGGCTTGGCTTGATGTGTTTCTGTATTAGGTGGTGAAGAAAATGAAGCAACATAAGCGGCGCTGTTGCACGGCTCAAGCAGCAGTAGAATGCGCGTTTTTGATTCCGGTAGCGCTGCTTTTGTTCATGCTTCTTATTCAGCCAAGTATTTTGCTTTATAACTACATGGTGATGAAGGGTGCTGCATCTGAAGGTTGTCGGTTGCTTGCTACGCGAGCTGAAACTTCGGCTAGTCAAGATGTTTACGAGAGTTCGATTCGTCGACATTTAGGCGCTGTTCCTCAACAGGAAAACTTTCATGTTCATCAAGCTGGCTGTTCTTGGATTATTTCGCTTGAGGGAAATGAATATGACTCTCAGGTAAAAGTGACTATAGAAAATCAGGTAAAACCTCTTCCGTTTTTTGATTTTGCTGCAAGCGCTTTAGGACTAACCAATAGAGCGGGTAATTTCGTTCAGAAAGTAGAAGTCCAAAGAGAAATTAAAGCCCCTTGGGTTCAGGCAAGCGAAGACGGAATAGATCCTAATTCTTGGGTTCATCGCGATGACTCTCTTGTGGAAGGGGGCTAGAGTAATGAACGTTCCAGGATGGCAGAAGATGCCGAGATTTTCAAAAGTATTGAAAAGTGTGAGGGTTACAAAAAATTATCAGGCTTCTGAAAGACGCTCTGTTTTCTGGGAACAAGGATCTGATGCGGGTTTTTCGACTGTGGGAATGGTTCTTGCGCTGCTCATTTCGCTTTCTTTGATTTTTACTTGTGCAAAAGTGTATGAAGTTAATACTGTTTCGGCTCAAGTTCAAGAAACAGCAGATGCAGCATCTTTAGCAGCGGAAAATGTGGTGGGCGAATTCTATATTGTCGTAACTATTTGTGATGCGGTTACGTTTACGTTATCGCTTACTGCGTTGGTAGTGATGGGTGTTGGGGTGGTGTGCGCTTGTATTCCGCCTACTGCTGCCTTATCGAAGGGACTCATTGACGCATCAGGAAAGATAAGTAAAGCGCGTGATTCGTTTTATGATTCTGCGCAGAAGTCCTTAGAAACTTTACAGAAAGCACTTCCTTTTATAGCTACCGTCAAAGCTCAAGAGGTAATGGCGGCGAATTCTTCTGAAGGTGGATCCAGTTTTTATGGTATTGCCATACTTGCGCCTTGGGAAGGAACAAGCGGCGACGCTTTGAGCTTTAAAGAGGCAAATCAAGCACAAGATTTGGCTGAGGAAAACCAGCAGGAATTGATCGATCAAGCGACGAGGGCAGAAGAGGCAGCTCAAAAGGCAAACGAATGGAAAGAGCATGCCTATCGTCACGATTCGGGGAGTCAAAATGATTATTGTATGTATGAGCGAGCTGCTCATTTGGCGGGGATGAGTGGTTCTGATAATCCTTACTTTTCCTCTGTTGATACCTGGAATTTTCAAGCGGCATTATCTCGGGCGAAAGTGTATTATGCGGTTCGTTTGGAGAAGGAGCAACCACAAAGCTCTTCGGTAGATGAGCAATCGAATTCGGCTCTGCGAAAACGATTTTATGCATATGCGATAGAAGAGGTTGCTAAGGGATACGTTCATGAAACGCAAGATTCCTTTGATGCGCTATTTCCTCTTCTTCCGAAAAATACCGATGAGATGCGTTTGACTTCTCTTTATACCGATACGGTATATCCCAAGACGCAAAACGAACAAGGGTTATTTACCTTGCATACATGGAGTGGATGTCCAGGTTGTAATAATCAGACCAATGCAGGTACAGGTGCTATTCGGGACATGGACAGAAACGCTGCATACACTACCTGTCCCTATTGCAAATTTGCGCCAAGTAGTATGGGGAAAGTTGCTGCCGCTTCTTCAAATATAGCAAACGG
>URVA01000094.1 GCA_900551155.1 uncultured Eggerthella sp. | reverse complement strand
AAGACGGCCTGGCACTGCAGGAACATCGCGCAATGCTTCAACAATAGCGCTTGAAGAATAACCCAATTGAAGAGCCACACCAAAAGCGGTCATTACATTTTCTACATTAAAACGACCAACCAGCGGATACGTTACTTCTACTTGGGAGCCGCGAACAGAAAGAACTACATGTGTTGAAGCGGCACCATATTCAACGTCGATAGGATGAATTTGAGCAGAAGGATCAAATCCAGTCGTAATAATAATGTCCTCATTTGCAGAAGTACGCTTCAGGAGTTCTTTGCCCCAAGTGCTATCAATATTGATAACGCGCTTTGCTGGGTAATCCTTAGAGAATAAACGAGCTTTTGCAGCAAAATAAGCCTCGAAGGTTTTGTGGTAATCAAGATGATCTTGCGTCAGGTTTGTAAATGCCGTAACCGCGAACTTTGTTGCCCACGTGCGTTCCAGATCAAGCGCATGCGAACTTACTTCCATAGATACCACACCGCAACTTTCATCGCGCATCATGGCAAATAATTGCTGCAAATCTGGAGACTCGGGAGTGGTATGAGAAGAAGGACGATGTTCGCCATCGATTTCAATACCAACAGTACCAATAAGGCCTGTTTTATTTCCGAGTACCTGAGCTATATGGTTAACCAAATACGTGGTAGTGGTTTTACCATTGGTGCCCGTTACCCCTACCAGTGAAAATGCTTCTGAAGGATTGCCATAAAAACGAGAAGCAAGACGTGCCATCGCCTTGCGCGAATCTTTTACGACAACTTCGGTAACATCAGTCGCATCAGCTAAATACACCTTACGTTCCACAATCAATACACGCGCGCCGCGATCAATTGCGTCTTGTGCAAAGGAATGACCATCAGCTTTTAGTCCCACTATGCAACAAAACGCATCACCAGGACGTACTGCGTCACTACGGTATGCAATACCAGAAATGGGTTCGTCGGGATTACCAATAATCGTGCAGTCGATTCCCGCAAACAATTCTCCACATGTTTTATGCGTCATAAAAACCTCAATTCTGAGTGATGTTATAGCGATCTATCGCAAAAGCCATTATATCGTGAAACGCTTGAACCGTTTGTCTTTCCCCAGGAACATCGTAAGCACCCACAAAGCACACTAAATTCGTTGAAGAATCGGGCAGATATCCCACAAAAGCAAGGTTATAGACGCTTTGTTTATAGCCACCTGACTCAGAAGCAATTTCTGCCGTACCTGTTTTACCCACAACGCGATAGCCGTCAATTTGAGCATCGGTACCAGTGCCTCTATCGACTGTTGCCTGCATCATGGTTTCTAAATCATTAATCGCATTTTGATTATCGGTAAGTTGAGCGGTTGCATAGGTTCTATCTTCATCTTCCGTTGGAACGTCAAGCAAGAAATGAGGCTGGGTTGCAGTACCGTTATTGGCTAGTGCAGCATAGAAACGCACCATTTCGATAGGAGTGGTCGTGAAGCCCTGGCCAAAACTAATGTTATAACCCTGTACTTCTGCCCACGTATCACGTGCAGAAATAGTTCCCTGTGCTTCACCGGGATAGTCAACTCCCGTAAGTTCGGTAAGCTGATACTTCTGGATATATTCATAGAGTTTCTCAAACGTAAGATCACGTGCTATGAGCGACACGCCTACGTTTGAAGAATCCGCAATAATGGTAGACACATCCATTTCCATATCGTCACGAGGATGCGAGTCGGTAATGGTGTATTCATCCACATCAAGCTCTGCTGGGCACCAGTATTTCGAATCAAGAGTAACTACGCCTTCTTCGAGTGCAGCAAGCATTGTTGCTGGTTTCATGATAGAGCCTGGTTCATAGGCATACGAAATGCCCGACAGATTAGTAGCTCCTTCTTTAATTTCAGACAAATCAGTAATATCAAACGTGGGCGATGAAGAACACGCGTATATTTCTCCTGTGGCAGAGTCCATCAATATTGCACTGCCGCCAGAGCCTTGAACTTCTTCCACACGCACTTCGAGTGCTTCTTCTAGTTTTTGCTGCATATCGACATCTATGGAAAGCACGATATCTTTACCATTAACCACTTCAGCGGTTACGTGTTCAGTACCCGGAACAGGAACCCCTTCTTTACTGTATTCTTGGGTTTTCTGACCAGGAGTGCCACCTAGAATGTCGTTGTAGTACAACTCCAAGCCAGTAATAGCATCACCATCAGCATTGAGTACGCCGATGATCTGACTTGCGGTCGATCCGCAAGGATATACGCGCTTGGATGTTTTTTCGTAATCAACACCTTCTATGCCAAGATCTTTAATGACGTTCATGGCATCTTCATCGGCGCCTTTAAAAAGGTATACGAAATTGGTATCTTGCTGAATCTTATCTTTGTATTCTTGCGCCTTACCACCGCAAGTATTGGCGAGGGCCTGCGCAAGTTGATCTACCTTATCAGCACTTACTACATGAGGGTGGCAAAAAATATTGTAGGCATCGACCGTGGTGGCCAAAATAGTGCCATTGCGATCGTAAATAGTACCGCGACGTGGTTCGATATCAACCGTTACTTCACGCGAGGTTCCTCGATCAAGATTATTTTGAGCATCCACAACCTGAAGCCATACTAAACGAAGGGTCAAAATTACTGCTACTGCCAAAAAAATTGCGAGAATCCAACCAAGACGTCCATTGAATTGATCTTGGTCAAAAAAGCGTGCTCCACCAGAGCCATTAGTGCGCGAAGCGCCTCTATGAGAATGGGAAGACTCGGAATAGCGATTGCGGGAAGCAGGATGCTGCTCATGCATTCGCTGCGATTGAAAACGCCGCGAAGAACGCCTATCAGCCATGAGAATTTATCCTTGCGATGCAATGCGAGAAGCACTTCCCGCAAAGGAAAGATTACCAGCAGAATCGATAGAAACAGGATCAACCGATAACGTAATGGTTTCGGTGCTAACGCCAGCCTTCATCTTAAGTTTTTCATCTGCTTGCGTTCGAATATTGCTTGGGCTTGAAAGCAAGCTTTCCTGAACCGCAAGAGAATCTGCTGTTGTACGAGCATCTGCAATTTGCGTGCGCAATTCGCTCGCCTGCGAAGCAGTACTATACGCAGCAGAAGCAAGACCGACCCGAACAAAGCCAATTACAAGAAAGACGATCAGACAAGCAACAAGCGCTTTGATGCCGACAATAGCAACATCGGAAAGCGCGGGATTGAGCGTTTGTTTTCGTCCAGGAACAACACGAACAGAAGGAGCTGGCTGGCGATAAGGCTGAGCTATTTCATGATCGTAGCGATATGCTGGAGCGCCTGCCATCTGCTCACCTCCTTGTTGCGTTTTAGTTGTTCATTCGGAGCAAGACAGTTATTTGTTCTCATCTAAGCGTTGCGCAACGCGAAGTTTTGCACTGCGCGAACGCGGATTACGTTTTATTTCTTCAGGAGTTGGTAATATCGGCTTGCGCGTTAAAACTTTTAATACCGGCTTGTTTCCACACACACAAATAGGCAGATCGGGCGGACAAGTGCATCCTTGTGAAAGCTTTTTGAACAAATCTTTCACAATGCGATCTTCCAGAGAGTGATAGCTTATTACCGCTATGTGCCCTCCAGGAGCAAGCCACCTTACTGCTGCTTCAAGGCCACTTCGTAATACATCAAGTTCGCCATTTACTTCGATACGCAGAGCCTGAAACGTACGTTTTGCAGGATGCCCACCAGCGCGACGCGCCGAAGCTGGAACAGCTGCTTTGATGATATCTACAAGCTGCTCAGTCTCTGTAATAGGATGCTCTTTTCGAGCCTCCACCACAAAGTCGGCGATCCTACTTGCCCAACGCTCGTCTGAGTATTGACGGATGACCCGAGCGAGATCTGCTGCGTTATAGGTGTTAATGATCTCAGCTGCGGTTAAAGTGTTTTTACTCGGATCCATCCGCATATCAAGAGGGCCAGTTTCCTTAAAGGAAAAGCCACGAGCAGGCGTATCGATTTGCACCGACGAAACTCCCAGATCGAACAATATTGCATCAATCGAAGGAATTTGCGCCGCTACCAAAAGCGAATCCAAATCCCCGAAGTTACCCTCAACGACATCGATCGTAGGTCGAATATCATCGGGTAGCGCTTCTAAACGTTCGCGCGCAGCGCGGCGAGCGACTTCGTCTTGGTCAATACCAATTAGATGACCACTACGTCCAATTCGTTTGGCAACTTCGAGAGAATGTCCCGCCCCTCCTAAGGTTGCATCCACATAGGTTTGCCCTTCGGACAAATGCAATGCTTCAATGCATTCAGAAAGCAGAACGGGAATATGCCGATATTCATTTGTCATTATTCACGCGCCTTACCCTAGCTCACCAAAGATGCCACATCGGTATCTTCGACAAACTGGTTCCAACGCTCCTCGTTCCAAATCTCAAAATGATCTGTATCGCCCACGATAACAACGTCTTTGTCCAGTGAAGCAGAATCGCGCTGTTGGGGGGACAGATGAATGCGACCCGAGTTATCTACTTCACATGGTTTAGCACGTGAATTTAAAACTTTGCGCTGAGCAACCATTTTGCGGTTGCTGGCGCTATAGCCACCCTGCGCTTCAAAAAGGCTATCTACCCACGCAGTGAACGCTTCGGTTTCAAATACCAGAAGACATTGATCCGTAGGATCAGGTGTCACCCTGAGATTGTCGGAAAGAACCTTACGAAATTCTGCAGGAAGAGACAGGCGTCCCTTGGCATCCAGCTTACGGCTGTATTCGCCAAGAAGCTCGCTCACAACTGCTCTCCTTTCGGGGTTCCCTCGTGGAGTTAATTTTAGGCGAGCGATTCCCACATTGCAACACAAAATGGGAATTCACCCCACCTTTATTCCCCTTTCTTCCCCACACTTTACCACGGGTTTTAATTTTTGCAGGGATTTTATCTAGATATAGGTGCTCTTTTGTCCAGCACCACTACATATCGTTTTTAGAGAGTGTGGGGGAAAGTGGGAGACTTTGTGGGGGAAGCGTGGATTAAGGACAAATGAGGTGAATTTGAGACGTTTTAAGCGGATTACTACTATGTCGCTTCAACCAAAATCGAAAGCACACATCTAAAAAGACGGCAAAAAATGCCTCTGGGTAAGAAAAGTGGGACAAAGTGTAGCGCTAGGCAAAACCACTCAATAACAAACCCAACAGTACAAGCGCAAAGCTTGTAGTAAGCATCATTTCAAGCCTGTTAGTGCAAAGGCGCTATTTATTTCTGGGATGCGCCGCTAGGTATTCTTCGCGCAAATGCGCCGTTTGAACGTGGGTATATATTTGAGTTGTAGAAATATCAGAATGCCCCAGCATTTCTTGGATAGCACGCAAGTCTGCCCCACCTTCAAGCAAGTGAGTAGCAAACGAATGACGCAGGGTGTGGGGGTGTAAGTTTTTTACTCCAATGCGCAATCCTGCTTTTTCCACTATCTTGTGCACACTCTGACGCGAAAGGCGGCCACCTCGCGCATTCAAAAACAACGCCGCGCTGGGGTGAGCCTTACTACAGGTCAAATAAGGACGGGAATCCTGAAGGTAGGTTTTCACTCGCGCAACCGCAACGCCAGAAAAGGGAACTAGGCGCTCTTTGGAACCTTTGCCCAGCACGCGTAAAATTCCTTCATTAAAGCGCACCCGATCCAAATCGAGCCCTACCAATTCACTCACGCGCAATCCGCACCCATACAGCACTTCCATCATAGTGACATCGCGTATTTCAAGAGGAGTAGCATGA
>URVA01000093.1 GCA_900551155.1 uncultured Eggerthella sp. | reverse complement strand
ACCATGAACGTTAAGGCAACCAAAACGCGGCATGTCCAAAATGCGCTTTGGAAGAATTGCGCCATAAGCAGCAACACAAAAAACATCCGCATTCAAAGCAGCTAATGCCTCATAGGCCTCATCTGACTTCAAAGAAGAATATTCCAACACCGAAATGTTATGTTCAAGGGCGCATTGTTTAACAGGAGAACTGATGAGTTTTTTTCCTCGTGAGCGAACTGCATCAGGTCGGGTAACTACACCAACTATGTCATGATCTGAATCAATTAAGGCTTCCAGAATAGTTTGAGCAAATTCTGGTGTTCCCATAAAAACAACGCGCATTGAAACCTATCCTATCTCTCCAGGCTTAGCGCCCTGCTCTAAAGCAATATGGTAATCATGCAGAGCCTTGATTCGATCCATTGGCGAACAAGATTCAAATAGAGTAATACCATCTAAATGATCAATTTCATGCTGTAAACATCTACCAAGCAAGCCACCGCTTACGACCTTGCACTCGTTACCATCAAGGTCATAGTAGCGAACACGCACCTTAGAAGGACGCGAAATAAGGACAGAGATGCCAGGCAAAGACAAGCATCCCTCTTCTTCGGTAATTGCATCACTGCTTGACCATTCGATTACAGGATTTACTAACACATACGGATCAGGCTTGCCTTCATCGTCCAAACAATCAATAACAACAAAGCGTTTATTGATGCCTACCTGAGGAGCAGCAAGGCCGCAGCCATTGTTTTCATACATGGTCTTGAGCATTTGCTTACTTAATTTAACTAAAGATCTATCTCCTACCTTACAGGGTTCGCACACACTACGAAGTCCAGGATCGGGAGACAAAACGATATCGAGAGTTTTCATGCATAAACCTTCCAAGCATGCTTCATCATTGTTCGAACGTTAGTATACCAGCGAATAATGATACTTTTTATGTATCATTATCAAAATGAAAAGAAAGCACGTTAATTGGTCTTAACATGGCGAGCACGAAGTTGATTGAGCTCGGATTGTAAAACATAGATCGATTGAAAAATTACTTCTTTTTCTTCCTGAGATGACGCACTATCTAGTTGAACACGCATAGCATTGATAGCGCTTTCCATATCTCCTATAGCAAGCTCATCTGCCATGAATCGTAAGAGATCATGAGCAGAATTCGAAGAAGGTAGCGTTGAAGAAGTTAAGATTTTTTCAGCATAGGAACACTGCTGCTGTACCTTTCGAATTAGATCCGCAGCGCAAAGCGTATCATCTTGAGCACTAACTTCGATCAATGCCAAGGCGAGTTCTCTATGCACTTTATCATGCCATTCGGTTTGTCCCAATTCATTAAGAAAGTCAGGAATCATGGCAGGATTATGAGCACAGAGACTTAAAAATTCACGCTCGGTACGAAGACGATTTTTCTCCGAAGGTGTCAAAGAGATGCTGCTCTGCTGCCTTTTGATATCGGCTGCTTTCGGGCTTGTTTCGTAGTCTCGATTTGTAGGAGCCTTAAGTACATCAAGACGTTCTAATATGTCTTGTTCACGCGCATGAACCTTACTTGCAATATAAACAGCGTAATCCTTTGCTAAGAGTGAAGTTTTAATAGGAGCTAACACGCTCAGGGCTTCAGTTGTAGCACGACTTCTGCCTTCTGGAGTTTGCAAGTCATAGCGACTAAGACGCCTATCAATACCAAATCGAATAAGAGGAACCGCTTTATCAAGCAATTCAGAAAAGGGTTCAGCACCGCGCTCGGCTATAAAATCTGCAGGATCAAGATTATCAGGTAATGTGACTGCTAAAAGGTCTACCTTAGAGCTTCCCGCTTCAGGCGTAACCGATGAATCAATAAACGTAAGTGCTCTATCAGCAGCTCGTTGCCCTGCTTCATCGCCATCGAAAAGATAGATAATCTTAGATTTAGCATGATGAGAAAGTATACGAATATGCTGTCGCGTAAGCGAGGTGCCTAAGGTAGCTACAACATTAGTAAAACCAGCACCATGTAAAGCAATGACATCGGTATACCCTTCGACTACGATAGCAACACCCGTACTTGCCATTGTACTTTTAGCTTTATCAAGGGCATACAACACTTCAGATTTATGAAAAAGAGGGGTCTCCCCCGTGTTGAGATACTTTGGTTCACCAGAGCCTATAACACGACCGCCAAAGGCGATAGTTTCACCACGAATATCACGAATAGGAAACATCACGCGATTAAAGAACCGATCTGAAGTTCCCTGCGAACCCTTGACCGCGACGTTAGCTTCGATCATTTCCGAGTCGCTAAAACCTAAAGAGCGAAGATGGGTTACGAGATGACGTCTGCCTGGTGCATACCCTAAATTCCACTCATTAGGCACCTCTCCCCCCAAATTGCGAGAGGAAAGATACTGACGAGCTTGAGCAGCACCTTCATCGGATGATCGCATTAAAAGCATATGGTAATAAGAAGCAGCTTCGCTACAAATTGCCTTGAGACGAGCCTTTTTACTCCGAGCTTTATTTGCTTGTGGGGATTCCTGCAGTTCAATGCCCGCTCTTCGAGCTAAAAAGCGAACCGCATCAACGAAGTCAACACCATCGAGTTTTTGAACATAGGTAATAATGTCGCCGCCTTCGCCACAACCAAAACAATGCCAAGTCTGCGAAGAGGGATCCACTTTGCAAGAAGGAGTTTTTTCCTGATGAAAAGGACAACAACACCAAAAATCACGCCCTCTTTGGCGCATAACAGAACGTTCGGAAAATAGCTCAACGATATCGTTAGCTTGTCGAACGCGCCGTATGTCTTCATCACTAAATATACTATCGCCTCAAAACTAGATCGTATTTCAATTTCACATCAATTAGGTAAGTTATACCAAGCTTACCTAATAAGTCGAAATAGCAACCAAACTCGATTCCTAAGAATGTACAACCGTTATAAAGGTAAGCTATTTCGGCAATAATCAATATTTCCCATTACCGTTTTGATGAGTTCTTCAGTTGAATCGAATTTAATCATGGGTCGTAGATACTCTACGAATTCAACCTCAATATATTCACCATAAATATTTTGATCGAAATCCAAGATATGAACTTCACAAGTAGAATCGGTTTTATCGGCAAATACGGGAGAGACTCCCATAGAAACAGCAGCGCGATAACGTTTGCCTTCAACAATGGCATATGCCGAATAAACGCCTTCGGCTAAAACGCGACGGTTAGGCTCGATAAATAAATTAGCTGTAGAAAAGCCCATATCAGCGCCTTCACCTCTGCCTTGGCGAACTTTTTCGATCATAGAAAAACGACGACCAAGAAGTTTTTGTGCTTCATCAAGATCGTGTTCCATTAATAAAAGACGAATTCGCGTTGCGGTAATCGGTGAACCTTCAGCACTTTGAAGATTGTGAGCGTCGATATGAGTACCAACGGCAGCCCCCCATTCAGCCAAATCAGCAACACTTCCTGCTGCTTTAGCGCCAAAATGGAAATCAAGTCCCACGTGCAAGTTTGAAGGAGCGAATCCATTAAACGTTTGAAGCAGGAAATCCGCAGGAGACAAGCTCGCAAACTCTCGCGTAAATGGAAGCGCAACTACTGCATCAACGCCACTTTGCAATAAGGTTTCTAGGCGCCTTTCGTTACTCATAAGCTTACGAAGACGCTCAGGATGAAAAATCTCATCAGGGTCAATATCAAACGTCAACGCTATCGATTTCCCGCCATTGTATTGAGCGGTTTTCTGAGCACAGTTCAACAAATACTGATGTCCAAGATGTACGCCATCAAATACGCCAAAAGCGCAGGAAGAATTCTTAAAAAGAGAATGATCGAATGACTCGTTAGCCTTATACAGTTTTGCCACGTTCAACACCTATCGAAAACACGCATCGAGGTACATATCGATGCTCGGACTCTTGATATTCATACAATGCTTTAAGGCGATTATTTACTATAACACCTATAATCTCTTGCTGTGTAGGAGGTTTTAGTGAAGCCCTGACGTTTGTCGTACACGTACAAGGCGAATTCAGTTCAGGTAAAAGCGGCTCGTTCAAAGAAAGATCCGTCACTTTAAGCCAGGAACCATGCTCAACCTTTTCTGCAACCTTATCTCGAGCAAAGGCAAATCTGATACCAAGGGCATGTAAGGGATCTATTGTTCCTATATTAGAATCATTTTCAAGTTGTTCAAGCGTAGCGCAATCTTCGAGCGAAACCGTACCAGATCTTATACGTTCAAGCGAGCTTACATACGCTGCAGAATGAAGATCTCGGCCCATATCTCGAGCAATAGAGCGCATGTAGGTACCACTCGATACGCTCATTTCACAAAGCCATTCAAATCCCTCTGCACCATCTTTGCGAATCGATTCCCGTACACAATCACATGATGAATCAAAAATTTCAAACGGTCTTGGTGCGAGATCGATAATAGTTCCTTTACGTGCCTGTTCGTAGGCTTTTTTCCCATTAACTTTTATCGCTGAATAAATTGGAGGAACTTGCTCTCCCTTCCCTACCATGCATGAAACATAGTTCTTAGCAAAAGAAAAATCCCTACAGGTATCAGGTACTGGAAGGGTCTTCAAAATATCACCCTCAGAATCATCGGTGGTAGTTGAGATACCAAACATTACTCCCATACGATATCGTTTTCCATGACCAACCAAGAATGCATCTAGACGCGTAGCAGGACCTACGCAAACCAAAAGGACCCCTGAAGCAAGAGGATCTAATGTGCCTGCGTGACCAACGCGTCGCTCATTAAACACACGTCGAACTCGATTGACAACATCATGAGAAGACATGCCTACCGGTTTATTGATCGCCAACAAACGGCAGACACCCGATGATCCTCGTTTAGCCATTCAGAGCAACCCCTTGCCTATTGTTGTCATCTGAAAAGCATTGACTAATAACTTGAAGCTTAGTTGCACTGAGAGCTTCATCCATTGAACCATAGAAGGTAAAACCAGCTGCTGCTTTATGGCCTCCGCCATCAAAGAAACGAGCAACCGCTGCCACGTCGGTATCATCATCTTTTGCACGTAAGCTGCCGCGAATTTGACCTTCTGAATTCTCTCGCAAAATAAGAGCCACTCGAACACCACGAATTGAACGCAATGAATCAATAAGCGGTTCAGCATCAGCTTTAATAGCATTACAAGCAGTAAAGTCTCCTTTAGTTAAGTAAGAAGTGACAAATGCACCCTGTTCATAAAACTCCATGCGTTCAAGAACCAGCTGCTCTAATTTAACTGACGCCAACGATCTATTTTGGAAAAATTCACGATTAACAACAGCAGGACTCGCTCCCGCTTCTACCATTTCAGCAGCGCAAATAAATGCCTCAGCGTTGGTGTTCTGATACGCAAAACGGCCAGTATCAGTAATCAATCCCGTTAAACAGCATTGAGCAACTTCAAAAGAAATCGCATTGAGTTTCTTTGCAAGATTCCATATCAGTAAGCTTGCTGCAGGAGCATCAGGATCAACATAGGTAAATTCCGACATGGTGGTATCAACCGCGTGATGATCGATGGTAAAGCGTAGCGTAGCAGCCGCCTGAATGGCATCAGCTTCACCAATGCGTTCAGTGGTAGGAACATCTACCGCAATAAATACCTTTACAGAAGAAGAATACTGCGCAGCAGGAATAAGCGTTTCTACGCCAGGCAAGAACATAAGCCCACTATCAATGGGATCATCTTTTGCAAGAAGACAAACCACGTGTTTATCTAAATTCTTCAAAGCATGAT
>URVA01000092.1 GCA_900551155.1 uncultured Eggerthella sp. | reverse complement strand
ACCTGGTGCTATGCAACCTATAAAGCAATCGATCGGTTTTTAATTTATGGCGATAAAGGTAGCGTTTGGTTCTCGTATTACGACAACGCCGCTCCCCTCCACTTTGAAGCGCTTGCCGATGAAAATGCAGTCGCCCATGAAGGAGTAATGGGCGGTGTTCGTAAAGAAGCTGAGATGAAAACCTGGGATGTAGCACCAGAAGTACAAGAGTATCCTGGTCTAGGTCAAGCGCAAGATATCGTTGATGAGTTGCGCGGAATTCCTGGTGCCCAATGCTATAGCACCCTTGATTCTGCTATGCGCTCACTTCGCATTACTTGTACCGCGCGCGAACAAATGAAAGAGCTTCACAAACATCGCAATTCATAAGTCGGCAGTCGCCCTCTAACAGAAAGGATCTCTCCATGACGTACCTGCCTGAACCACAACAAACCCCCTGGCAGCAAAGCACCGAAATTGATCTTTCTCGTTGCGCTGTATTAGTGATTGATGTTCTAGGAGGATCCGCAGGGCCTACTCCTGGCCTCGAAACAATGGCAGAAAATGCCGTTAGTATCGTTAAAGCAGCTCGCAAGGCTAATCTGCCTGTATTGTTCACCAACGACGCTCATATCGAAGGTGTTGATCGGGAATTAGATCTTTGGGGAGAGCACGGCATTCGCAACACTGATGCCGCACAACCTTTGGCAGATTTCGAAGTACGGGAAAGCGACTTCATTATTCCCAAACGCCGTTATAACGGTTTCTTTCAAACAGACCTTGATCTAACGCTTCGCGAACTTGGCGTAGATACCCTAATTGCTTTTGGATGCGATACCAACATTTGCGTGCTACAAACCTTGGCGGGCGCTTATTTCTTGGGCTACAAAACCATTGTTCCTGCTGATGCCTGCGGAACGTTCTTAATCGGTACGCAAGAAGCAGGTTTGGAATACTTTTCTCGTTGCTACGACAGCCGTGTTGTTGATACAAAAACCGTACTAAACGCCCTAAAATAAGCCGATTCCCAGAACAATCCCACAAATTGCTCTTACAAAAACTAGGATAGTCCACACAAAACTTCAGCAGCAACAACTGCAAGCAGGGAACACCCATAAATACGCATGCCTGCCAGCACAAAGCTTTGTCTTACAGAAAGGAAAGACGCAATGGACTATCGGAAATTTGATAACACCTACGTTGTTCGCATAGACAAGGATGAAGAAATCCTTGAAAAAGTAGAAGAGCTCGCTCTAAAAGAAAATATTACCCTTGCCCATGTTTCTGCCTTAGGTGCTGTAAAAGAATTCACCATTGGTGTGTTCAAAACCGACACTAGGCAATACATTGCAAATGACTTCATCGGATGTTATGAAATTGTCTCTTTGACTGGCACCATTAATACTATGAATGGCGAATTCTACACCCATCTTCACATGTGCGTCGGAGACGAAAAAGGCAATGCTTTTGGCGGACACCTTAATTCAGCCACGGTAAGCGCAACCTGCGAAATGATCATTACTGTTATCGATGGCACGGTTGATCGTTATTTCGACGAAGAAATTGGCCTAAACCTTTTTCAGTTTTAGCTAGAAAGCTTGTCTTATTCGAACGTACCTTGACGAACTAACTCAAGTACCTGTTCGTAGTCGTGACCGAATATCAGCTTGGCACCATACGAATCCCTCATAAATTTGATTTTCTCTAAGTTATCGTAAAACTCCTGATCAGTCTTATTGATGGTTCCGCCTGGTGGCAGCTGACGGTCAAAGCTTTCACGTGTATAAATAGAATCACTCGTGGTGATAATAGTTCCCTGTGACTGAGTGTTGAGCACCATCCCCACAAGCCCAGGAGTATGCGACTGTTGGATGAAAAGGCTCAGATCATCCGCTAAGGCCGTATCCTGAGAAATAGACCTAAAGACAATACCATCCAAGTCAAAAGTGCTTTTTACGTAAGCGCCCGCTTGGTCGGTCATCACTTGGTAATATGCATTTTTCAGTTCGGCTTCTGACACCACGACATTTTTTAAAGCCTTCGTATTTTTGAAATAGCACAGCCCTCCGGCATGATCGAAATGCAGATGAGACAAAATAATCATGTCAATGTCTGCAGGCGTGAGGCCTTTGCTCTCAAGCGCATCCTCAATAGACAAGAATTCCCGTATAGGGTAGGTCTCGCGAGTAAACAGCGAGTATTCGGTGTTATAAAGCGGATGGTTTCCGGTGTCGTACAGCACATTTCCCAATACCGGATGTTGAATCAAAATCGCAGACATAGGCGATTTGATCATGGCATTTTGATCATCACAACGAACGAGTGCATCTTTCTTGCACTCAATTCTTCCTAAATACAGCACGCTTATTTTCATAAATTCCACTCCCTTTTTGTTTTCCGCTTTTCAGTTCTTGCCTTTGCTTATTGCTCTTTACTTACTTCCCCGTCTTTCTTCTTTGATTGCTGAATAGTCCTTTTTTTAATTACTGTGCAATCTCCTCTTAAGCGCCCATCTTTTGCTTCTCCTCTTTGTTTTCCACTATGAAGTAGTTTTATCACCATTTCAAACTGTATTATCTTGTTATAAATACAGATATATTTTGTAGTAAGAAACGCAAAAAGGGAGCGCTGACGAATTTCCAGAGCATCGATTACATCCTTGCAGTTGCGCGAGAACGAAGCATCACCAAGGCAGCAAAAAGCTTACATATCACCCAGCAAACCCTCAGTGCTCATATAGCTTCAATTGAGCGTGAGCTAGGCTGCCAACTTTTCGTAAGACATGTTCCCTTAGAGCTTACCTATGCCGGACAAGAGTTTTTGAAGCACGCCGAAACCATTCAGCATGAAGTAAAAGACCTCTATGTTGCGTTTTCTGAAATAACCGGCAACGAAAAAGGTCTGATACGAGTTGGAATAACCGACAACCGCGACAGGGTAATTCTTACACCTATACTATGCAGCTTCATCAAGCAGCATCCTAAAGTAGAACTAAAGGTTGTAGAAGTTCCCGTCGATGCGCTTACCCAAAAACTCATGAAAGATGAACTTGATATTTGCATTTCTGACTTTAGGGGAAATCTAAAAGGAATTAAGCATCGCGATCTTTATCAAGAGCGCATCGTATTCGTCTGCAGGAAAGATCTTTTTGAGAGCATTTTCGGCGATAAAACGCACTCAGTCATCGACGAAATTCAAAACAACCAAACCTTCCAGCTATTAGAACAGTGCCCTTTTCTCCTTGGACACGAGCAAGATATTGCCGGAAGATTCTCCCGCCACATATTGGCGCACTTTTCCAAGGAACCTGTTATTAAAGTTGAAGCCGAAAACCTTGCCTTTGTTCTAGATTTGTGTGCCCAAGGTATTGGAGGCTGCTTTAGCCCCGAAATACTGGTGCGAACAACCCTTTCCCCTGAGCAGCTAGAAAAGCTTTTGGTTGTATCTCTTGGATCTGAAGCAAGCTACACCATGCGTATTGGTTGGAAAAGCGACTGGAACATCATTAAGGCCTTCGTTGAAACAGCCCAACTCGAAACAAAAGACATCAATAGCAAAAAAGGCTGTGCCTGATTATCAGACACAGCCTTGAAAAGATTCTCTTATGCAGTTAAGCAGTTAGACTACTCAGACTTGATCCAAGAGAACATGGAGCGAATCTTTTCGCCCGTCTTTTCAATTTCGTGGTTGTTGATAGCCTCACGCTGTTCGAGCAACCACTTGTGACCATTGTTGCAGTCAGCAACGAATTCCTTAGCGAATTCACCATTCTGAATGCGCTTCAAGATTTCCTTCATAGCCTCACGAGACTGCTCATTGATTACCTTAGGACCAGCATAGTACTCGCCATATTCAGCGGTGTTGGAGATGGAGTAATTCATGAAGTGGATGCCAGATTCGTACATCAAATCTACGATCATCTTCATCTCGTGGTAGCACTCGAAGTATGCAAGCTCTGGAGGATAACCAGCGTCTACCAAGGTCTCGAAGCCAGCCTTTACCAACTCTACCAAGCCACCGCAAAGAACTGCCTGCTCACCAAAGAGGTCCTCTTCGGTTTCTTCAGCGAAGGTTGCCTTAATAATGCCCGAACGAGCACCGCCAACGCCCCAGCAGTAAGAAAGTGCGATATCCCAAGCATTGCCAGTAGCATCCTGAGCAACACAAGCCAAATCAGGTACACCAGAACCTTCCGTGTACTGACGACGAACAATATGACCAGGACCCTTAGGAGCACACATAATTACGTTTACGCCTTCAGGAGCCTTGATGTAGCCATAGTGGATGTTGAAGCCATGAGCAAAGGCGAGCGTGTTGCCTTCCTTCAAATGAGAAGCAATGTGCTGTTCGTATACTTCAGGCTGCTTCTCGTCGGGAACGAGGATCATAATAAGGTCTGCTTCTTCAGCAGCATCGTCCATGTTCATTACCTTCAGGCCAGCTTCTTCAGCCTTTGCCCAAGAGGAAGAACCCTCGCGAAGACCAACGCGAACATCAACGCCAGAATCCTTAAGGTTCAGTGCATGTGCATGACCCTGAGAGCCATAGCCAATAATGGCTACCTTCATGCCCTGGATTACTGAAGGATCTACGTCCTGTTCATAATAGATAGTTACAGCCATGATTCATCCCTTCTTCTAATGACTGATTACTTACTTTACTGTTATCGCCAACTCGTGGAAACGTATTAACTTACCTTCGAACCACGAGACATAGCAATTACACCTGTACGAATGATTTCCTTAATACCGTAAGCACGAAGCAAATCTTCGATACCCGCAATCTTTGACTCAGTACCCGTAACTTCAACAGTTAATGAAGTTTTACCCACATCAACAATATTGGCGCGGAATACGTTTGCAATTTCAATAATTTCATTGCGACGTTCAGGGTTTGCATGAACCTTAATCAAAACCAGCTCTCGTTCAATAGCCTGTTCTTGGGTAAGGTCAGTAATCTTATGAACGTTAATAAGCTTGTGAAGCTGTTTGGTAATTTGCTCATAAGCCACATCGTTTGCAAGCATAATAATGGTCAAGCGCGACAACGTAGGATCTTCAGTAGGACCCACGGAAAGCGATTCAATATTGAATCCACGACGCGAAATAAGACCGGTAACACGCGAAAGAACGCCGGACTGGTTATCTACCAAAACAGAAAGGATGTGCCTTTGGGGTGTTTCCATTATCGGCCTCCTTCTTCTTCAGAGTCGTCATCGGTCTTTTCGTTATTGGCCGCTTTCTTGTCTTTAGCTGCTGCTTCTGCTGCGTGTGCTGCATCATTAGCTTCTGCCGCATTTTCAAAAGGCAAGTTTTCAAATCCCTCTAACATGTGTGAAATAGGACCCACATTAACGGCGCCAATAATGTCATCCAAAGGAGCGCCAGGAGCAACCATAGGGAATACGTTTTCATCGCGGTCGATACGCATATCCAACAACGCAGGGCCATCGTAATCAAGCAGCCACTGGAAGGCATCCTTCAATTCTTCAGGCTTGCTTACGCGTTTACCGCCCCAGCCATATGCGTCGCACAACTTCACGAAATCAGGAATGTCGGGCAACAGCGTTTCACTATAGCGCTTGTTGTAGAACAGGTTTTGCCACTGATGAACCATACCCAAAGCAGAATTGTTCATCAAAAGTACTTTAACGTTAATACCTTCAGCTGCTGCGGTTGCCATTTCCTGAGAATTCATCTGGAATGAACCGTCGCCCGCTATGCAAACTACCTGCTTATCAGGACAAGCAACCTTAGCACCAATAGCTGCAGGAAAACCAAAACCCATAGTGCCCAAACCA
>URVA01000091.1 GCA_900551155.1 uncultured Eggerthella sp. | reverse complement strand
AATTTCATCAGCAGCACTGGCACCCAAGTCAGCCAAAATAAGCGTTTCTTCAAGCGTTTCCCAGAATTCTTCATCAACATCGGGACCACGATCAAGAAGAATGTTCATCTGTTCTTTCAGACGTTCGCGTGAACGAGAAAGACCAGCATTTATTTTTTCAAAGAAGCCCATTTAGCCCTCCTTGCGCTGAGCATTATCCAGTTTCTGACTTACCACCTTAGTAATGCCATCGGCTTGCATGGAAACACCATACAGTATATCTGCTGATTCCATCGTGCGACGCTGGTGGGTAATCATTATGAACTGAGTTTGATCGCGGATAACATTAAGGTAGGCAATCAAACGACGCAGATTGGTATCGTCAAGCGCAGCTTCAACCTCGTCTAAGATATAAAATGGCGTCTGGCGAATACGATACACCGCAAACAACAGCGCCATAGCGGTCATAGATTTTTCGCCACCTGAAAGCAGCGACATTTTCTTAACACGCTTACCAATTGGTTGAGCATTTACATCAACACCAGTGTGTTCCAAATCGTCAGGATCAAGCAAAGAAAGATGCGCATGTCCACCAGGGAAAAGCGTCGAGAATATTTCAGAGAAATTGTCATTTACCTGTTCAAAGGTACGAACAAAATCGGTACGCATACGCTCATCAATTACATTCACAATGCGCGCGAGCGATTTACGAGCAAGGCGCATATCTTCTAACTGAGAAGAAAGATACGTATAACGCTCTTGAACTTCTTCGAATTCCTGAGCAGCATCAGGATTAATGGTGCCCATATTCTTAATGCGACGCTCAAGAGAAGCGCACGTATCTTCCGCAAACGCACGATCTTCCAATTGTTCTAAGGTAAGTGCCTGCTCAAGCGGAGTTGCGCAATCTTCAACGATCGCCTTAATGCCCGCATCTACCTGGATCTCTAAACGACCCTTTTCGATGCGCACATCAGCCAACTTGGCGCTGCACCCTTCAAAACGCTGATGAACTTCGCGGGAAGTTCGCGTAGCTTCAGCAATTTTATCGTGCAATTCACGCGATGCCTGCTGCTCTGACTGAGATTCCTGTTCTAAACGAACAGAAAGAAGCGATGCTGCATCAGAAAGCGAAGCAAGAGTGGCCAACAGCGCATCAGCACGATATGCTGCACCACGTGCAATGCCAATTCGCCTACTGGATGCTTCGTCTTCACGAGCAGAAGAAGTGATTTCTTGCTGACGGGTTTGCTCCATACGCTGCGCGTAAGCCAAACGCTCAGATAAACGCGCGGTTTCAAGACGCGCATCACTTACTTTTTCAGAAAGAGCCACAATACTACGACGAAGTGGCGAGAGCGTTTGCTCTAATTCGGCAACCTTATCTTTATTGATAGAAAGCTTCGCAAGAACCTGGGTCAATTCCTTTTCTAGCTCATCAGAATCGGGTTGCGCTTTTGCCAAAAACGCTTCGTTTTCCTTCTGCTCTTGTAAAAGCTTTTCTAATTCCCCAGACAATTCAGTAACGGTTTGTTTTGATTGGGCAGCGTCTCTTTGCGCAGATTCACTCCTACCCTTCAAGTTCGCAACCACTTCTGAAAGTTTTAGAGATTCAGTTTGTACATTACGCAGCTGTGCTTCGAGCGCTTCATTTTCCTGTTGTTTTTGCTCATACGTTGCACCAGCGGCTTTTTCTTGGGTACGAGCCTGAGCAAGAGCACGTCTACGCGCAAGGGCGCTGTTGCTCTTTTCTTCTTCTGAGCGGTGAGCTACCAGAATCTTTCCATTCGGGTAGACCACTGCCCCATCTAGCGAAACAAAGCGAACAGACACATTCGTGTTTGCCTGCGCCTCGAGCGCCGAAGATAACGTGTCGACCACATAAACATCGCCTAGCAACGCCCTCATTCGATTGGTGTACTCAGGTTTAATTTCAAGTTCATCAATTAAGCGACGATACGGAAGTGCTTCGTTTGATAATTCCAAGCTATCAGATGCAGACCGAGCAGCTTCATTGGCTAACGCATCTTTGCCATAGTTAAAACCAGCGCCAAATACAATTGCGTCACCATACGCCGAAGAAGAAAGGGCACGGTTTGCAAGCGCCTGAGCGTTTTCATTGTTCTGGGTAAGCAATCCATGGATATCATCGCCCAGCAAAAGCTCAACTACCATATCAAGCTCAGAGGATGCCTGAATAGCATGCGTAAGCAAAATGGAAGCAGGAGCAACTTCATCGCGTTTCTCCAATAATTCCGCAAGCAAGGGATTAGACGATTCGCTTGCGCGTTCTAATTCCTCGAGCGCTGTTCGCTCTGCTGAAGCCTGCGTGTAGGCCTGACGAGCTTCATCAAGCGCTTTTCTGCCTTGATCGCGCGCCACTACAAGACTATTGAGTTGCTCACGTGCAGAAACTTCTTCAGCACGAACCTGCTCGTATTGATCGGAAAGTTCTTTTGCGCTTTGTTCAAGTTCTTCGGCTTGTGCCTGTGCTGCTTCAAGGCGTTTTTGTGCATCGGCAACATGAGCATCAATAACTTGTGCTCGTGCACGCTTTTCTGAAAGGTTTTCGTGAAGTGCTGCCTGGGTTGCCTGAATAGTTTCCTGACGATGAATTAAACCACGCTGTTCAGACATCAACGTATCAATTTGTTTACGCAGAGCATTTCGCTGTTGCGTTTGATTCTTGTGATCCGATTCAAGAGAATCTAAAGTAGCCTGCGCTTTAGTGTAGGCACTCTGTGCTTCCTCAGAAGCACTACGAGCGGTTTCAAGTTCCTTTTGCGCTGCAGCGCGACGAACACGTCCCTCTTCTACATAACGAGTTAAACGCTCAGCCTCGGAAATAAAGCCACTTCGTTTTTCTCGCACCACTAACGCAGTAGAATTCAGACGCTCAAAACAAGCCTGAGCA
Source organism: uncultured Eggerthella sp. (assembly GCA_900551155.1). Lineage (GTDB taxonomy): Bacteria > Actinomycetota > Coriobacteriia > Coriobacteriales > Eggerthellaceae > Anaerotardibacter. The sequence goes on along the minus strand of URVA01000091.1, from coordinate 2,908 downwards.
CGACGATAACGATCATTAAGAGTTGATTCTTGGCTTCCGCGATCGTGAAGTGTTTGCTGAAGCTCATCGAGAGTTTTTTCAGCTTGCGCTAATTCCTCTTTTACGCGTTGCTGTTCGGCACTTAATTCACCTTCTTGAGAAAGTGTTGCATCCCAGCGCTTTTGCAAAACACGCAAATCGTCTACTGCAAGCTGAAGCTTTACTTCTTTTAATTCAGCCGAAAGCGTTTCATAAGTACGCGCCTTGCGAGCCTTGCGTTCAAGAGGCTTTAGCTGACGCTCTACTTCTGCTGTAATGTCATGTACGCGATCTAAGTGGGCATCCATTTGTGCTAATTTGCGTTCAGACTTAGCCTTGCGCTCCTTGTGTTTCAAAATGCCAGCAGCTTCTTCAATCAAAGCGCGACGATCTTCGGGGCGCGAAGATAAAACTGAATCCAAATTACCCTGAGAAATAATGGAGTTGGTACCCGTACCTAAACCAGAATCGTGAAGAATATCAAGAACGTCCATGCGGCGAACGACGTTACCGTTTACCAGGTATTCGCTTTCGCCACTGCGATACATACGTCTACCAATGGAAACTTCAGCAAAATCAACAGGAAGCGTACCATCGGAGTTATCAAGTAACAATTCGACTTCAGCAACAGATACAGGTTTGCGCGCAGAAGAACCAGCAAAAATAACGTCTTCCATAGACTGACCACGCAGGTTTTTTGCGTTACGTTCGCCCAAAACCCACAAAACGGCATCAGAGATATTAGATTTACCAGAACCATTAGGACCAACAATAGCTGCCACACCAGGTTCGAACTTCATAACAGTACGATCTGCAAAGGATTTAAAACCCTTTAACGTGAGTGACTTCAGATACACAGAGTACCCCTTTTATTGCTGTTGCTGTTGCTGTTTCTTTTGCTTCTTTGCGCGTTGCGCAGCTTGACGGCGAGCTTTTTCTTCTGCCTTTGCTGCCTTTACCGCTGCACGAGCATCAGCTTTACGTTTCTTATCTTTGGAATCTTTTGCCTCAAAAAACGAGCTTAATACTTCAAGAGCAGATTTAGCAGCTTGGCTTTCCGATTCTTTTTTCGTTCTGCCAACACCGCGAGCGATAGATTGCACGCCCACAAAGACTTGCGTAACAAACGTTCTGTCGTGAGGAGGCCCCTGTGTTTCAACAAGACGATATGTTGGCGTTATGCCATCTTCTTGTAAGCGTTCCTGTAAGACACTTTTAGGATTTTCTGGCTCTTTTGCCATATCAGCGCTCATACGAACAATGAGCGTACGCTTTACAAAGGCAATTGCGGGCGCTAAACCTCCATCAAGATAGAGGGCCGCAACCAAAGATTCATATACATTTTCAAGCGCAGAATGCAGACCGCGCCTTCCCGTGCCTCGCTCAGAAGATCCGAAAAAGATAACGTCTGCAATTCCTAAATCGCTTGCCACTTTAGAAAGAGATGCCCCTGATACCAGGGAAACCTTGATGCGGGTAAGGCCACCTTCGTTAAGGTCTGGATACGCATGAAAGGCTTCATAGGAAACGATAGCGCCTAAAATGCTATCGCCTAGAAACTCTAAACGCTCATACGAATCAGAAATAGAATGACCTTCCGCAGCAGAAGGGTGCGTGAGCGCAGCAAGAAGCAATGAACGATCAGAGAATTGGTAGCCCAAAATCTCTTCCGCTCGATTAAGTTTTTCAGTATGTTCTAGCTGTTCTTTCAACGCACTCCGTTACTAATCACAATAGCTTATCTAGATTGTACCCAACCTATTCAGCTGGTGACACAGTCTGGGCAATTATTCCCGAAACATCCAAACGAACCGTGCGTGCTGCAACCAAAATGCCATTTTTAATGGCTGTTTCGTTAGATGAACCATGTCCAACCAAGCAAGCACCCTTTACGCCAAGAATAGGAGCTCCACCATATTCGTCGGCAGAAAGGCTATTTTTCAGTTCACCAAGACCACCTTTAAGGGTAAGCGCACCAAGTTTAGTCATGGTGTTTTTCATCATTACCTCTTTAATGCTCTTAAAGAGAACTGATGCAGCACCTTCGATGGTTTTAAGACATACATTGCCCGTAAATCCATCGGTAACGATAACATCAAATTCGCCCGTCAAAAGGTCGCGACCTTCAGCGTTGCCCACAAATTGAGGAACTGATTCGCGCAACAATTCATGAGCTTCTTGAGCAAACTTCGATCCCTTCGTCTCTTCTTCACCAATATTGAGAAGAGCAACTTTTGGTTCGGTAATGCCAACAACTTTTTCCGCATAAGGAATAGCCATCTGAGCAAATTGCACCAAATAAGATGCCTTGCAATCTGCATTTGCTCCCACATCGCACATAACGACAGGCTTTGCAGGAGAAGGCAAAATGGTGCACAGTGCAGGACGAGCTACGCCTTTAATACGACCAACGACTAAAGTTGCCGCAGCAAGACACGCTCCGGTTGAACCTGCCGAGAAAAAGCCCCCTGCTTCTCCCTCTTTCACAAGACGATTACCTACTACAAGGCTTGAATCCTTTTTCTTACGCACCGCATTTGCAGGATGTTCATCCATAGTAATTTCTTCAGTTGTAACCTGAGCACGAACACGCTCATGCGCCTCAGCAAAAGGCACTACAACATCCTCGGGACCGCAGGCGATTACTTCAAGATTAGGATCTTCTTCAAGCGCCTGTTCAATTCCAGGAAGTACCACACGAGGACCATGATCGCCCCCAAGGACATCAACTGCAATTACTACGTTTTCGGACATGGTTTCTCCTTCAAGGGAAAACGGGCAAAAAGCGTACATATAAAAATCCCCCGGTCATCGCCGGGGGATGCAATTCACCAATACTGGCATGCACTAAGCGGTCTGGATAACCTCACGATCGCGATAGAAGCCACAA